>JBCCFB010000169.1:0-13943 GCA_039029995.1 Planctomycetota bacterium
CTGAAAAACAGCTGATTGAAGGGTTGCAAGCACAACGAAATCGACGAATCACGTATCCGCGCCGTTTCGCAGCAAGATTTCCTTAAGTAACCCGATCAAATATTCCGAGCGATATGAGTGATACATTCGGATTTTCTTAACACCCTGCTAGCTGTTTGCGCTCGGGACGCCCCCTGACGTGACGGTCCCCGGGAATTGAAAGAACGACGATGCCCGAAACACTTATGCCCCTCCTTTACGGAACGACTCTCGTCTTCGCCGGAATGGCGATCGGATATTTCCTCTGGTTCCGTGACCGGTCTCAAGATGAAGCCCTTCAGCGCCGGCTCGAAAACGAAAAACAGGATCTAAACGTTCGTCTCAGCCAGAAGGCCACCGAGAACGAGCAGCTCGTCGAACAACTGACCAACAACCAGGGCAAGCTCCATATCCTGCAGGAGCTTTGCGATGATCTGGTTTCCGGACGCGAGCAATTCCAGCTGGACCGTGTTGCTTTAGAAGCAGACATTTCAGGTCAGCGCCGGCAACTGGACGAAATGACCCTGCGACTAGACGACGAAAAACAGCGTCGCATGATGCTCGAAGAGCAGATGCACAAGGAACAGCAGGTCAACTTTGAAAAGTTGAACGAGGCTGATGTTCAGTGGCGTGACAAGGTCGCAGCATTCCAGACCGACATCTCAGCAAAAACGAAAGAGATTTCGCGCCTTGCGAGTGAGAACGGCCGTACCACCGAAAGACTCCATCTCTCCGAGGCACGAATCGCCGAGCTACAGAGTGAGCTGGAAAGCAATCGTCAGCTACTCGAAACCGCTCGCTCAAGTGAGTCTGGCCTGGAACGTGAGTTCGTTTCGCTTGAATCGACAATGAAAAGCCAGGTCGAGGTGCTCAAAGAAGCACGCGGCCAGGCTGCTGCGGCTACCTCTGCTAAAGAAGTAGCAGAGGCCGCCCTCTGTGATCTGCGGGACCAGTTGAAAGAGCAACAGTCGCGCCTTGAGCGTATGGACGGATTGTCGCGTGAGAATGAAGCATCGAAAATGCGATGCATCTCGCTGGAACAATCGCTCGAAAACAACGGGGACCGGCTCCGCCAGCTCACCGCCGAACGCGACAGCTCAATCGCCAACGAACGCAAAAATCGCGAGCAGGCAGCAGGATTGAATACGCGGCTTGAGAATCAGGAAATGACGATCCGCCAGTTGCGTGGTCGTAATGATGAACTGCTCCTCAGCATCCGTACTGAGAAAGAAGGACGATTGGAATCCGATGCGGCCTCGCGCCGTGAACATGACTCACTGCGTGTTGAACTTGGCGAGGCCTCCGCACAGGTCGAACAACTGCGTGAAAAGAACACTCATCTTGCAGCACAACTGGCAGAGTCGGTTCGAGATGCCGGCCACGAATCGTTGAGACTGAAAGAGCGAGTCGAAGAACTCACATCTGTCAGCGCGCAGCGTGACGAGCTTTCGACGCAGCTTGCTGCGATCCGCCAGGATCAGGTTCATCACACGAGCCGGATCAAGGACCAGCAAAGCGAGTTACAATCCGTCACCCGCCAGCGAGACGAACTCGCACGACAGCTTGCACGGCTCGAACAGTCGAGCATCCGCAGTGGATCGCGGCTGCAGATTCAGGTTCGCGAACTTGAGACCGTTAAATCACAACGGGATCAACTGACTGCTCAGATTACCGAGCTGACTCGACAACGCGATACGGCGGAAACGGCGCTCGAGGAAGGCCAGCAACTGGTTGAGGAACGGTTCAACAGCCTGATTGCCCAGCGTGATCAGGCATTCACGGACGTCACTTCACTTCGAGAAGAACTCGAACGCCTGCGTGCGGAGATCTCAGATCTTCGCAGCGACATGCATACTTCAGAGCCGCAGATTCTTTCCGCGCCTTTCGGCGCGGAAATCGATCAGGAGTATGGTGGCCACATCCAGCATGATGAACGACGCGGAGTCGTGTTCACCACCGTACCTGATCAGGTTGATGATCTGAAGCTGATCAGTGGTATTGCTGAAGTTCTTGAAACCAAGCTGAACAACTACGGGGTTTATACGTTCAAGCAGATTGCTGAATGGGACGACATCGCCGTACAGGAATTCTCTGAACTGCTTGAGACGTTCAAGGATCGCATCTACCGCGACGATTGGCGAGGCCAGGCATCCATCCTTTATCGCAAGCGTCATCAACGGCGAGCAGCATGACAGGAATTGAACGAGAAACAGGTTGAATTTGGATCATCAGTCACCTGGATTTTGAATCGCTGGCACGATCAAGTCCGGGTTTTCAATCAATACCAATCGTGCTTCGTCCTCCGGTGAGGTCTCGCTTCGATTAGTACAAACTGAGAGATCGATCGCAATAACGGTTACCGCGACAAAAAGTGTTGCCGTAGTAAATCTCAGTCTTGGCATCAGAAATCGCCTCCTCGAAACAATACGCAATTGAACTGTCAATTGTTCTTTTGATGCTTTCCGCAATCACGTTGCCTTTTTGCAACGTCGTAGCCGCAACGCTACAGGACGTGTTGTTCAATATCATCAATAGCTGGCCCGAACCCCGTGAAAACGGCCAGGTATGCCAGTTGCCTTTTAGCGACGCGTCACACCAACGCTAACGCTAGAAGGCACACCATGAACTCTTCTGCCACCGCTGCTTACCGGACATTGCTTTTTGTCATCGCGATTTGCGTCATTGCTCCAGCCGCATCCTATGGCCAGATGGCGAACACACAGCGTCCCAACAAGTATGTCCCCTGGGTTTCGTGGGAAACCGCCATGGATCAGGCCCCCAACAGTCGCCGTCCGGTAATGGTTCTGTTCAACGGCAGTGATTGGAATACAGAAGCGCGGGAATTCACAATGAGCATCCTCGCAACTCACGAGTTTGCCGGCTGGTCATCCCGCAACGTGATAAAAGTCGAAATTGACTTTCCCCGCTTTCGCGAAATGGATCCACAGCTGAAACAGCTGAACGAACAACTGCGTGCCCGTTATCAGGATCACGTTAATTCGGTCCCGACGATCCTGTTTCTTGACGAGTTCGGAAACGTAATGGGCAAGCTCGAGTACCAGCAGGGATCACCTGATCAGTGGATCAAGCGTGCACGCGAAGTCATGCGTTCAATCCGCCTCCCGGATCTCGTAGCATAGCCCCTGACCGTGATGACCCTGGTCGCAGCCTCTAACGAACTTCGATTTCATTCCGGACACTGTGAATGCCGGCAATTTTGACAGCCACCGACTGGGCGACCTGTTTGAGGTAGAAGGAATCCAGAACTCCGGTCAGCAGAATCTCTGTGCCGCTGACACTGCCTGTGATTCCATTCAATTGAGAGTATCCAAGTTGCTCGAACGAACGCTTCAATTGCAGTTCAACATCGGAAGAATCGAGCTGAATTGGATCTTCAATAGACTCCGGTCCGGTCATAGCGCATCCTGCTGAAGTACTTCGAATAAAATCCGATGACTAACCGTCAAATCCGGATGCGATGAGTGTGATATTCTGCCCGCCAAAGCCGAAGCTGTTGTTGAGTGCAATTTTGCAATCGGATTCCCGCGCTTCGTTGGGAATATAGTCGAGGTCGCAGAGCGGGTCCTCGTTCTCGTAATTGATCGTAGGTGGCAACACGTTGTCCCGGATTGCCATCAGGCAGGTAATGAGTTCCGTAGCGCCTGCTGCTGCAATCAGGTGGCCCATCATACTCTTGGTGCTGGAAACCGGAACGTTCATCGCGTGTTCGCCGAACACTTCGCGGCAGGCCTTGGACTCGACTTTGTCGTTCACGGTTGTACTCGTTCCGTGAGCGTTCACGTAGTCGATCTGTTCGGGCTGCAGCCCTGCGTCGTTGAGTGCGGCCCTCATGCAGCCGATTGCTCCGCGACCATCAGGGTGGATATCGGTGATCCGGTAGGCATCTGCGGTTGAGCCGTAGCCGAGGATCTCTCCGAGGATCTGTGCGCCTCTCGCCCTGGCATGTTCCAGTTCTTCAAGGACGACCATCGCCGCGCCTTCACCGAGAACAAACCCGTCCCTCAACCGGTCAAACGGCCGCGAGGCTTTTTCAGGATTTTCATTGTTGGTCGAAAGTGCAGTGAGCAGGTTGAAGCCTGTAACTCCGAAGGGATGGATCATGCTGTGAGTTCCACCGGACAGCATCGCATCAGCTTCACCACGACGGATAATTTCTGTCGCTTCGCCGATCGCCTGACTACTTGCGGCACAGGCAGTAAGGCAGTTCGAGTTCGGGCCTTGAGCATTGAACAGGCTCGCGATGTGCCCCACAGGCATATTCGGTTCCAGCTCCAGCTCAGTAACCGGATTCAGCGACTCAAGCCCGTGCAGTGTGAATGACTCGTGATCGAGATTGCCTTCCTCATCCAATGCACGCGAGACGATCTTTGCAAACGTGTAGAAGTCCTGAGTACCTTCACCACTTCCCATGTAGACGCCCAGACGGCGCGGGTTTGCAATCGCATCCATAATGCCCGACGCCGCTACTGCCTGCTTGGCAGCTCCCGCCGCAAAACGTGTGTGACGACCACGGAACTTCCAGACTTCAGGATCTTCACCTGCATCTTCGATGTCCCAGTTCTTGATTTCCGCGGAGATCTTTGTGGGAAACTTCGCTGCGTCAAATATTGAGGTGAACCCGACGCCCGAGCGGCCTTCCTGCAGTGCGGACCAGACCGTTTCAACATCGTTGCCCAGAGGGTTGATGACCCCGGCACCTGTTATGACAACCCGCCTGCGGTTATTTGCAGCGATCATGATAAGTCAGTTCTTCTGGAGTGGCTGGAAGCGTCCGGGAACGGTGTGACCGGACTCATTTTTCTCTTCGGCAGACTAGCGCTTGAGCAACAGCGCTTTTTCGGCTTCAAGCATTCGTTCGGGCACCTGAACCGGAGAACCGTCAGGATAAACACCGACTTCAAAGATCCTCAGCTGGCGGCACATTCTGCACAGCTCAGCCGGCTCAAACAGCTCGACGTTTTGAAAACGATTGTCATCCTTGAGCTTGGCGAACATCAGCTTGACTTCCGCCTGCAACTCGTCACCGCAATGAGACGTTCCGGTTACAAACGCACTGGTGGCATCGGATCGTTCGATCACGGTGTTATACGTGAGGGTGTTGCCCGGATAGGCTTCGAAATGAAATTTGCTGGACTGGATTTTGGCGAGAACGACGCGGTCGAGGAAGTCACTGGGTTGCGCGACAAGCAATCCTGCCGTCTGAGCCAGCCCTTCGATGATCAAAGCCGAAGGAAGGTAGTTTCTCCCCGGGGCGTACTCGTCAGTTGCGTCCTCACTGAGTGTGATTCCCTTTAACGCGGTAGCTCGTTCGCCACTGATAAATTCGGTGTAACGGTCAATCAAAAACCAGCGCATTGAATTTCCAGATTTCTAATGGTCATTTGCCGGCATCCGGCTGTGAACAAAACTGCCGGTCTCATCATTCAGACGAGCCCGGCAATTGATTGGTTGCAAAATTCAAAGCGGCGACGCACACGTGTGTCGCCACCATGTCGTTACCCCGCTTTGCTTGCAACATAGTTGCAAAGATCTTTGACAGTCAGCAGGTTTCCGAAGTCCTGCACCATCGGGTTCGACTCGAACTTGGTCAGGTCTGCAAAGGCCATTCGTTCTTTGAGTTGAGCGAGACCGTCAGCTGTCAGTTTCCCGTCAACTACCAGGTCGGTGTTGGTAAGGATATCGTCCGGGAACAGCTCATCGCGACTGATTGAAATATCAAACGCCTTTTCGAGCTTGAATACGATATCGAGGAAGTCGATGGATTCGGCTCCGAGGTCACCGACGAGGGTGGCTTCTTCTTCTACTTCGTCGTCCTCGACGCCGAGAGCATCGACAAGCGTCTCTTTGACTTTTTCAAATACGGCTGCGTCTACTGGCATTCGTACATTTCTCCGTTTTGAATCTCGTTGGAATCTTGTTTGGCGGCACTCCGGCCGTTATTAAAAATTAAACATGAGTTTGAATTTGAACGTCCCGCCCGGTTTGAATTTGAACGTCCCGCCCGGCAGGACGCAGGCTGCTTATCGTCATCCCTTTATCGTCATCCCTGGGAAACACATTCGTCCGAAACGTCAGACAGGTCCAGCAATTCACGATTTTCAAGTTGATTGCAAAGCTGTCGGAACGTCAAGCGAAACTCGCGGATCATGTAGTGGTCGATCGCTTCATCGATACCCTGTCGCTCTGACATGTTGTAAGCATCGAGAATCAAGCGACCCGAGGATACGATCTCACCCCGCACGCTTCCGCGGACTTTCAGTTTCCAGAGCGAGTCCTCCTGAGCTGTGATTTCTGCAACCAGATCCAGCGGATCACCCGGTTGAACAAATCCCTGGAACTTGAATCCTTTGGCTTCCCGCATTGCAACCATCGAATGCCGGAAACGATCAGTCACCCGGACCAGATACATACTCGCTTGAAACATGCTTTCCAGCATCATTACACCGGGCATAACCGGGAACAGTGGAAAGTGATCTTCCAGGTAGGCTTCGGCAAGCGAAAGACACTTCACCGCGGAGATTGATTCTCCGGGTGTCAGTTCTGTGATTCGATCAAGCTGTGAAAAACGCATTCCGACGCCAGTGCACTCGTACTAGTAAGGAAGTCTTCCGGTCAAAACCTGTGATCATTTACCTGCTAACGCGATACTGTTAACCAATAGGAAACGGGTCAATGATCAGTATCAACTCGTTGGCAGAAACAATTCCTGACGACCGGAACTGCACATTCAATTCGCGAAGCGAGATTGCCGGTCGCGAAGCGTTTGCCAAAGTGCCTAAATATAGCCAAACCTCCCTTTTTCCTCAATAACAATCAGCATTACGGATTCCCGATTCAGACGCTTATTTCCAGTGTTTTTCCGGGTTTCAACTTCGCGCCGTAACGCCCTCGAGAGGCTTTGCCGGAGGGAGGCTGCTGTTGACGTAGTCGCGCCTTTGAACCCCTTCTACGACCATCCTTCGACGATGCCGTCTGGTAATCCTTACGCCGCTTTCGACGAGAATTCGATGGCACTTCGGACACGTTGACGCAGATGTTCAGGTTTGTCAGTCGATCGTGGGAGTGGTAGATTCTGTCTATGCCAAAAGGAATCGCAGTATCGCCCGGAGTCGCCATCGGAACGGCGTATGTGATTCACCAGATTTACATCAATCCGGACACGAAGAAACTCGAAGATTCGGAAATCACGGCAGAACTGGCGACTTACGAAACCGCTCGCGACAAAGCAGACGCTGACTTGCTTGCCCTCGAAAAGAAGGTCGAATCGCAGGTTGGCCACGAAGAAGCAGCCATCTTCACAGTTCATCGCGCTATCCTCCGTGAGGGGCCCTTTACCAGCAAGATCCGCGGGTGGATCGTCGATGAAAAAATGAGCGCCTCCGCGGCGCTGCACCGTTTACTCGGCGAATACACCGCCATCTTTTCCAAACTCGGCGAGGAGTTCAAAGCCCGCCTGGATGACGTACGAGACGTAATTATCCGTGTCGGCAGCCATCTCTCCGAGTCCGCCAAAAATGAGGATCATGACCTCGAAGGCGCTGTAATCGTCGTTGCGGACGAACTGCTTCCCTCGCAGGTCGTGGCGCTTGGGGGACTGGATGTCAAAGGCATTGTGACTCAGGCGGGAAGCCAGACTTCTCATGCGGCCATCATCGCGCGCAGCCGCGGTATCCCTGCTGTCTCAGGACTCAAAGGGATCATGCGGAAGGTTAAAACCGGAAGCACTCTGGTCGTTGACGGCCGCGACGGTCATGTCGAAATCAATCCGAATGCTGAAACGCTTTCTGCATTCCGGAAACTCGAAAGAGAGTTCTTTGACCTGAAGGACCGCCTCGCAACCAATCGTGACCTGAAGGCGGAAACAGCAGACGAAGTACCACTCTGGTTACAGGCGAACATCAATCTACTCAACGATGCAGAGACCGCAGTGAACATGGGAGCGTCAGGGGTCGGTCTTTATCGAACCGAGTACCTGTACCTTACGCATCCGGATGTTCCCGATGAGGAGGAGCAGTACCAGACCTATCGTGACGTCATCGCAGCAGCGCCGAACAATGCGGTCACGATCCGGACGCTGGATATTGGTGGCGACAAGACAGTTGCCTACCTCGGGCACACCCATCAGGAGGCCAACCCGTTTATGGGCTGGCGGAGCATCCGCTTATCGTTTGAGCACCCTGAGTTTTTCCGCACGCAGATTCGCGCAATCGTCCGGGCCGCCAGTGAATTTCCCGACGGCGCTGTCCGCATGATGTTTCCGATGATCACGACGATTGATGAAATCCGGAAACTGCGCCGGATGGTCCGCGGCGCCTACAAATCGCTCAACCAGCGAAAAATCAAGACGCGGGAAATTCCGATCGGAATGATGCTGGAAGTCCCGGCGGCCGCTGTGTGGATCAAGTCCATGCTGGATTCTGTTGACTTTGTCTCGGTAGGGTCCAACGACCTTGTTCAGTATCTGATGGCGGCAGACCGTGACAATCCGAAGGTTTCCCACCTCTGCCAGCCGCTGGCACCTCCCGTGCTGATGCTGCTCAAGCATGTGATTGAAGCCTGCCAGGAAGCCAACAAACCTATCACCGTCTGCGGCGAGATGGCGGGCATGCCGAAGGCCTTTGTGCTATTGCTTGGAATGGGCTTACGCCGCTTCAGCATGAGCCCCGCTTTCGTTCCATCGATCAAGCAACTGGCCAGCCAGATTTCTGTCAGTGAAGCAGAGCAGATCGTGGATTCTGTGATGAAGCTGAAAACGACTTCTCAGGTCAAGAAGTTCATGACGCGTCAGCTTGAGCAGATAGCTCCGGATCTTGCGATGCTGGACACCGCGTAAGCCAGGCGATCAAGCCGATCATGGTTGCCATCACGATGACACCCGGCTGTAGCGCTGTCATTACCGCGACGTTGCCAAAGAATCCTGCCAGCAGGAGCATCCCGATCGTGCAGAAGAACAATGCCTTGCGAGCCGGCAATACGGCGGGCGAGTCCTGCCAATTCAGATCAGTCGTTGCGACAACAAGAAACACGACAATCAAAACGATGGTGAGATCATAGAAGTAGAAATGCGGGCCGATGAGAACCATCGCCAGAACCAGCGCCGAAAACTGCATGGCAAAACGGTGCGAACTGGTATCAAGCCTACCGCGAAGAATCAGCGACATAACCGCTGCGACGGCAAGACTGGCAGTTATTGCGATCGAGCCCGTCTGAACTGATGAAGCGCCGGGTAACAACAGTTTCACAAACGCCCAGAAACTGTAGGCGCTGGTCAGCTGGTATCCGCCTGTCTGTACGTAGTCGGTTGAGCCGAGGCACACGTTTACAAAATCCAGACAAAGCCCTGGCCCGATTGCCAACGATACCACCATCAGAATGGACGCGGTAACTGCTGCTCCTGCAACGAAGGCCCACTGACGTTTCCAAAGCATTGCTGCTCCAATTACGAGAGCCAGATGAGGCTTGAACAGCAGCAAGCCGAACACCATTCCAGCCGGCATTGATCGTTTATGAAACAGCAGGAGATAGGTTGCTGACAGGATTAGCAGCAAAAAGGTCGACTTGTGCCCGATGTTGAATGTGTAAAGAGTGGGCGCGAAGAGCATCGCCCCGATCCAGATCCACGCAAATCGCTTTCGACATTCAGGAAAATAGCGGAACCAGAGCCAACCTGTTGCGACCAGGGCGAGAGCGGACAAAATCCCCCACAGCATAACAGCCGTGTCGTAACTGACTGATGCGAACGGAGAAACCGCGAGGTAGTAGAACGGCGGATAAACCGGTGGATAGTAACTCGACTCTGACCATTCGAAACCGACAACCGCCGCGTCGTGCTGGACGCTACGGAAGTAGCCCTGGTCGTATAGCTGCGAGCGCGATGGACTCAGAACGATTGCCCCGCCGACGTAGTCCTGAACAAAGTCACCGCCCAACGGCGATGGCCGGACTCCGGCAACGGGACGGTAATTCGGCGAGCAGGCCATTACCACAATGACGACGAGCAACGGCAGCAACAAAACCAGTAACTCGGATCGACGCCGGAGTTCAAAAAACCGCGGAGCGCGGCTTGTGGCATCTTGCGGTCGCCTGTAATTCGTATTGTCGGTTGCGGTACTCATTCGCAGAGCTGAACATCAACGCGAGACAGGTAGGCCGGATTCGTCGCATTGATCCGGACTCTAGCTGCATCGTCACCACGACAGCTTCGTCCTGACTGCAGTACAAACTTTGCCGGTCCTGACGATTGTGAGCCGTGAGATCATGTTTGAGCGGCCCAGGGCAAAAAGAAAAAGCCAATTCGAATGAGTTACCCGAAAACAAAAAAACGCACGGCATGAAGCCGTGCGTTTCTGATTCTTTCGGACTGATAAGCAGTCTGCTTATGCGGTTGCCTTGTGCGTATCCAGTAGTTGCTGGAGTTCACCTTTTCCGCGAACCCCGGAAACGGTTTCGACAACTTCACCGCCTTTGAAGAGCAGCAGTGTCGGAATACTGGTAACACCGTATTTCATTGCCAGTTCCTGATTGGAATCGACGTCCAGTTTTCCGATTTTCACATCGTTGTTTTCCTGGGCGAGCTCGTCGATGATCGGTGCGATTTGACGGCAAGGACCGCACCATGTAGCCCAGAAATCAACCAGTACAGGCTGATCTGACTCGAGAACGTCGGTCTGGAAATTGTCGTTGTTGAATTCAAGTGCCATGGATTCTTTCTCCCGTTAGGCCACGTTGTGACCGGTCTTATTTGTATGCTTCCGATCAATTCACAGCTGGATTTTAGCGGTGGTACCGGAGGCTTCAAGTTGGTGTTGGTTTATCGCTGGATTTCCCGTTTTTTTGCGGTGTTTCAGCCAAACCGGACTCTCTTGTTACGGATTGTTGACGACGCAAAATGGCATTCCTTACAAGCCCGAAGCCGCCTAGATTGCGAACGCTTTCGCCACTTCCTCGGGTGCGGGGGAATATTGAAGCGGTTCCATCGTTGTTCCAGCCCGGCCCTGGCTGAGCGAACGCATTGCATTGGAGTAACCGAACAGTTCTGCAAGTGGAGCATGGGCCACGATAAATGTCATTCCCCCTTTGGCATCAGTACTCACGATCTGAGCACGGCGCTGAGAGAGGTCGCTGACAAAATCGCCGTAGTAGTCCTCGGGTGTTGTAATCGTCAGTTTCATAATCGGTTCGAGCAGTTGTGGTCCCGCCTGGCTGAGAGCCGACTCGAACGCTTCGCCGGCTGCGATACTGAATGCCATCGGAGAGGACTCTTCAGAGATTTCCGCATCGGTCAACGAAATCCGGATATTGGCCAGCGGGAAGCTACCGATCATTCCTCCGCCTTCGCCTCGTGCTGTCAGCTCTTCACGCACGGCTTCAAGCAATTCACCCGGCAGTTTGCCGGCCACGCCTGCCGTGAGAACCTTTACGCCTGATTCGACCTTCGGATCCGGTTCCATTTTCAATCCCAGCCTTGCGAACAGCTGTTGCCCGGCAACCAACCGGTGACATTCGCCGAAGACATTGGCAGATCCACTGATCGTCTCGCGATAGGACACACGGGGTTTGTGAACTTTCACGTTCAGTTTGAAATCCCGCAACAACCGGTTCTTGATAATCTCAAGATGCAGCTCACCCATTCCGGCAATCAAAGTCTGTCCCGTCTCTTCGCTTTCGCGAGCCTTGAAAGTCGGGTCCTGTCGTTTGAGCATCTCAAGCGCATCAGCCAGCTTGCCTCGCTCAGCAGTCGTTTCCGGTTCGATCGCCATCTCGATAACTGTTTCCGGGAACTCGATCGCTTCCAGCAGAACAGGGGATTTCTGGTCACACAATGTGTCACCGGTCACCGCGAACCTCGGTCCGATGATCCCCACAATTTCGCCACAGCTGATCGCATCGACCTGGCCGTCCCGGTCTTTTTTAGTGGCATGTATCTGCCACAGTTGAGCAACGTTTTCTTTTTTGTCCTGCCCCGGGCAGAAAACCCGTGAATTCGATTTCAGTTCGCCCGAATAGATCCGCGCCCAGTAAAGGTCTCCTGTCCTGGCCGGAAGAATTTTGAAAACGAGCGCGCAAAACGGATCACTTTTATCCGGCTTCCTTGCAACGACCTTGTCCTCTTTGCCGGGCAATGTGCCCTCTACAGGCGGTCTCTCAGTTGGAGACGGCAGATAGTACTTGACTCCATCGAGAACTCCCTGAACACCGATTCCATGCAATGCTGAGCCGCAGACCACCGGCTGAATCTGTCTTGCCAGCGTAGCGTCCCGGATAACTTTACGGATCAGCTCATTCGGAATCGCCTCTTCGGCCAGAGCCAGCTCCATCAGCTCATCGCTGATGTCGTACAGTTCGTTGAGCATCTTCTCGCGCCAGATAGCTGCATCAGCTTCAAGCTCTTCCGGAACCGGAGACTCCTTCATCTTCCGGCCATCGTCATCAAACGAGACGAACTTCATCTTGATCAGGTCAATCAGTCCACGAAACGGATCGTTTACGTGAGCCGGTCCCTGTCCGACAGGGATTTGAACAGCGACAGGATGGGCTCCCAGCCGGTCGCGTATCTCGTCGAATACGCGCTCAAACTCCGCCCCTTCGCGATCCAGCTTGTTGATGAACGCAATCCGCGGCACGTTGTACCGGTCCGCCTGTCGCCAGACGGTTTCACTCTGGGCTTCGACGCCTTCACGAGCAGAGAAGACGACCACTGCACCGTCGAGTACTCGAAGCGATCGCTCGACCTCAGCGGTGAAATCAACGTGGCCCGGTGTATCCAGGAGGTTGATGTGAATGTCTTTCCAGTCGAATGTCACACAAGCGGCATAAATAGTGATACCGCGATCCTGCTCCTCTTCGTCGTCGTCGGTCGTCGTGTTGCCGCTATCGACTTTACCCACGCGGTGCTTGGCTCCCGAAAGAAACAGCATGCGCTCAGTGACCGTTGTCTTGCCCGCATCAATGTGGGCAATGACTCCGATGTTCCGGATGTTTTCCAGCTTTCTGGCCATGATTCGGTCACCTTGAGTATTGTTCGATCGTCATCGACGACGTTTGCATTTCTCCAGTTTCAGACAGGATTACGCGGATGGGCATGTTTTCGCACACATCCTGCAGGCTTCCTGAGCGCACGAAAAAACCGCTTTGTATTGGACAAAGCGGTTTCCTGTTGGTTCGTTTTACCAGGCAAAGTGGGCGAAGGCTTTGTTCGCTTCGGCCATCTTGTGGGTATTTTCCCGCTTGGTGATTGCCGTGCCTTCTTTGTTGAAAGCGGCGGTGAGTTCATCAGCGAGCTTCATATGTGTCGCACGACCTTTTTTGTCGCGAACTGCGTTGAGTACCCACCGGATGGCGAGTGACTGTTGACGGCTCCGGCTGACCTGCATTGGAACCTGATAGGAGGCACCACCAACACGCTTGGAGCGGACTTCGATATGCGGCTTGACGTTTTCAATCGCCTGAGTGAATACGTCGATCGGTTCCTGATCCGGAATCCGACGCTTGATTTCACCAAGAGCATCATAGAACACGCGCTCTGCGGTCGTCTTCTTACCATCGAGCATCAGGCAGTTGATGAACTTGCTGGCAAGGATTGAGTTGTGTTTCGGATCCGGTCTGAGGTGAGTCCGGCTTGCTGTAATTCTTCCCATGGTATTTCTGTCAGCTTGTGTTTTTCTGGATCAACGCATTTCTGGATACATCGCGGCGCTGATCGTTGCTCGAATTGGACTGCGCCTTTAATCGTCGCTTAAATCATCTAATCGTCGCTTAAATCATCGAGTCGCTTCAGCCTGTTAGGGTCAGGCGCGACACACGGGGTTGTACTTCTTTGCCCCCTAGCGGCGGCGTGACTGCTTTCTGTTTTAAAAACCCAGCGTGTCCTGGGGGTTTTGAACACCCCCCGAGTCCAGGGCACC
>JBCCFB010000170.1:0-13644 GCA_039029995.1 Planctomycetota bacterium
TCAACACTCAACACTCAACACTCAACACTCAACACTCAACACAGCAACACAGCAACCAGTAACACAGCAACCAGCAACCAGCAACCAGCAACCAGCAACCAGTAACCAGCAACCAGTAACCAGTAACCATTAACCAGTAACACAAATGAAGAATCAGGCCCGCCGGGTCGATAAATTCTTGCCGACGGTGAAAGCCACCAGTAACACAAAAGACAGAACCAGGCCCGAAGGGCCGATACATCCTTGCCGGTGGCGCTAGCCACCGGTTAATCTCGGCACCTAAATAAAGGCCTGAAGGGCCGACATAAAACCGGCAGTTCCGCCCATTGTGCCGGCCTTTCAGGCCTCCTTGGCATAGATGGTCAGAATCCGGTGGCTGGCGCCACCGGCAATTGACTTATCGGCCTTTCAGACACTCGAGGCTGCGGAAAGCATATCCCCCGACGGTGTCGATTCCAGGTTGTCCAGGCTCAGTCAATAACAACCGGTCGATCGGCTTCCAGTTTCATTCCAAGAGTCTGCTCGATCCGACTTCGACGCTGACTCGGTGACAACGCGAGATCCTCCTCGATTCTTCCCAGATCGATGATGTGGACTGGACCCGAAAATCCGACTGCCGCTATCTGCCGACTGTCTGTGCTAAAGGCAAGTGAAGCGAGCCACGTCCTTAGATCGCCCTGGTTGTTACTTTTGTTTTCCGGCATCTCTGCCAGAGCCTTAATACTCAGGGTTGAAACCACCGCGTAAGGCTCAAAAGGTTCGTCTGAACTGTCGTTTACCCGGAAGATCCGGACCGTCGCATCGGTTCCGCAAGTTGCAAACAACTTGCCGTCAGGGCTGAAAGCTCCGTCATAGGCGACTGCCTGACCATTGCTGGTCGCGGTCGACTGATGCTCCCTCAGGCTTTGAATCTTTTCGCCGCTGGCGACATCCCAGGCGATGACGGTCTGAGACGAAAACTCACTTCCGCACTGGACTAGCCAGTTGCCGTCGGGTGAAAACGAGAGGCTCGAGTCAAATGGACCGTTCACATCGAACACCAGGTTGACCTTTAATCCTTCAATCTTCCACAGCGCACATCTGCCGCCGGACTCAGCTGTAGCAATGTGGTTCCCGTCAGGACTGAACTGAACACTGCTCAGCATCCTCCCCGCGCCAACGTCAAGCTGCAACCTGTTGGTACCGTCTTCAAGGTTCCAGACATCTATCACCCCGTTGGTCCAACTCGAAGCAACAAGCTGACCATCGGGGCTGACCGCCACTTTTGAGTTGATCCAACCACCGGACTCATTTTGTTCCGCCCTTGCAAACTCCCTGACTACAGCGCCGGAATCTGGATCGTAAAGAAAAGTCTGTCCTTTCAGCGTGCCGACCACAACGTTTTCTGATGACGGAACTCTTGCGATTGAGACGGCTGGATCCGTTTTCTCACCGAGCATTGGTGTCCAGGGATCGGAGCCGGAATCATCGGTGAGCGAGGCAAAGCTGTAGGTTCCAGCCACGTGCCATCCATCTGCGTTCTGCCGTGCCGCAACATCCCATGCACCATCAAAGCGCGCGGTATCGGGCATCTGGTCAACGAGACTGCTAATTCCGTTGATAGCCCATTTTTTGACATTCCCTTCGTCGCCCACGGTAAACAGGTCGCCACTGGATGCAAAAAATGTCCTTACTGATTGCAGGAACCCTGTCGGTGACCGATGGCCGGCGCCGCGCGCCAGAACTGATCCGTTCTTAATGCTTACCAGTGACAACGATCCGTCACCGAGAGTGACGGCAAGCCGGAACCCGTTCGGAGAAATTGAAAGCGAATGTACGGCGCGCACCCACTGTCGCTGGAATCTTTCAGCTGTCGTGCGGCGGTCTTCTTCGATTTGAAGGGGCAAGCCGAAACTCGCGACATCAAGAATAGTATTGAGCGATCTGGCCAGAACGGTTTCGGGGATCGTCGCTTTGTCTTCCGGAACCGAAACCACACGGATTTCACCCCGTTCCGTTCCGACAGCGATTAATCCAGTTTCACGACTGACTGACATGGCGGACACCCTTGCCGCCAGCGGCCAGCGACTCGCAGATTCACCAGTAGCCGAGTCCCAGATTCGAACGACGTTGTCCCGCCCGGCAATCGCCAGATGTTGATCGTCCAGCCAAGCAAGTTCAGTATCCGGTTTCGGATCGAGACCAATCTGCATAAACCGGATTGCTTCGTTTAGAGCATCGGGATTGTCAGGAAACATCCTGTTCATCAACTCTTCGGGAGGCGGGGTCACAAATTGCTCGTCCGCCACCGGAAATTCACTTTGCAGTTCCATCTCCGGAACCGACCACAGCTTGCAGACACCATCATTCGATAACGAAGCGACAAGCTCCCCGTCCGGTCGCCAGGCCAGAGGAACAATGCTTGCCGGAAATGGAAACGATGGATCTTTCTTCGGTTTGTGAGCTTCAACTGAAACGGCACACTCATCTGCTCCAGCCTCCCAGAGCTCAATCGTGCCCTGCAAGTCCGAAATAGCGATCCACTCGCCGTCCGGCGAAAGTGCCAATCCTTGAATGACGCGGTTGTCTCCGGCAGGTGAACAAGTGGACTCTGCAGTAAAATCCCGCGCGCCAAAAGAAACTCCCTCGTTTCCTGCAAATGAAACGATGCGGCTTCCCGCATTTGCCGCATAGACCGGCAGGAGCGGGCGACCCAGTACGTATTCGTCCGGAGCCGAATCAAGTTCGATTTGCGAGGTTGGATAAATCGAATGGATCAAGACGTCCGTGAGATCGTCGGCGTTGATGTCCGATATTGCCGACTCGTAGATAGAAGACGCCTGATCAAAATTCAAAACAGCCGTCGATCTCGCATTCAACCTCAGTTCGGCGTCCCTGATCGACTCCAGAGCAAGGAGTTTTTCATCGGCAATCTGACCGCTCAACTCGGCATTTCGAGCACGCTGGTCTGCAATCTCTGCATCCAGTTCTGCACTCCGTGCACGCTCGTCGGCGTTTTCGGCTCGAAGTTCTGCGTTGCGTGCCTGGGAGGCGAACACCCACAACGAAAGCGCGATTGCCGCAACAAGCGACCCGAACATCAAAAGATTTCGAACGTAGCGCCGTGTTTTTGCGCCGCGGACCATCCGGTCAAGACTTTCAGAAGTCTCCGTTGCGCCGGTCGCTGCCAGACGCTGGACCTGCGCACTGGCGAGACCAAGATCACCGTCGGCGACCGCGGAAGTAACAAGCAGTTCTCTGGCAGCATGCTCGCCTTCAAGCGCTCTCTCAACACCGGACGAAGCAAACTCAACACCCATCGCGTCCGTCTTGGAAGCTGACGTTTCCCACAGCTCACGCGACTGGCGGAATTGATCAGCGACACCAATTAACGCCGTCAGCCGTTCGGGCGAGCGTGATTGCCTTCTGATTTCCTCGAGTTCAGAGTAGGCGCGCGAAAGCTGGTTCTCAGCATCCTGATGGCTTAGATAACGCTCGATGGCATCTGCGAACTCACCCGCGTCGTTGAAGCGATCCTCCTGATCCCGCGCCATCGCTTTGGCCGCAATCGCGCGCAGTTCCGATGGCACATTCACCGGAATCTCCGGATACCTGTACGTCGCCGCTTTGAGGCAGGCGGTGCGGGGATAAGCATCATAGGGAGGACGACCGGTGAGGATTTCGTAGAGCAGCGCGCCGAGCATGAACACATCGGTCTGCGGGCGACTTTGCCGGTTCTGCCCAAGCGCCATTTCCGGAGCCATATATCCTGACGGCCCGATGATATAGCCTTCCGGTTCATTGGATAGTTTGCGGACAGCTTCGTCATGTCCGACATCCGAATCATCGAATCGAACCGCCAGCCCCCAGTCAGCCAGATAGATTTCATTGAAATCACCGACGAGAATGTTCTGTGGTTTGATGTCGCGATGAACAAGTCTCGATTTGCGGTGAGCGTACTCGGCAGCACGGCTGACCGTCAGCAGGATTTCGAGATTGCGCGCCTGTAGAGATTTTTCGCGAATCGTCTCCGACCAGTCGGGCGCCTCGATCAATTTTTCCAGCAGCAACGACGTTTCACCATCTTCCCCGCCCAGCATGACGATCGGCGGAATATTCTGATGATCGATAGCGGCCTGTGCCCGGCCTTCACTCAGGAAGCTTTTCACCCCTGACTGTGAAAGCTTGATCAACTGTTTGACCGCAACGATACGACCGGTGCTTGTCTGCCGACCACGATAGACGCGTTTGAAGGCGCCTTTGCCGATCAGTTCGCCTTCGATTTCACACACATCGCGGAACTCAATCTGTTTTCCATCCAGAAGCGGTTCCGAAGTCTCCGCGTTCTCTTCTTCCGGTATCGGTTCACCATCGAATGTTCCGGACCGTTTCATTCGCACCGATGTGGTGACACCTTTTGCCCAACTGCTGAAGCCATCGCCTGGAAATTGCCGGATCAACTCGAACAAAGATTTCAGCTCGTTCTCAAGTTGAGGATAGTCACGAAGATAGCTCTCCTCGTTGAGCGTATGCCAATTGATGATTTCCAGAAACAGCAACTCAAACAGTACGCCATTGTCACCCTTGAGTTCCGGATAGCCGCGCAGGTAGACATCGACCGGCGGCGGCTCATCGACGTCGAAATCCGGATCAGTAAAGGTGGACCACCAGAGGTCGAAGTTCAGAACAACCAGTTCACCAAAGAGCGCTGGCTCGTGTCCGGGGAATTCTGAAAGCAGGACATTCACATCGGCCGGCTGGCCGGTTCTCCACGAATCCTCGAGTCGCCTTAGTGGCAGCCATTGTTCCACGCGATCCCGATCACCCATTGCCTTGTGCTCCCGAAAGAAATCTCCAACAAGTGATCATAGTGCAGCTGCATGCAATGAAAAGGCAAAACCGGCTTAGCCACCGACCTTGCGCTTGATCGCTTCTTTGACAGCATCGGCTGATGCGGGCAGATATTCCGGCGGATTAGCATGCTTGCCCGCGACGTCGGCAATCGTTTGCTCGTGATAACCGGTTTTGAATCCGGTGAACTTCAATCCGTGTGCCGTACTGATAACCACCGTACGGTGGTCCGGTGTGATTACACCTCGCGCGATCAGTTTTTTCAGCACCGCCAGCGCGACTCCCGTATGTGGGCAGGTGTACATTCCGGTCAGATCAGCTTGAGCCGCCGCGTCGGCCAGTTCCTGCTCACTTGCCTGCTCAACCAGGCCACCTGTTTCCTCGACGGCCTTCACTGCTTTTTCATAGCTAACCGGGTTTCCGATGCGAATCGCATTAGCCAGTGTTTCACCGGCAGTCTCTGAAACTTTCTCGCTGAACTGGTTCTGGTACGACTTGTAAAACGGATTGGCTGTTTGCGCCTGGGCCGCAACCAGCCGCGGCATCTTCTGAATCAAACCGAGATCCATCATCAGCTTGAACCCTTTATGCAGCGCGCTGATGTTTCCGAGATTTCCGACAGGGATCACGATCCAGTCCGGAATCTCCCAGTCAAACTGTCTGACAATTTCGATACCGACAGTCTTCTGACCCTCGATGCGCAACGAGTTCATCGAATTGGCCAGGTAGATCGACTTGTCCGCGGTGACTTCCTGTACGATCTTCATGCAGCCATCAAAATCCGTATCAAGCGCAAGCACTTGTGCGCCGTTAGAAACGGGCTGGATCAGCTGCGCTGTACTGATCTTTCCAGCGGGCAGAAAGATGATTGCGGGAATTCCGGCGTATGCAGCGTAAGCCGCCAGAGCTGCGCTGGTGTCGCCCGTGCTTGCGCAGGCAACAGCTTGAACAGAACCACCGTCGGCAATCATCTGCTTGACGACGCTGACAAGCACGGTCATGCCGAGGTCCTTGAAGCTGCCCGAATGGGAATTGCCACATAGCTTGATCCATAAGTCAGGCACGCCGAGTTGTCTGCCCAGCCGCTCTGCCCAGAACAAGTTGGTATTCCCTTCGTACATGCTGACGACGTTTTCGTCGCGCAGCGATGGAATCACCCACTCGCGCATTGCCCATACACCGCTTCCATACGGCCAGACCGTTTTACCGGCTCGTTGATCAAACAGCTGCTGCCACTGGTAGGGGTTGTTGACCTTCAGAGGCTCGCGCGGGTGATAGACTTCCAGGAGCGCCCCGCATTTGGGACAGCGATAGATCACGTCGAAGATTGAATACTCGCCTTCACAACCTGCAAAGCACCGGAAATGGGGTTGTTGTTGTAAAGTTTCAACGGAGTCTGCGGTTTCGGTCAGCATGGCGGCGTCAGAATTACGGGAAAAAGAACTGTAATGGAGCTTAACCCACGAAAGAACCGGCGAAAACACGCCTCATTTACGGGATAAGTTCGACTCGATATTACAAATCCACAATCGACAGAACACAATGTAGCTGATCAGTCCTTTCGGGATTGGTTGTCATGTCCCAGGTTTTCACGAATCAGACGTATGCGAATTGTTTCATTTGTTATTGGTGTCTTTCTCGTCGCATCGATAACCTGCGCCAAAGCGGAAGAAACGGTCAGCTTCAACCGTGATATCCGGCCGATACTCTCGGCCAATTGCATTGCGTGCCATGGCCCCGATGAAGGCCACCGGGCCGCAGGGTTACGACTGGATATTCGCGATGATGCTCTCGATGCAATTGAGCCGGAGTATCCCGAAGACAGCGAACTGTTCATCCGGATTACGGCGGAGGATGAAGATGACCGGATGCCACCTGCGGATCATGCCGATGGATTGACCGCAGAGCAGATTGATCTGATTCGCCGTTGGATCGAGCAAGGTGCGGAGTATGAGACGCATTGGGCGTTTGTCGCACCGGAAAAGCCCGCGTTGCCGGAAACAGAACATCAACAATGGGTGCGCAACGAAATCGACAGTCTCGTTGCGGCAAGACTTGAAGAGATCAACCTTGCTCCTTCAGCCGACGGCGATCCGCATCGGCTGATCCGCAGGCTCGCTTTGGATCTGACCGGACTTCCTCCATCGCCCGAACAAGTAGAACGATTTGCCGCAGACCCGACTGACGAGGTTTACGAGCAGATCGTTGATGAGCTGCTTGCTTCACCAGCATACGGTGAACACTGGGCAGCGATGTGGATGGATATTGCGCGCTATGCGGACACGATGGGCTATGCCGAAGACAAAGGGCGAAACATCTGGCCGTGGCGCGACTGGGTGATCCGCGCTTTTGATTCAAATATGCCATACGATCAGTTCACGACAGAGCAACTTGCCGGCGACCTGCTTCCGGATGCGACTGATGAGCAAATCCTTGCGACGGCGTTTCATCGCAACACGCTCAACAACACCGAAGGCGGAACCAACAACGAGGAGTTCCGGACCATCGCGGTCAAAGACCGGATCAGCACCACCGTCAACGTGTGGATGGGGATCACAATCCGCTGTGCCGAGTGCCATACCCACAAATACGATCCGGTCAGCCAGACCGAGTACTACCAGTTTCTCGATTACTTCAATCACACGGCCGATGCGGACACCAACAACGACGAACCGCGTCTGGACGTTTTTCCGATCGGCCGCGAAGAAATTCTTGCCGGGCTTGATGAACAGATCGCGCAGAAAGAACAGCAGATCGCTGAGCTGACCGCGCAAATCGAATCCGAGCAATCTGAAGAGTCCGACGAAGAAGAGACGCCGGAAGATCAGGAGTCAGCCGAAGACGCTGAACCTGAGCAAAGCGAGAATGAAAAACGACTCGAAGAATTGAATAAGCAGCTGCAGAATCTCCGTAATCAGCGAAACGCACCGGTAAAAGTGCCCGTGATGCGCGAGGTGAATGAGGATCGCAGGCGTGAGACGTTTGTGAACATCCGCGGCAACTTCATGACCCACGGCGACAAGGTCACGGCAGCCGTACCCGAAGCATTCAATGACTTCCCCGAAGGCGCGCCGGCAAACCGGCTGGGAGTTGCGATGTGGTTGATGAGTGACGACAACCCGTTGACGGCGCGAGTCACTGTGAACCGGTTCTGGGCAAGACTGTTCGGATCGGGCATCGTCGAAACGGAAGAGGATTTCGGCAATCAGGGGACCGTGCCTTCCAACGAGCAACTGCTCGACTGGCTGGCCGTTGATTTCCGCGAGAACGGCTGGGACGTAAAACACCTGCTCAAGAAGATCGTGATGTCTTCCACCTACCGGCAGGATAACCGTGCGACCGACGAGCAGCTTCTCAAGGATCCGCGCAACCGTTACCTGGCGCGGGGACCCCGATTCAGACTATCCGCCGAAGTCGTCCGCGATCAGGCGCTGGCAGTTTCGGGGCTGCTAAGTGACAAACAGCTCGGTCCGCCTGTGTATCCACACAACCCCGTCAAGTTTGTGCGCAATGCATTCACCGGCGGCACTCACTGGAGAGTCAGCGAAGGAGAGGACCGATACCGGCGCGCGATTTATACGTACCTGAAACGAAGTTCTCCTCATCCGTTGTTCGACACTTTTGACATGGCCTCGCGCACCGTCTGTAACATGCGACGGATTCGCACCAACACCCCATTGCAGTCGTTTATGACGCTCAATGACGAAGCCTTTATCGAAGCGGCTCGCGCGCTGGCGGTAACAATGAAATCGACCGGCGAAATTCCACGCGATCAAATCGCGGCGGGACTTGAACGGGCGCTGCTTCATCCGGCACGTGAAGACCATCTGAAAACACTGATCGAATTGTATGAAGCGACTCTTGCCGATTATCAGGCTGATCCGGCTGCTGCCGCACTGATGGCGGGCGTCGAAGCGTCCAATGAAAACAAAGATGAATTGGCAGCGCTGACAGTCATTGCCAATGTCATCATGAACCTTGACGAGTTCCTGACACGTTGAGCAACGACCGCGTTTGCTGCAAAACTTTGAAGACTGACTATCGCCAAACTCACTTGCAAGTGTTCCGGCCATGAAACATCCCTATCTCGAGCTCATCGAATCTCAGGCGCGACAGATCACGCGACGTCATTTTCTGCG
The DNA here is from genome assembly GCA_039029995.1 of Planctomycetota bacterium. Lineage (GTDB taxonomy): Bacteria > Planctomycetota > Planctomycetia > Pirellulales > Pirellulaceae > Mariniblastus. The sequence goes on from JBCCFB010000170.1 coordinate 8,970, forward strand.
CAGCTGCCAGATCGGACTTGGCTCTGTTGCGCTCGGACAGTTGCTCGGCGGGGAAGCGCGCGCAGATGAGACGATTCAGCAGACCGCTGACAATCCGCTCGCGCCGAAGGATCCGATGTTTCCCGGCAAAGCGAAGAACGTGATTTACCTGCACATGGCAGGTTCGCCGCCGCAGCATGAGACATTCGACTATAAGCCTGAACTTGCCAGACGACACATGGAAGAGTGTCCGGCCGAGATGTATGAAGGCAAAACGTTTGCTTTTATCAAGGGTCGTCCGAAACTGATGGGACCGACTTTCGAGTTCGCTCAGCATGGCGAAACCGGTCAGTGGGTTTCGGCCATGCTACCTGAGATCGCCAGACATGCGGATGATCTTTGTGTTGTTAAGTCGCTGTACACCGATCAATTTAATCACGCGCCGGCCCAGCTCCTCCTGCATACAGGAACGCCTCAATTCGGCGGCGCGTCGTTCGGCTCCTGGGTAACCTACGGCCTTGGTTCGATGAACCAGAATCTGCCCGGCTATATCGTCATGGTTTCGGGCGGTGTTCAACCGTCTGCCGGAAAAAACCTCTGGGGCAGCAGCTATCTACCATCGGTGTATCAAGGTGTTCAATGTCGCAGTGAAGGCGATCCGATTCTGTACGTCGGCAACCCGCAGGGGCTATCTCGCGAAATCCGACGACGCAGCCTTGATGCTTTGAACCAATTGAACCGCGCCGAGCTCAATGAATTCCGCGATCAGGAAACGCTGACTCGAATCAACCAGTACGAGCTGGCTTTCCGGATGCAAACGGCGGTTCCAGAAGTGATGGACATCTCGAAAGAAACTCAGGACACACTGGACGCCTATGGCGCCGTGCCCGGTGAAGCTTCGTTCGCGAACAACTGCCTGCTTGCGCGACGGCTGGTTGAGCAGGGGGTCCGTTTTGTTCAGTTGTTCGACTGGGGCTGGGACATTCACGGGACCGCAGCGCACGATGATCTTGAAACCCAGTTCCCGAAAAAGTGCGGTGAAACCGACAAGTCGATCGGCGCGCTGTTGGCTGACCTGAAACAGCGCGGCATGCTGGATGAGACACTTGTTATCTGGGGTGGTGAATTCGGTCGGACACCAATGATGGAAGCAAGAGGCGGTTCAACGTTGCTGGGCCGCGATCACCATCCGGATTGTTTCACCATGTGGATGGCCGGGGGAGGCGTAAAGCCCGGCTCACACGGAACAACAGATGATTTCGGTTACAAGCCGGTAGAGAATCCGATCTTCGTCCGCGATCTTCAAGCGACGATGCTTCACACGCTTGGCCTTGATCCGCACAGATTGAGCTTTCCATTCCAGGGACTCAACCAGCGGCTGATCGGACCCGCCAATGATCCGCAGGTCAGGCCTGAACTGCTTCTTTGATTCAACCACGGAATCCAAATGTAACCCGACGCGTCAACCGGGCTCTCAACATAGGACCCCGATGCGTCATCGAGGGCGAAGGATCGTAACCCGACGTGTCAGCAAGGGCCGACGCCAAACTCAGTAACCCGAAGCGTCAGCGAGGGCCGAACAACCCCGTGAACGACCCGCTCGCCTATTTTCTGACCATCGCAACCTACGGAACATGGCTGCCCGGAGATCAGCGGGGCTGGGTTGAATATCGCCGTGGATGGCAGCTTCCAGATCCTGTTCTCGAGTTGGAATCCAGCTGCCTGATGTCAGAAGATGCCTGCATTCTCGACGCCTCGGCAAGAAACATCGTTCAACAACAGCTCGCCGAAACGTGCAATCATCGCGGCTGGATACTTCAGGCAGCGAACTGTCGCTCCAATCACATGCACGCAGTTGTCACAGTTGACAGTGTTGCAGCACGAAACGTCCGTCAGGATCTAAAAGCGTGGTGTACGCGTCGGCTTAAGGAGCTAATCGATCCTGATCGTGATAACTGGTGGGCCGAACGTGGAAGCATCAGATGGATTCGTGACGAAGAAAGTTTGGACCGAGTGATTCAATATGTGAGTGAAGCACAGGACCTAAAGCGCCATAAATCAGCTGAATAGCCAATTGAATAAGCATGACGCCCCGATTCGTCCCTCGCTCACGCGTCGGGTTACCATTAATCGGCCAGACAGTTACATCGCATCTTCGGGAGGAAGCAAGCACGCGGCAAAAGCCATGAGGCCATTCTCTCGCTCCGCGGGCTTTCCGTGTGTTCGCTCTTTTCCGTGGTTCATCACCGTTCGCGACGTTTCTTCTTACCCTCGATAACAGATTTATAAAATCTTCCCTGCTTGCGATCGCGTTCCCTGCGTTCGGCAAGCGTCGCGGAATTGCGAGCCTGCTCGTTCTGCAGTTTGAGATAGTTCACGAGCCTGCGTTCTTCGAGCTCGCCCGAATCGACAGCCTCCTCCAGCGCGCAACCTGCATCGCCACGATGGCTGCAGTTGCGGAATCTGCAATGTGCGGTCAACTGGACAATGTCGTCGAACAGATCAGCCACTCCCTGTTCGCAGTCGGCCAATTGGAGCTCCCGCATCCCCGGGTTGTCGATCAACCATCCTCCGGCATGGAGAAGGTGCATCGATCTTGCGGTTGTAGTGTGCCGGCCCTTCGCATCATCTTCGCGGATACCCTGAGTCGCGATGTTGTGGCCACCCAAAGCGTTGGCAAGCGTCGATTTTCCGACGCCGGATGAACCTACGAGAGCTACCGTCTGTCCCGGGCCGCACCAGTGGTCAAGTATTTGCACCTGGTGTTCATCTCTTGCGTCGAGCGTTTCGACAATTAAACCCGGATGGAGCGCGCTTGCGATCTGTTTGAGCGAATCGGGGTCATCACTGAGATCGGCTTTGGTCAGCACCACTACAGCAGTTGCTTCCGATTCCAGCACCAGGGCGAGATACCTTTCGAGTCGCGAAGGATTAAAGTCCTCGTTGCAAGAACTGACGATGAAGACCGTGTCAACATTGGCAGCAATCAGTTGTGGTTTGACGGTGTCACCCGCGGCTTTGCGACTGAGAACCGTTTTGCGGTCGAGCCGGCGAACTGCGCGATGATCATTTGGCTCAAGAAGAAACCAGTCACCGACAGCGATATCGCTGACACTGGACTGTTCAACAATTGAAACGGGAACCGTGATTTCACTTTCGCAAGTCAGGAACAGGATCTGACTGCCATGATGAGCACCCACTCGTCCGAGTAAAAGTTGCTCGCGCTCTTCGGGTGAAATCTGCTGTTCGAAGTGATTCTGCCAGCCGAGTCTTATCAGATCATCATTCATTGACCTGCTTCATTTTTGTGAGCAATTTTGAATCTAATGATGGCTCGACACAAAGGTTCTGGTCGGGTTCGCAAAATTCTCCATTTGGACGAACAAAGGGCCTTTAGCTGTCAGCTTCTATTTCGGCATAGCAGTGGCATTTCGGATGATGATCGTTGACCATCCCCATCGCCTGCATAAACGCGTAGCAGGTTGTCGGTCCAACAAATGACCAACCAAGCTTCTTCAGCTTTTTGCTGAGCGCGGTCGATTCGGGCGTGATCGCACGATTGCGATCAAACTTCAGCTTCTTTTCCGGCTGGAAACTCCAGAAGAACTCACTGAGCGAACCGAACTCATCCTGCATTTGCAGTGCCATTTTTGCATTGTTGATCGTCGATTCGATCTTGCCTCGATGGCGAACGATTGACGCGTCCTCAAGCAGTTTCACTACATGTCGCTGGTTGAACCGGGCGACCTTTGCGATTTCGAAGCCTTTGAACGCTTTGCGAAATGATTCGCGTTTACGCAGGATCGTGATCCAGCTGAGGCCGGACTGAAATCCCTCAAGACAGATCTTTTCAAACAGGCGGTTGTCGTCGGTGACTGCCCTGCCCCACTCGTTGTCATGGTAGTCAACATATTGCGGGTCATCTCCGCACCACCAGCATCTCTTGATGCCTGATTCGTCTGTGATTAACGATACTTTTCGGGCCATACCTTGATCCGGCGGTTTCTACCTGCTCTCGCGTTGTCGCCTGCCCGGGACCGTGTTCAGAGCAGATTCGAATTCGACCGGCGCCTGTCGTTCTGTTGCAACCGGCCGTTCCAGCTGAATGTCCTGAATTTCCGGTCCTGATACCTGCGATTCGAACGTGATTTCAGCTGACAATCGTACAACCGGCAAGGGCTTTCGATTATCCTGCAAGGCTGCCTTTAGACGGCGTTCTCACAACATGATAAGGCCCGGAGAGTTCTCTATGTCCCGCTTCCGCTGGTTGTTTACATTTCTATTTATATCACTGCTCTCTGTGCCCGTGTTCGCACAGGATTCAGACGAACCTGAAGAAGTATCGCCGGGTATCAATTCCGGTCTCGTTTCTCCGCTCAAGTTTCGCAGCATAGGACCGGCTCTGATGTCCGGCCGTATCGGTGACATCGTTGTCGATCCGGTCCGCCGCAGCACCTGGTACGTCGCGGCCTGTTCCGGCGGTGTCTGGAAAACAGAAAACGCAGGTGTCACCTGGAAGCCGATCTTTGACGGACAGAGCTGTTATTCAATCGGTTGTCTTGCTCTCGATCCCAACGACCGGTTCACCCTCTGGGTCGGTACAGGCGAGAACAACTCACAGCGAAGTGTCGGCTATGGCGATGGCCTTTATAAATCGACTGACGGCGGCGCGACTTTCAAAAAAGTCGGTCTCGAA
>JBCCFB010000171.1:0-13563 GCA_039029995.1 Planctomycetota bacterium
AATTCCAGCTCCAGGTTCTCCTGTTGGCTGACGTTTCTGGAACTGATCACCGGCGGATGTTCGATCAGGAGGCCGGCGACCGGTGTCCGTCCGTCGTCAGCGATATAGAGCCCGGCTTTGTTGGTGCTTTGCGGCTTTAATCCGTAGAAGTTGACCAGCAATTGAAGAAGTGGATTGGAATCGCCCGTCCAGCCACGGAACGAAATGCGTTGAAGTTTCTGGTTCGAGTCAAAATAGTAGGTCAGTGCGCCGTGCAAGTCGCCGCGGTTTGTTCCGGTGACCAGCGGAACCCTCAACCCGTAAAGTCCCGAATCCCCCGGGCTGGTTGAAATCCGTTCCCATCTTTGTCGAATCCACGCAGGGCTAATGTCAAATCTGAAAATCTCTCCCAGATTGCTAGTAGGCATGAATTCCATCGGAACGCTTCCGAGGTCGGGGCCATTGGCATTGCCGCGATAAACGACTGTCTGGCCAACCGGCCCCCCCGGGACGATGGGTCCTCCCGGCAAATTCGAGAAGGTCGGCATTTGTGCAGGGCTTCCGATAACAGGACTTCCTGCGAATGCGTTGTTTTGAACGACGGGAGTCGTTGGAAATTGTGGAAGGTATGTTTGTGGCTGGCCGGAAACGTTGCCTCCAACCAGTGGTGGCGCTCCCGGTTGCCCCGGCATTGGATTGGACATCGTTACCGGATTGCCCGCGGGTAGAGCGCTTTGATTCAATCCGACAATGTTCGTCGTCGCATAGTTGCTGCCGGGAACCGGGGAACCCGACGAACCAAGAGCCGGTGCCGGATTGGAATAGGCTGACGGGGAGTAGACTGATCCCGGACTTGTCGACGTAACCGGCCCCGCCGATCCCGGAGCGCTCTGGTACCCCGCAAGAGCATATGGATTGGAGCTGTTGTAGGCCCCGTCCGGCGCTTGCTGAAATGAGGCGTCAGGATTGGGATTCGATTTGTAGACCAGCCAGATCGGCAGGCCGACCGCGGTTACCAGAAGCACTGGAATAATTAATCCACGCATTGCTCTATCTGTGGAAACTAATGCGGCCATCGAAGCTGTGCGATCGGTCAGATCAAAGCAGCGGGCCGGATTCAAACACGGCGCGAAACGTTCGCGCAGTACCGGCATTGAGAAAAACGGGCTCTCCACCCTGCCGGCATTTCATCACAACTCGTAAATCGTCGCTGGAGCCAGCTACCTTTGAGAATGCTGTCGCGCAATGAACGACTGGAACATTCCGTTTGATGCGCTTCCGGAAATCAGGTGTGCGTAAGATGTAGGGGCTGCTCAGCGGCTTGCCCGGCACAACCTAGCCGAAGTTTTCTTCCAGCCATGCAGCATCAACACCTGCTACAGCTGCCGCATAATCGAGATTTGACTCGTAGTCTTCGCGCCGGACATCACATTCATAGCCGAGCTCGACAAGCTGAATCTCTGCTCTTTCAGTAGGAAATTTGCGATGAACCTGCTTCAGGAAAGTAAGAAAGTCCTGATCCTGAATGGCTTCTGCAAGCGAAGGCCATTTTCTTACCATGTGTCCGTGGTTATTCTGCAGAATAAGCTGGCGGCAGAACTCTGCGATTGGTGTCATCTGCATCAGCGCAGCGTATGTACCCGCCAGCACCAGCGCACGGTCACGGTCCGGCATCAGCAAGCGGTTTTTGAACGCTTGAGCCAGCCGCAGGAACAAGATCATCTCCTTCATCACATCAGGCATGTCCCCATCCTGCATCAGCAAGTGCCTGATTACAACCGGTCAGTTGACTCATTAACACAATGAACTCGAACAGTCAGGAAGACTTTGCGTGGCTTTTTTCAGAAGAGGCAGCGCCGCTCCTGCAAGCCTGCTGCGACAACGTCAATGACCGTGTCAACGCAGTCCGCATCGCAAAGATGCTACGTAAGAGCACGACACCACAGCGCGCTGCAATGATCATGGAGTTGACAGGTCAGCGCATGCGGGCACGCGCGAAATTTTCACGCTCCGATGAAATGCTGATGACTCGCCGGGGGCTGGAGCAATCCACCAGTGAGCCGATCGCGTGGTTCAAGGCGCGAAGATTCAGTGGCGCAGAGAATGTCGCTGACATCTGCTGCGGAATCGGCGGCGATTTCATCGCGCTTGCGCGCCGTCAGGACGCGGCCCGGACGGTCGGCGTGGATCGTGATCCGCTTTGTTGCACGATGGCACGTCACAATGCGTCAGTCTACCAGTGCCCTGATTTCGACGTAATTCAATCTTCTTTTGAAGACTTCGACGCAGGGCCGTTTGATGCTGTTCACATTGATCCGGACCGGCGCGTCGACGGCAGGACCGTCAACGCAGATACGATCGATCCTCCGCTCGAAACCATCCTCCGCAAACTTGGCAACGTGAGTGCCGGTATCAAACTTGCCCCGGCGACGATAATCGATGAGCAGGAGGCCAGACAACTCAGCGGCCACAACATCGAACGAAACTGGATCGGTGATAAGCGCGAATGTAAACAGCAGGTGCTCTGGACAGGCAGGCTGGCTCAGAATGCCGGAAACAGGACTGCGACTTCGATTCGCGACGGGCAAGTCGAGCAGTTTTCGACTCGTGAAGGATTTGTTGATACTCCCGCTTCTGTGGCAAACGGTGTCGGCAAGTTTATCTTCGAGCCGCATCCGACGGTCATTGCTGCAGGACTTGGCGATGCACTGGCCAATGATCGGGACTTGAAGCGGCTCGCACCCCGGATTGCCTATCTCACTGGCAAGCGGCCTGCCAATACAGGGCTGTTGAGTATCTTCAGAGTCATAGATGTTATGACGACCAACGTTCGCCGTATTGGAAAGAAGCTGAAGAAAATGGGCGTGGGCCGTATCGAGGTGAAACATCGCGGCGTGGAACTTGTCACCGCCGAGCAGGTCAAACGACTCAAGCTCTCCGGCACGGAAAAGATGACCGTTATTCTGACTCGACTTACCACTCAGAGAATCGCCATCCTCGCAAAAAGAAAAAAGGTTCGTCGAGATTCTGACTGAACCAATGTCGCATCTTTTCCAGATTCACTTTGAGATGTAGCTGGACAACGGCGTCAATGATGTCGGTTCATCAAGTATCGCTGCTTCGACACCTTCGACGATCGAAGCTTCCGGCAGTTCACAGACATTCATCTCAGCATTCCTGCCGGATTCAAGGCTGCCAAAGCCTTCCTCGATCCCGAGCGCTCGCGCTCCGTTGAGCGTTCCCATAGCCAGGATTTCGCGCGGGCTCAGTCGCGGAAAGCATTTTCGAATCGTCCTTAGTTCTGACATGACGCAGAGATCAGGATTCGAAGCGCGTGAATCAGTTCCGACGGCAACGTTAATCTTCCGTTCCAACATTTCGCTCAAAGGGTAGGCAGCATGTTTGAAAAACGCGTGGGTTCGAGGGCAGTATACGACGCTCATATGACCGCCGCTGTCCGCTATGAAATCCAATTCGTCGAGCGTCAAGTAGTTGCCGTGAACGATCAGGCAGTTCTGCTTCAGCCGCGCGAGCTCGACCAGATGATCCAGCGGCCTCCCTCCGAGGTGATTGTCGTCTGAATGCCAGACTCCAAGTTGACGAAACAGGTCAGCGAAACCCCCGTCTCCGGATGCGAGCAGTTGCAGTTCCGGGACTGACTCAGCGAGATGCATCGCTACGGTCAGTCGCCTTGAGTCAGCGGTTGCAATTGCTCCACGGAGGAGATCCCGATGAACGGAATAGGGAGCATGGGGGCTGACTGCGCCACGTCCGGTTTGCGAGCTGGCGATGGAGTCCAGCGACTGCACAAGGAAATCCAGTTTAGGCCCGACCTGTTCCGGGTCTCGTCCGAGCACTTCGACAAACAGCGTCAAATCGAGGCCGGCATTTTCGTAGGCGGATTCAAGGATGGGATCGGTTGCAATTTCACCGATCGCGACAACTCCGCAGGATTTTGATTCGGTAAGTCCGCCGCGAATTGCGTCCAGCTTTTGCTGAGCCGAATTGCTTGCGGACAAACGATGCGAAATCACTGCCCTGATCCATTCGGGAAACTCCATGCCGGAAGAGCCGATGGGGCTCTCAAGATCGCTGAACTCAAGGTGAGTGTGTGCGTTGATGAGCCCGGGTATCAGTGCGATCTCTCCCAGGTCGACCGCGCCGGTGTTATCCGGCGGGTGCGCGCCGATTCGTTCAATGGCTTTGTTGCGAACAGTCACATACCCGTTTCGAATTGGCGGGGATGAGACGGGGACAATCCATGATGCGCGATAGGTTACCGAGTCGGACATGGCTGTAGCCGGGTGGGCGGATAGTTATCAATTGAATTGCAAGCCGGTACATTTCAAGTACAGATTGATAACCATCATCTTCAAACGAAGCAACAGCGCGGGACTCATGGCCAATACAAACGATCAATCGGGAGACGTTGCCGGGACCAGACGGCCTGAAGCACATCAGGTCGACTCCGCCACTATTTCGGCTTTCCAGAATGTCGTTAATTCCAGACGAAGTACAAGAATCTATGACGGTGAACCTGTGCCTGATGAAGTGATGCACAATTGCATTGACCTGGCATTGCTTTCACCGAATTCTTCCAACCTTCAGCCCTGGCAGTTTTACCGCGTGAAGAGCGAGGCGGCAAAAAAAGAGCTTGTTTCGTATTGTCTTGGCCAACCGGCAGCTGCCACTGCACCGGAACTGGTCGTTTGCGTTTCGCGGCTGGATACGTGGGATCGAAACCGGCAGTTGATGCTGGACCAGTTGCAGCAAGTCGAGGGAATTCCGGACTCGGTTCTCGACTACTACAACAAAATTGTGCCGCTGGCCTTCAAACAGGGGCCACTGTATTTGATCGGCTGGCTCAAGAAGCTCGTTCTTAACCTGCTCGCAATTCGAAAGCCGATGCCTCGAGGCCCTGCCGGAAAAGCCGATATGCGGGTCTGGGCCCACAAGTCCACGGCTCTGGCCTGCCAGACTTTGATGCTGGCCCTAAGGGCTCACGGATACGACAGTTGTCCGATGGAAGGGATGGACCCGGTGCGCATCAGAAAGATGCTTAAGCTGCCACGCGGCGCAGAAGTCTGCATGGTCATTTCGGCCGGCAAGCGGGACAGCAAAGGAATCTATGGGCCTCGAATCAGATTCGACCGGTCGCTGTTTGTGTTCGAAGTCTGATTCCGGCTGATGCAGTAAGCGCAACAAGGGCCATAGAAGTTCTGCTGTTAGCCTTCAGAAGTAGCTTGCTTTTTCTTGCCGGAAAGCAGGTTGTCTACAAAACTTCCTATATCCAATCCTCCGCCGCGTTTCCGGGACTCCTCACGTCGCCTTATCGAATCGGGACCACCGGTTCTTACGATCCACGCGAGCAGTGCAAATCCGGCAAGCGTCATCAGAATGCCCGGCAGTATCGAATACTGATACATTCCGGCTGTTCCCGACTCTTCGAAAATCCAGCTAAGCCACTTCGATTGAGCAAGCGTCGCCGGTGTGATGTACGAGAGCATGACCGTCAGGCCGTTATGCGTACCGTGGTACAGGATGCACGGGAGGATGCTGCCTGTGCGAATGGCGATCCAGCCCAATACGATTCCAACAAAGAACGTGATTATCGACTGTTGGAATACACCGTGCGCCAGTCCGAACATAACGCTCGCAAAGATCACAGCACTCCATTTGTTTTTCATCGCTTCTCCACCTGAAAGGATAAAGCCACGATATGCGACTTCCTCTAAAACGGCAGGTGCCAATGCGAACACAAATAGTATTGCCCAGATGTTGGGAGCATCACCCAGTATCATTCCGACGGCCTGCTGCATCATCACCAGATCACCGGCCGGTGGATACACATACATTACCAGCGCCATAATCCACATCACAAAGGGATGGAGAAGGACAGCGGTAAGGACTGCTGCACAGGCGACCGGGATTGAACAACGGTGAATCTTCAGAGCGTGCCTTGGTTTTCTAGTCAGAACCAGCGCCATCAGTATGGCCGGCATCGCAACGGTCGCTACGAGGGCAATGACTGTCTGTTTGCTGAACATTGCCCACGAATCCGGAGCAGTCAGTGCAAAGCCGATGAAGAACTTCAGCACGAGAATCAGCATCGCACACATCACGGCAGCACCCAGCGACGGAAGCGCGCCTCGTTCACGCATTACGTGACGAAACCATGCTCCAATGCCGAAACGCTCACTCGCGCGGAACAATACCGTTTCACTGTTGAATTGAGTAACAACCCAGCGAATTGACAGCCAGCAGCAGACAATCGTCACTACACATACCGGCCCGGCAAACTGCAGTACCTCGGCGTACTGGCCCTCAATCAATCCTCTCAACATGAGCATCAGGCCGGTAACCGGAATCAAAGACGAACCGATGTCCAGTCTTGCCGCAGGCAGCATCGGCAGCATCATCAGCGGCATGCAGATCATGAGCAGCGGAATCAGGTAGTACTGCCCTTCTTTGCTACTGCGCGCAAACGCGGCCGCAGCGAGCGCCATCGCACTGAAAAGTGCAGAAATCGGAATCAACGCAAGAAGGAGCCAGCCGATTGCGGCTAGCGGAGGCGGACCAAAAGCCGTCGCCATTCCCGGTCCCATGCCGAGAGAGCCCATCCGCGAAAATACAAACAGGCCGGTAAAGCCCATGCTGACAAGATTCAGCACCGCAGTCATGACACTGAATGTCATGACCGTCAGCAGCTTTCCGATCGCAATATCGCTACGGTGCGCTGGCGAACTAAGTAGCGTTTCAAAGGTGCCACGTTCCTTTTCACCTGCACACAGATCCACCGCTGGATAGAACGCGCCGGTCAGGCACCAGATCATGATGATGAAGGGGAGGATTTTTGACCACGTGGCGGCTTTTTTATCGCCGGAGTCGGCGACATCAGCACGTTTGATCTGAAACGGTTCGGCGACCGCAACGACTTCGGCCTTTGCTTGTTCTATATCCCCCGCAATCAGAGCGTTCTGCCAGCGAACAAGAGACGCGTTAAACCGGTCAGCCGCAATATTGGATTTGTCGCTGGCGGAATTCACGAACATATAAATCGCAGGACTTTCCGCACTCAGGCCCGTTCCACTTTCGAGTTCGTCGTCCTGCGGCGGCGCAGGAATAATGACCGCAAGGTCGATGTTCCGCTTTCGCATCTCCCTCTGTATCAGTTCGTCAACGAGTTCGCCTGCATCCTGGTCCTCGCCCTGTTCTTCCGGGCCTTTGAACTGCTGAACGAGGTCAAAAAAGTACTGGTCGCCTTCGGGCGACATGTGGAGCGTCTGCAGATCTTCTTTGCCCTTATCAAGCCAGGCGGTATCAATCTTGCCATCGATAATGAATGCCGGTTCTACCGACAGATTTTCTGCACCGACGATCCAGATGTCGGTCGGGTGCTCGCGCATGAACTGTGCGACCTGAAGAAGGGCCATACCCAGCAGCGGATACAAAAGAAGCGGCATGATTGCGACGGTGAACAGAGTTCGCCTGTCGCGCATCTGGTCGCAGAGTTCACGCTTGAAAATGAGTTGGACAATCGACCAGTTCATGTTGTATCTGTCGTGTTATGCCACGGTCCGGCGAACCGTTGCTTTTTATTCGGGAGTGTAAGGTTCCGCGTTTTACGCGATTTGGTTCCGCGTTTTCACGCAGTTGATGGAACGGATCCAACGGGGGCGTAGTTCAACAACCGTTAAGAAGATTCAGCTCCATGCATATTGTTTTTCAGGCGTCGCTCCTGCGATCAGCTGGTAGAAGAGTTCTTCAAGGTCATCCTCGTTGTATTCTTCAACAAGTTCTGAGACCGAACCCTCGGCAAGAATCCGTCCTTTATGCAGTACTGCAATGCGATCGCAGAGGCGTTTCACTTCGGTCATGATGTGTGACGAAAACACGATGCATTTGCCCTGATCCCGCAACTGCTCAACAGTTTCAAGAACCTGTCTCGCGACAAGAATGTCGAGTCCTGACGTTGCTTCATCAAAAATCAGGACAGGCGGGTCGTGAATCAGCGCGCGGGCAATCGAGACCTTCTGCTTCATGCCCGTAGACATCTTGCTGCCGAGCAGATTGCGGATTTCATTCATCTTGAATCGCTCGAAGAGCAACTCGATGCGCCGGTTGACCTCGTCTTTTTCCATTCCGAACAGACAGCCGAAATAGAAGACCATTTCCCGCGCTGTCATGCGGTCGTATATCGCGGTATTTGTGGAAACAAACCCGATCTGGCGACGGACGTCCTGGGGATGTTTCGTTACATCAAAGCCGTTTACGGTCGCTGTTCCGGATGTTGGTTTGAGAACCGTGCTGAGAATTCTCAGAGCGGTCGTCTTGCCTGCACCGTTTGGACCGAGCAATCCGTAAATCTGTCCCGGCATGGCGTCAAAGCTAATACCGTCAAGCGCGGTAAACTTGTCCGAACCGATATCGTTATACGACTTGGTCAGCTGTCTTACGTGAATCATGACGTATCCGGCATCGCCTTTATTAATGTTCTCCGGTGCGGCCATGCAAAATGCCCGCCCGATCCAGCGCCAGTTCTGTGCAATTTGCGGGATTTGCGCAGCGTTTAGACACAGGTGCTGGCCTGATCAATGTGTACCGCAACTCTACCCCATGAATTGGGATCAGGCGCTGCTCAATCGAGCGTCGGAGATGTGCCGGTTGTTCCGGTGAGAAGGATTTGTTCGTTGGATTCAGTTGCAAATCGCACCCCTGTATATGGGGTGACCGCCTGCTGAACTGTCGATGGAGTAACGGTAGATCAATTACGCGGATTCAGGGCGAATCCGTAATGCCAGATAGAACGCTCCAGCAGACGCTGTACTTGAGGAATCACGCGATGAATGATCAGTCTCCACATTCTGCGGCTCAATTTTCCGGGAACGCAACTGAGTTTGCCTTTCCACCGCAAAGCAGCGAGGTGCCGCATCAGTTGGACGAGTTTCTGCCGGAACAGCCGAAGAGCCTGAAGCATGCCGGACTTCACGAGAATGATCTGTATCCTTTGATTCTGAAGTTTCTGTACCTGCATGGTATCAACCACGGTCATCGTATCGCTGATCAGATCAAACTGCCGTATAACCTCGTCGAGCCGGTGCTCGCGCGGATGCGAAACGACATGCTTGTTGCGCACAAGGCCGCAGCAGGCGTTGGCGACTATCAGTTCGAGCTGACTCCAAAGGGAATCGAGCAGGCCAAGCACGCCCTCGGGCGAAGCACCTATTGCGGCGCGGCGCCGGTCGGGCTGCAGGAATACAAGGTGGCTGTACTGAAGCAGAGCGTCAAATCACTTCGGCCGACCGTTCAGGACGTCGCCCGGGCGATGGGCGACCTCGTCGTCTCGGCGTTGATGATTAATCAGCTCGGTCAGGCAATCACATCAGGCCGCAGCCTGTTCCTGTTCGGTGCTCCCGGTAACGGGAAGACCAGTATTGCCACCCGTGCGATTCGCTCGGTAAACGAAATCATCTGGATCCCGCGCTCGTTGACGATTGGCGGCGAAGTCATCCGGCTGTTTGACCCCAGCCTGCACGAAGCTGCTCCTCTACCAAAGACGTCGGGGCTGATGCGCGACCACAATGTTGATGAACGGTGGGTCAGAATCAAACGACCGACCATCGTCGTTGGAGGCGAGCTGACTCTGAAGCATCTGGAAGCCACTCTGAATCCGGTAACCGGCATCATCGAGGCGCCGATCCATGTTAAATCGAATTGCGGCTGTCTGGTTGTCGACGATTTCGGCCGACAGCAGATCGGGACCTCGGAACTGCTCAACCGCTGGATCGTTCCGATGGAGTCCGGTAATGACTTCCTCGTCCTCCCGTCGGGCCGTCAGATCAGCTTGCCGTTTGAACAGCTTTTGATCTTCTCCACCAATCTTGAACCGCGCAATCTTTGTGACGAAGCGTTTCTGCGCAGGATTCCCTACAAGGTGGAAGTTTTCGATCCTACCGAACAGCAATACCGCGCATTGTTCGATAAGCTGACAAGGCAAATGGAATTCGAAGTTGCACCGGGAACGCTCGATGATTTGATTGAGTACCACTACAAGCGAGCCGGCAGACCGTTCCGTTTCTGCCACGTTGCCGACCTGTTGAATCAGGCGAGAGATTTCTGCGAATTCCATCGCAGAAAGCTGATGCTCAATCGCGATATTCTAGAGCTTGCCTGCCTGAATTATTTCTCAGGCATGGGGCATGTTGCAAACAACAGCGCGTGACGTGTCTAGTTCGAGATCAGTGACATGAATTCTGCGCGAGTGGATTGGTCTGTCTTGAACACGCCGCGCAAAGCGCTTGTGATCGTCATGCTGCCGGGTTTGCGCACTCCGCGGATCGACATACAGGAGTGCTCGGCCTTGATGACGACAGCGACACCGCGGATTTTCAAGTTACGATCAATCAGGTCGGCAACAGTCTCTGTCATCCGTTCCTGAACCTGTGGGCGTCGTGAGACCTCTTCAACTACTCTCGCGATCTTGCTGAGTCCGGTAACCCGACCGCGTGGAATATAGGCAACGTGCGCCACCCCGTAAAATGGAAGAAGATGGTGCTCGCACATTGAGGTGAAACGGATATCTCTGACGAGAACCATTTCATCGTATTCCTCCGGGAAAATGACCTGCAGATGTCGCTCAGGGTCCAGGTGCAGCCCCGAAAACATCTCTGCATACATGCTGGCGACTCTTCTCGGAGTCTCAACCAGTCCCGGGCGATCCGGGTCCTCGCCGACGGCGATTAAAATCTCCTTGACAGCTTTTTTGATTCTTTCGTGATCAATTTCGAATTTGGCTTCTGACGAGTTCACTTGTGATCCACTCAGGAAGTTTCTGCGATCCGGTCAACGGCGTCCGGATGCAAAAGCATGGGGTAATATAATTTGTCAGGGCGCGCAGCGTGAGTTTCGCGAGCAATGCCCGACAAGTGTACCGTTTCACCACATAACAGCAATTGCAAGGTGACTGGTAGCCACTAGAATCACAGTTCAGGCGGACGGCAGAATGTCCGCGTAAATCTGCAGCGATTAACCGGGAATATTGTGGCAAGCGAATTTACCGACGCAGAGTTGGAGGCCTATCTCGACGAAGCCCTTGATCCGGTTCGAGCGGCGGATCTCGAAGCGGCCGCCAAAGAAGACAGCGAGCTGCTTGGCCGGCTTTCTCATATCAACGGCCGCCGCGATGCAGGTATTCATACACTGGGTGAGATCTGGCGTCGAAACCAGCTGGGTGTTCCATCTGTCGAACAGATGAGCAATTTTCTTCTCGGGATCAGCTCTCTTGAAGAAGCGGACTACATCCGGTTCCGTCTTGAACAACTTAAATGCCCGTTCACGATCGCAATGTTCAAAGACCTCCAGCATCAGCAGGAGGGAGAATCAAACACAACAGAAACCCGACGCCGGAAGTATTTCAATTCCAGCGCCGGACTGTTGCGTAAAGATAATGATGACGCGGAAGACTAGCCCCGCATCCGTTAAGTCGCTTGCTGTTAGACTGCAACGCTTTCAAGCCCGTAGGCTGCCAGCGTTTTGCGCAAAACGATCAACTCTTGTTCGTTGAGTGGAGTCATCGGCAGGCGCATCTCACCACTGTCTCGACCAAGTTCTGCCATCGCTGCTTTGACGGGGATGGGATTAGTCGCAATGGAAAGCAGGTCACGACATAGCGGGAACAGTTGCATATGCATTTCCTGTGACCGCACCAGATTGCCTTCCCGGAAAGAGTTGAGTAGTTCAAGCATGTCGCCGGGCACAATGTTTCCGACTACAGAAACGACTCCCTCTCCACCAATGGACATCAGTGGAAGAGTCATCGAATCGTCGCCACTGAGTACAGTAAGGTCAGTAAGTGCGAGAACCTGAGATGCCTGGTCCATCGATCCGGTCGCTTCCTTGACCATCGTGATGTTTCGAAACTCCGCGAGTCTAGCGATTGTCTCCGGTTCAATGTTTTTGCCGGTCCGCCCCGGAATGTTGTAGACACAGATCGGCAAAGAAACGGCTTCCGAAATTGCTTTGTAGTGCTGGAAGAATCCTTCCTGAGTCGGCTTGTTGTAGTAGGGAGCAACTTGCAGTGTTGCGTCAGCACCTTCTTTTTCAGCCCAGCGTGTGAGGCTGATCGCTTCGTTTGTGCTATTGGAGCCTGTGCCTGCCATCACCTTTGCCCGGCCGGCAACATGTTGCACAACTTCTGAGATGACTTCCTCATGTTCCGGATGTGAGAGCGTAGGTGACTCGCCGGTCGTTCCAACTGGAACGATGCAGTCAGTTCCGTGGTGAAGCTGGAACTCGATCTGGTCTTTAAGAGCTGCTTTGTCCAGTTTGCCATCTTTGAAGGGGGTTACAATCGCGACTGACAATCCACCAAAGTCTGAACCTTTTCTTTCCATAGCAGCTCCTTTGCGCACACTCGGCGCGGACAAGAAATTGAATATCGCGTGAAATGGTAGGCAATCGCGACCAAAACACAACGGCCCCGCGATCCCTCATGATGAGTGGTTGAGAGATTCACAACACAATGAAACGGTTGCGCAAAACGGAGTAGATCCGTCCGGGGTAAGCGTCCGGGCTGGCGTTAAACGGAAATCAACTCTTTCATCTCGCGTACTGCCTGCTCAAGGCCGACAAAGATACTTCGCGAGACGATGGTGTGGCCGATATTCAGTTCCTCCATTCCTGGAATCGCCGCTACCGGAATTACGTTGGTATATGTCAGGCCGTGGCCCGCATGGAGTTGCATTCCGTGCTCGAGCACCCGTTGGCTTGCGTCCGACAGGATCCGCAGCTGCTCGTCGCGAGCGTCTCCGTCAGATGCGTTGGCATAGCATCCTGTGTGCAGTTCGACAGCGTCAGCACCAAGTTCGTTTGAGCAATCAATCTGCTCAGCGACCGGATCGATGAACAGGCTCACATTGATATCGTTGGCGTGCATCAACTCGATCGCAGTGGATATTCGCACTCGACCACCAACAATGTCGAGCCCACCTTCGGTCGTAACTTCTTCCCTCTTTTCCGGCACGAGGCATATCTGATGCGGTTTGGTAGCGATCGCAATCTGGAGCATTTCGTCAACGCATGCGCATTCAAAATTCAGCCGCACCTTCACCATTTCAGCAATAGCATGGACATCGCGATCCTGAATATGCCGCCGGTCCTGCCGTAGATGAATCGTGATCTGATCGGCACCTCCTGCTTCGGCAGCAGTTACCGCCTGCACAGGATCGGGTTCGAAAGTCCGCCGCGCCTGACGGACAGTTGCAACGTGATCAATGTTTACACCAAGTGTGGGCATCATGTACTCCCGATGAGGCCATTCAATCCAGCTGGCTCTTACCTCGCGGAGACCGGTTCGATCCGGACTCCACGATTGTCAGCTGTTGTTACAAAAGCCGAAGTGTTATTGCCGCGGCTGGTAAGCTGCACTGCAAGCTCTTCGGCCGATTCTTCATCTCGCGTCACTGCGAACACGGTGGGCCCCCAGGAACTCTGCCCCGTAGCGGCAACTCCCGATTCGGTTGACATTGCCTCCTTGAACATCAGTCAAGTCCAGCTCCAGGACCGTGTTCCTGTGCCAGCTCAAAA
>JBCCFB010000172.1:0-13549 GCA_039029995.1 Planctomycetota bacterium
ATCAAAGACCATTGCTGATCTGTAAGGGTTGGCTCAATCCCTAGCCATCGAGAATCCATCATGGACCCCGCTTCATTCGAACGGGATCGGTCTGACATTTAGGTCTCCTTTCGACCTCAAATACGCACAATAAAACAGAAGGTTTGCTAGCCAGTCAAAGTTTTGAAACTGCCTCTACGACGACCTCAACCAGGTCCGCCGGCACAGCCACTGATTGACTCGCGCTGAGCCGCAAAGACGCAGAGTTTAAAGCTGCAAACGCAGGCTGAACGCTGCCGTGTTATCGAGTCGTCGAAAATCAAGCTATTTATCGACTGGCTGTCGTCATACAAGAATTCGCAACGAAACTCTCCAGTTCAATGTCCGATACTACAAACCTCTCTCCGCGACTCTGCGACTCTGCGTGATTCTACGACGACCTCAACCAGGTCCGCCGGCACAGCCACCGTTTGACTCGCGCAGAGCCGCAAAGACGCAGAGAGTTGAAGCTGCAAACACAGGCTGAACGCTGCCGTGTTATCGAGTGGTCACATATCAAGCTATTTATCGACTGGCCGTCGTCATGCAAGAATTTCGCAACGAAACTCTCCAGTTCATTGTCCGATACCAGAAACCTCTCTCCGCGCCTCTGCGTGATGCTTGGCCACCTCTGCATGGCTTGATACTTCCCAGCCTGATACTTGACGACGCGCAATAAAAAAACGCGGCACGATTGCTCGCGCCGCGTTTTCTGAGGAGGACTTAGTCCTTTTCTCACACATGAATACTACCGCTGGCCGCCGGTGTAGGTTCCCGGAGCCGTTGACATCTGCATCGGCATGCTGCTGAGTCGCGAGTACAAGCTGTCGATACCGTTGCGAAGTGCCCATGCACGATCAGTGTCGTTGTGAGAGCGTCGTGCACTGGCAAGCGTGTCGCTGATCATTCGCATTGTATGATCATCGGCTCCGGAAATTCCGGAATCCATCAGTGTCGTCATCGTTTGAGTGTAGATGTCACAGCATTGACCGTGATGGCCTGCATTGTAGATCGGTGCTCCGCGATTGACGGCAGCATTGAGCATATCCATCGCTTCACGGTGGCCCATGCTCGTTGGAATCAGAACGCTGTCGATAACGTGGATGACACCGTTTGAGGCGTTGATGTTTTTCGCAACAACGCGAGATTCGTTGACGGTTAATCCTTCGCCTGAGAAGTTGATTGAAACGCGGCGACCGAGCAACGTTTCTGCTTGTCCGGCCTTGACGGCATCGTTGTCATACACGCGTCCGGCAACGACGTGGTATTTGAGAATGTCGACGAGCTGCTGGCGGTTTTCAGGCTGAAGCAGAGTCTCGACGGTGCCGGCCGGCAGTGCCGCGAAGGCTTCGTCGGTCGGAGCAAATACAGTGAAGGGTCCTTCACTGCCAAGGACGTCAACCAGTCCTGCGGCGCCAACTGCCGCAACCAGAGTCTCAAACGTTCCGGCGTTTACAGCTGTTGCGGGGATGGTGTCGAGAGCAGGAATCATCACCTCATCAATGACGTGGATGACTCCATTTGAGCACTGGATGTCAGTGGCGATGATCCGCGCATTCTCGATCATGGGCGCGTCAGCCTGGAAATCAAGCTGCAAGCGCTGACCGGCCAGCGATCCGGCTGAGCGAAGGTCATATGCGTCGGCGGCGCTGACGCGGCCGGGTACCACATGAAACTTCAAAATCGCAGCAAGGGCTTCCTTATTTTCCGGACGCAGCAGAGTTTCGAGCAGGCCGGGATCGACCTTTGCGAACGCTTCGTCAGTCGGAGCGAAAACGGTTAGTTGGTCGTGACCGCTGAGTGCTCCGGCAAGACCGGCGGCTTTGGCCGCAGTGATCAGCGTGTTGAAGTTGCCGGCTGAGGCCGCAGTTTCAACGATGTTCTGTTGAGCTGTTACGGTTGTGGACAGCAGTGCTACTGCCACGGCAACAAATGCAGGAATGCTTTTGAATCGCATATTTGTCTCCATCGACGTTGATTTTTGAACGTACAACACCCATTTCGCAGCAACATGCAGCCTGGATTCGAAGGAAACCGGATATTTGGAACTTTGACAACGCGATTCGTGAAAACCCGTTCCAACGCGACCAAACGAGTCAATCGCCATCATCAAATAGGTAAACGGGGACTTTTCGCCAATCGCCCGGGTGTGTCGAATATTTGACGTTCGCATCACGCTGCCATATCGGGTGGCAGGCGACGGAATCAGGGAAAGATGAAATGACGAAGGTTGCGGACAAGAGGGTATTCCTGGGGCTGGATCGCCCCCCCCTGGTCAGCGCAGTTCGCTGGCTGGTGGACGAAGACCGCAATGCCATGGGAGACAAAGGTGTTCTGGACTTGCGCGACCGCCTGATCGTGGTGCCCGGCAGTCGCGCTGGCGGCCGGATGCTTCAGCTTCTTGTTGCCGAGTCAGAATCATCCGGGTTGCAACTGATTCCACCGGAAATCATCTCAGTCGGAAGTCTGCCCGAAAAGCTGTACGAAGAAAAGCAGCTTCTAGCCTCCGATCTCTCGCAGCAGATCGCCTGGTCTAAAGCGCTTGAGGCAAGTCCACAGCAGGAAATCGAAAGCCTGATCGGGCGAACGGAAATCGATTCGCTCCGTGACTGGCAACCTCTGGCTGCAATGCTGTCCAAACTTCACGAGCGCCTCGGTAACGACATCTGGAGTTTCAGCTCGGTCGCGCGAGAAGTTGAAAAGCTTCCCGGTTTCCTGCCGGAGGAGCAGGCGCGCTGGAATGCCCTGCGGGAGATCCAGCAGCGTTATTACAAGATCCTCGGCGCAGCGGGGCTCTGGGATCCGCGAGCCGCGCGATCAGTTGCCGCAAGAAGTGGTGGTAACGGAAATCCAATGTGCAAGACTTCGCAGATGGTCGTGCTCATCGGAGTGGCTGACCTTAACAAGTCAACCACCGAAATGCTCAGGCAGGTGCAGGACCAGGTAAGCGTACTCGTTGCAACTGACGAGTCGCTGGCCGACAGGTTTGACGAGTTCGGGCGTATCATCACAAAGCAGTGGATCGACCGCGAAGTCAGAATCGAAGAATCACAGATAACCTTCGTTGACCAACCCGCGGACCAGGCATTTGCCGTTTCCAGTTTCATCACTGCGCTTGGAGGCAAGTTCGCTGCGGACGAAATCACCGTTGGCATCCCTGATGCCGATATTGTTCCGCAGATTGAGCGGTCGCTGAATTCAATCGGCGCGACACACAGGATGCTGGCCGGCCGGTCTTTGAAAGAGACCTCTCCCGTGAGATTAATGACGGCCTGTCGTGAATATCTTCGCAATGAGGAATATTCCTCGCTTGCCTCGCTCATCCGTCACCCCGACCTGTTTGCATGGCTGAAGCAGAACGATTGCGGCTCGTGGTGGATCGGCGCCCTCGATGAATTCCAGAACGAACATCTACCGGCCGAGATCCGAATGAACGCGACAAATCCGTTCGGCGATCCCGGAGAAATAAGAAGCAGCTTTTCTGACGGTGACGAAAAATCGGAATCACGCGCTTCCTACGCAGCGCGTTCGGCCGAAGCCCTCAACAAAGTCCATGAATTGATCGCAGGTTTGCTGAGTCCGCTCACGGGAGATGATCGTTCGCTGGCCGAATGGACTAAAGCCTGGACGAATGTTCTCACGGAAGTCTACGGCAGTCGAATTCTCGACAAGACGAACACCGGCGATCAGCAGATTCTTCGTGCCTGCGAAGTGCTGTACGGTTCGCTGGCCGACCAGAGACAGGTACCGGAGGATTTCGGAACAACCACCAGTGCAATTCAAGCCCTGGACTGGGCGCTGGAAGCCGCATCGGAAAGCCGTGTTGCTCCGCCGGATGATCCTGAAGCCATCGAGCTTGCGGGGTGGCTGGACCTTGCACTTGATGATGCTCCGGTGATGATCATCACAGGCATGAATGACGAGAGCGTTCCGACGTCGGAAACGGCTCACCCGTTTCTCCCCAACGGACTATGTGAGCAGCTTGAAATTCTCGATAACGATCGGCGTTACGCGCGTGACGCGTACGCTTTGTCGGTAATGTCCGCGGTCCGCGAAAACCTGTTTCTGATCTCCGGCCGACGCGATGCAAAGGGTGAGCCGAAGAAACCAAGCCGGTTGCTTTTCGCGACCGATGACGACACGGCTGCAATTCGCGCGAGAGCCTTTTTCAGCTTCGAAGGCAAGCCTCAGCCGCGTTTCTGGCTCAAAGACGAACAGACGGCGCAGGAAGAACAGGCGTTTGAAATTCCGATGCCCGTCGATGCCGCGCCTGTTAACAGCCTTTCGGTAACCTACTTCAAAGAGTTTCTGAAGTGCCCTTACCGGTTCTACCTTTCACGCATCCTAAAACTCAACCCGATGTCGGACCGGCTTCGCGAACTGGACGGGGGAGCATTCGGGTCACTGGCTCACGACGTTCTGGAAGCTTTCGGAAAAAGCGACATTCGCGATTCGTCCGACGCGGAAACAATCAGAGAGTTCCTGTCGTCCGAACTCGACGATGCAGCCCGGATGAGATTTACAGGAACACGATTACCTGCTGTCAGAATTCAAGTCGAACAACTGCGATTGAGGCTGGATACGTTTGCCATCGAACAAGCAAAACATCGCGCAGGAGGTTGGCGGATCGTTCACGTCGAAGACCTTCACGAACACGAACTGACGGTTGCCGGAAAACCGTTCACGATCCGCGGCAAAATCGACCGCGTTGACCAGCACGAAACATCCGGTCAGGTGGCGGTCTGGGATTACAAGACGTCTGATGCCGGCAAGACACCGGCGCAGATGCATCTTTCCAAAGGCGAATGGGTCGACCTTCAACTTCCACTTTACAGGCACTTGATCAAGGAAGTGCCAGAAGTCGAAGGTGCTGACTTGTCTGATCTGACCGTCGGCTACATCCTGCTTCCCAAGTCGCGGGAGAGTATCGGCTTCAGTCCGTTTGAGATCGACAAAGCCCGATTTGCAGACGCGGACCGGAAAGCGTTTGAGATCATCGAGCAACTCAGGCAGGGTAAATTCTGGCCGCTCGCGGAAAAGCCACCGATGTATTCGGAAGACTATGCCGTCATCTGCCAGGACAACGTTGCCGAGAAATGGGTTGATCCGACTCTGGAAAAAACAGAGGAGGCGGCGCCATGGTAGACGACCCCTCCAATAACAGCGGCCGCCGAAAACGTAAACCGTCAGAGTCAACCGCTGCGCACGAACTGGTCGGTCTGTTCAGAAACGAAGTCATCCGGGCTTCAGCGGGAACAGGAAAAACGTTCGCGTTATCCAACCGATATCTGACGCTGCTCGCATCGGGCGTGGAGAGTCAGACGATCCTCGCGACGACGTTCACCAAGAAAGGCGCCGGCGAGATTCTCGACCGGATTGTCCAGCGTCTTTCCGCCGCGGCACTGTCTGACGAAAACGCGGCGGCGCTGACCGGCGAACTCAACTTCAAGGTGACGCGCAAGCGGGCGGCAGCGATGTTGCACGACATGTTGCGAAACCTGCATCGACTTGAGATCGGAACCCTCGACAGTTTCTTCAACAAAATCGCGCGAGCATTCAGCCTCGAACTCGGTCTGCCGCCTACGTGGGAAATCGTAGAAGAGCAGCAGATGGATGACCTTCGTTATCAGGCGATTTCAAGTGTGCTGCTGGGTGAAACAGTTATCGACCTGCTGCATCTGCTCGCCAAAGGCGAAGTTCGACGATCGATCGACTCCCAGATCTACGACACCGTAAGCCAGGTTTACCGCACCGCACTTCAGTCGACTGCCGAAGACTGGAATCGCCTGCTGCCTTGCAACACATTCCTTTCTGATGACCAACTCGCTTCGATTGTTGATCGAATGGTTGAAATTCCGATCCGTCAGAAAAGACTTCGCGAAAACTGGCACAAGCTGGCTGGATTTATCGAGAGTGAGAACTGGAAGGAGGCGACAAAGTCGGCGTTCATCAAAAATGTTCTCGAAGGCAACTACACGTGGAGCAGGAGCAAGCTTGATCCACCGGTCGTCGAAATGACGGAGCAACTCATCCGCCATTTGCGCGCGGTTGTTACTGACCGGTTGATCAAACAAAACACGACAACGTACAGCCTGCTTGAGCAGTATCGCGATCTGCTTGAGCCGATCAAAAATGAAACCGGCATGCTGAGGTTCGACGACATTACAGACCGGTTGAACGAGTTCGTTGAAAGGCCGGATACCCGGCGTCTCTCTTTCCGACTTGATCAGCACATCCAGCACCTGTTGCTCGATGAGTTTCAGGACACGTCCCCCGCCCAATGGGCAGTCGTCCGCCCGTTCGCGCATAACGTGACGGAAATCGAGGATCCGGAGCGGTCTTTTTTCTGCGTCGGCGACATGAAGCAGGCGATCTTCGGCTGGCGAGGCGGAGTCGCAGAGATATTCGGGCTGGTCGAAGACGAACTGGACAACCTGCGACGTGGCGCCCCCCTGGTCAAGAGCTATCGCAGCTCGCAACAGATCATTGATGTGGTCAATAATGTCTTCTCAAAACTCGACAAGTACGAAAGTGAGAAACGGCCGGAAATCGACGAGGCGGTTCACCGGTGGGGTGAATACTTCAGTCATCATGAGACCGCAAAGGACCTCGATGGCTATGTCACGATTGAAATGGCTGAAGATGTTTCAGTTGCCCAGAAGCAGCGCACAAAAAGCCGTGAGTCGCTGGATTGGCCACGCAACCAGAACATGTATCAGCTGACCGTCAAACGAGTCCAGCAACTCGTGCAGGACCTGCCCGAAGGAACGACGATCGGCGTGCTCGCCCGTACGAATGATGTCGTTTCCAACCTGATTTTCCGGCTTCAGCAGGTCGGTATTCCCGCCAGCGAGGAAGGTGGTACGGCGCTGACCGACTCGGCTGCCGTGAATCTGGTTCTTTCGGCTCTGCAACTGGCGGATCATCCCGGAGATGATGTCGCCAGATTCCACGTCTCCCACAGCAAGCTCGGCTCACTGTTTGATCTTGAGCAGGAAACGCCTGACAACCAGCAGGAGAACAAACAGGCACTGCACAAAGGGGCGGCGCGACTGCGAAAGCGACTGGTCAATGAGGGATACGGTCCGACGGTAGAATCACTGGCCAGGATTCTCATGAGTGACTGCACCCGTCGGGAATTGCTCCGGTTGCAGCATCTGATCAAGTTCGCGTACGCGGGAACCGCCGACGCGGCGCGGTGGGCACTGCGGCCCGGTCAGTTTGTCCGATTCATCCAGAATGAACTGACCGTTGCGGATAAAAGCGGTGCGGATGTTCGAGTGATGACCATTCACAAATCGAAGGGGCTTGAGTTTGACGCGGTTGTGTTGCCGGTAAAGCATGTCGCCAACGGCTGGACGGGCAGGGCACCGACGGTGGTTGTCGATCGCCCGACGCCAACGGACCCGATCAACATTGCTTCGCGATACGCCAACATTGATGATCGCCGGCTGTTACCCGATGAATTCCAGGAGCTGTTTCAGAAAGATCAGCAACGCGAGATTCGTGAAGCTATGTGCGTGCTTTACGTCGGCATGACCCGGGCTGTTCATTCGACTCACGTCGTGCTCACCGGCGGCGCAAAACGGAAACATCAGTCCGTGGCCGGAATCTTGATGTCCTCTCTCGACCTTGAGCGCAAACCGGGCATCCTGTTTACTCGCGGAAATGAGCACTGGTTCAAGAGTCCGTCTTTTACTGACAAGCCGCAGGAAGTGAAGGACGAGCGGCTACTGAGTTACTACCTTCCCGAAGATGCGCGAATTGATGAGACGGCGGTTTCTACCGGCCAGCGCTCCAACCGGGGTATTCCGCGCACCAGTCCATCGCGACTGGTTGGTGGCAACAAGGTTCCCGTTTCCAGCATTTTCCACAGTGAATCTGAAAAGCAGGCGATGGAACGCGGCACTCTGATTCATGGCTGCTTTGAATTGATCAACTGGCTGGACGATGGCATGCCATCTCACGAGTCTATCGACGGGAAACTGCTGGAGCTGGATCCCTCGCTCAGCGAAGAACGTCGAAAGGAAATCGCTGCGGAGTTCCACGCGATGCTCGAGCGACCCGAAACTTCGGCGCTGCTGGATCGGCAGAAGTATCTATCTGACTCCCTCGCAGGATTTATGCCTGAAAACGAAATTGTCATGGATGCCTACCGCGTGGAGGCAGACAACGAGCGTCCCTTCGCAGTCACGATTGACGGAGCCATGCTGCAAGGGTTCATTGATCGTCTGGTACTGGTTTATGAAGCAGACAAACTGGTTGCGGCTGACATCATCGACTTCAAGACTGATGCAGTTGACGGAAAAACCATAGCTGCAAAAACGAAACATTACACGCCTCAACTGAGCGCCTACCGTCGCGCGGTCAGTTCGATCACCGGCCTGCCGTTGTCGAGCATTGGTTGCCAGCTCGCTTTCGTCGAGAGCGGGCATGTGGCAAGGATCAGCAGCCCGGACCAACCACATGAAACTGCCCGTGGAATGCCATCCGCAGAGCACGAGCCGGAGACGACCGCGCAGAAAAAAGCGGAGGCAGAACCATCAAAGTCCGTGCCTCCGCCGAAAATGCAACCCGGCAGCAAAAAGCAGATGCGGCTTTGGTCAGATGATGTTTGATCTAGCGAACAGGTGACCAGATTCCATCACCCACCTGACGGTATTCGACACCACCGATGATCATCGTACCGTTATCGAGATTAGAGGAGTTCGTTCCCTGTTGCTGCAATTGGCTCTCCCGTTGTTCACGAAGGGCTGCAGCTTCCGTTACAAGTTTAAATTCCGGTCCCTCAGGAAAGTACTGGATTTCGTCCTTCAGATAGTACGCAGCAG
The DNA here is from genome assembly GCA_039029995.1 of Planctomycetota bacterium. Taxonomy (GTDB): domain Bacteria; phylum Planctomycetota; class Planctomycetia; order Pirellulales; family Pirellulaceae; genus Mariniblastus. The sequence goes on from JBCCFB010000172.1 coordinate 8,850, forward strand.
GCAGAACCTGCGGGTCAGAGAGTTCCAGGAAGGGCAGGTCGTCTCGAAACTCACCTTCCTCTGAAACAGCTGTTCCGACGCCATCGACCATCAGAAACTCTTCGCAAGGGTCGAACCTTATCTTGTCACCGCTTACACTCGTGACCGTTCCGTCATCCAGTTTCTGATGAACGACAGCCTCGCCGGTCAACAGAACAAACTCGTCCTCGAGGACAATTTCCCGGGCCTGCATCACATATTCATTACTGTGGATGCTTGCGTTGCCTTGCAGATGGATCTGGAAATAGGGATCCGACTCTCGTATTGTCTGCATGAATTTGTCGCAGAAGATTTCCATGTCTGCATCAAGGCGATGGAACACGTTGCCGGAGAAACGCATTACGAGCGTTTCGCTGCCGGTGATCTCCATCTCACCCTGGTCGCCTCGAATCAGAAACTCCCCGTCTTCAGACCGGACTTCCAGGTCCTCTCCACGCACTTGTATGCGATCCGCCGAAGTCTTTAGTTCAACATCGGTTTCAATTCGAATATCCAGATCCAGTTCTTCAATAGAGCAAACAAAAGAATCAGTCACTTCAGCGGCTTCGCTTCGCCGGGAACGGATGATTATTTCCGTTGTTGTATCAACTGGCTCGACGGCAGCAGGAACAAATTCGGGTGCATACAATCCGACAACGTCTGATTCAGATGTGCGGTACGTCCCGTCCGGTTGAGGGTAGACTTGCTGCGCACCGGATTGTTCCAGTTCGTATTCCGGCGCTGCAAATGAGGTGGAGCCTTCCGGATCCTCTGCTGGAAACATATCCAGTAGCACACATCGCATAGCGATCAACACGGCTTCAGGTTGCGGTTGGTCGCCAGGTCGCTCGTCAATGGTTGACGGCGGAATCTCCGCACTCAGCAACAGCGTTTCACCATCCCTGATGTTGACGGACGCGCTGAGTCCGTAAACTGCAACAATCGGAAGCTGAATGGTCAGCTGAACCGGATCACCGTTTTCGTCGATCTGTCTTTCATCTTCAAAAGTAAAAGTGTCGACTTCAGTGATCTGCGGCAACATAATCTGGCCGTTCAACTGAATTGATCCGTCTGCTTGTATAACTGGATTGATTCTTGTAACGACTCCCTCTTCAACCAGGCCTATTTTCGGCTGGTTTGCAAACGCGGTTTCATCCTCATTGGCTATCGTTTCAAGGCCGATTACAAACGGACGTGAAACACTGTCTTGAACAACGGCCTGCTGGCCGTTCAGCATCGTCACGGTCGGTGCCTGGCAGATGTTTGTGCGTGCATCCGCCTGGATTCGCGTGAACATACCACGCATTTCCTCATCGCTAACGACCGAATACCGCATTGGCAGCTGGTACTGAGTCGCACGCATCGGAGCCCCGTCCTCAATCTCAACTTCAGCAATCCTGGTAACCTGATCGATGTCAGGAAACGTTGAATATCCCTGAAGATTCTCACCAGCACGCAACTCGGTCTGGAATGCAGCATGCCTGACAACAGGATCAAGATAATCGCCGGCCTCGAACGGCACTTCATCCGACGCGGTAACGAGCCCGACGGTGCTGACTGCCGAGACCGGACCGGGATTGCCGACAACGTCGGTGCTGGTCCAGTCATAATCGTCCCAGACTTCGGAATCGCCTGAAATGAACCGCATTTCGACGACAATCTGCTGGAACCCGTGCTGCTGAGTTGCTTCAATAACCCCCTCAACAATCTCATGTCCCTCTTCGTCCGCGTAAGCGTACAAGCTGCCGCCCAGGATCTTCATGGTCGGTTCACTGCCGCCAAGGACAACGACGCTTGAGCCGGCTACAAACTGGACGAATTTTCCATCAGGTGTGCTGCTCTCACCGTTCTCACCGGGATGTTTGCAAGGCAGCATGCGCAGCATCCTCTCCTCCGGCTGAATACCGTTGGCGGTCAGACCTTCCGCAATTTCGAGCAGATCCGAAATCTCATACGATTCCAGCCTCCATGACTCGTTGGCGCCATCCGGAGATTCCGCCAGTCGGGTCGAGCCGTCCGGTTGCAGCGATGGCAGCGGCTCTCCTTCCTGACCCAGAACAAGCGCGGCGCCGGGCAGGGTTATAGCGCCGCAAACCACCATTACCATCCAGACCCAGAGAGGGGTCCGTTTATGACTTCCATGTCCAAGCTTCATAACTCTCTCCAATCGAGCTGATGTTATGTCTACCGGCCGTACTCCGGGTAATGCCGGGGCGACTCGCAGACGTTGTTTCTGTTCAAGCACATCCAGCAGGCCGCGTGCGTAGGATGCGGGTGTGCAACCTAGACTCGCAACCGTTTCTTCATCGCAGCTTCTCTCTGATTCGCGGGTCACCATCTGGACGGCTATCCGCACGAGCGGATGAAACCAGAAAAGACAACCGGCGATTGTCTGCAGCATTGCCCACCACAGGTCGCCGCGACGGACGTGAATCAATTCATGGGCCAGAAGCATTTCGAGCTTCTCAGCTGAAGCATTACGGACGATCGAATGCGGCAGCAGAATCGTCGGTTTGAAAATTCCGACAACGACCGGTCCCACCGGCCTGTCCAGCACGCGGACCCCTACCTGTCTTCTGAGTCCGAGTCGTCGGGAAAGGCGAGCGGCAGCGTTATCGACGTTTTCGCAAGGAACAATACGACACCGGCGAGTCCATCGCAGGAAAATGGCCAGACGCCACAGCGTATAAATCAGCCCGACGATGGCTCCTCCCAGCCAAAGAGCTCGTAGCAACACGTACCAGGAAATCGGAATCGCATCAGACTGCCTGGTCATTGGTGGTCGATCTGCGGGCGATATCGCTCCCGCATCTCCAGCTTCTTCGTTCAGATCGAAATCGAAATTGACAACGATGGTGTCATCCGGATTGCGGTTGGCGTTATCCTCCTCCACCGTCTGCCGGAGACCAGTGTCTTGAACGCGTGTCAAATGTGAACTTTGCTGAAGCTGTATCCAGCTGAATGGACTTGCGGGACTCGCCCATACTGGAGGAGTAACGCACTTGATCAGGACGACCAGCCAAAGTGCGTGGGCGAGGTGGGGGCGGTTGCCGGCAAAAAATCGGACAATAATCCCGACCAACAGAGCGAGCAAAGTCACCTGCCAGAGTTGAGCCCAGAGCTGCGCCTGAATTTGAGCGAAGAGATGCAGAGATGATCCGGGAATCATTTGTCACCTCCCTTCTCGAGCTGATCAATCAACTCGCGAAGCTCAGCAATCCCGCCGGGGTCGATCCCCCGTTCCTCGATCAGATGGCGAACCAGGGGCATCGAGTCCCCTCCGAACAGCCGCTGAACCAGATCATCAACCGTTTCTCGAATCACGGTTCGAGCCTTGGTCCGCGCTGAGTAGACCCGGATCCGTCCTTCCAATGTCGAATTGGCGTGTCCTTTGGATTCGAGCCGGCGCAGGTAGGTCTGCACGGTGGCAAAGTCCATTTTTCGAACGTCAGGCTGCGCCTCGAAAATCTGCCTTACAGACGCCGGCCCGAACTCCCATAGAAGCCTCGCGACTTCCATCTCACCTTTTGATAGCGATGGTCGATCAACCATTTTTGCTCCACCCTCCTGACGGTTGGCCGTTATTTACGGCATAGCTCCCTCACGTACGCTTGTACGCCAACGAAAAACTTACACGTACAAGCGTACGTGAACAAGCCCGTTCGCGACAAATTTTGGAGATGCTATCACTCGCCGTAATCCGGCCGTTCGCAAATGCGAAGCTCAAATGATCTTGAATCGGCCCCCTCCATTCTCCTAATATCCGCGACTTACCGAACTATGCGATCAGCGATGCGAGCGAACAGCGTTGCGAACAGCGACTGCTGACGCCGTGGACCAAGCCAAACGATCGGCGATAATTGTCGCCACGGACAAAGGAAGACAGATGGCAGGCGAATCTGGCGGACAAGTTTCAACTCCGGTCAATCCGACTCCCGTAATGCCCGCTGCACCACCGCGGAATAAAATCCAAACGCCACCGCATTCACCCAAAAATCACTCACCTGAAAATCAAGGTGCGGCAAACAAGAACCGGCCGGCAATCGCGGCGGCAAACAAAAACCAGGGCGCAAGGCAGAACAAGCAGAACGCCGGCGGCGCTCCCAATCCGAACGCGACCGCTGCAAAACAACAGAAGTCTGTATCACATAAGCCCGCGCCACAGAAACCCGCAGGCAACAAACCGCCGGTCAAAAATCAGCCGGCCAAAGCGCAGGCCGCAAACCAGAATCCCGGTAGTAAGCCCGTCGTGAAGAAACCGTCTAAACAGCCCCGGAAATTCCCGATGCCTCCGGCCACTTCTCCTCCGGTTGTCCACCGGCAGGAACCGGAGCCGGACGGCGGCAACGAGGTATTCAACCGGATCATCACGCGCCGACTGTCCAAGTTCCGTTCCGTCGCATGGGAAGACGACCTTTGTCGCAACACCCTCGACGTTGAGCCTTTTGTGAATCAACCTCCAGTAGCCGGGCGGGACAAGTCCGAGTTCAGCCTCCGCGACCGTCAGGTATCCGACGAGTTGCTTGCCGGACGTGACTTTGAGGCCATGGTTGCACAAGACACCTACCCGATTCCGAGCGCGGATGATCGTGAAGGCTATTCGCCCGGCCGCGACGTAAACTACTGGCTGAGCGGACTGGCTGACCACCTGAAGATCATGGATATGGCTGATGAGCTGGGAG
>JBCCFB010000173.1:0-13429 GCA_039029995.1 Planctomycetota bacterium
ACTCCCACCATCATATATTAGATCAAGAAACCAACGATCATAGTGAACATAAGAAAACCGAGCAGATTTCTGTCATAGCGAGCGCGGAAATATTCAATCTTAGTTCGGAATCCGTGCGCGCGACCGATCCGCCATAGTGGAATTCCGATGATCAGAAAACACGCTGAATGCATGATGCCCGCGGCAGAAGCCAGCTTGCCATAGATCCCGATCCCCTGACGAAACGTTGCCCCCGTTGATCCAACGAGCGCAAAAGCTGTCATCGTCGTTCCGAAGAGCGACATCAGCAGAAGAACCGGACCGATCGAATGGCTGGCCAGCATGTAATCGCTGGAGGTGCTCTTCAGACGCCGGTTCGCAAAAAAACCGAGCAACACGAGGGCCGAGAGGTAGACGACAATGATGACCAGTTGCGTCATTGCGCGCCTCCTTCAGAGGAATCGTCCGCAACATCGGCGTCATCCGGCCAGAAAAACTGGACAACAATAATCCAGGCTCCTGCCGTCACAACGGACAAGGCCATGTGGTAAGCGAGGGGGTAGGGGAGAAAGCCGAACAGCATCTCATCGCGCGACCACTGCCAGTAATCCTGATGGGCGAGGATCAAAAGCATGATCACGATCCAGGGGACATATTTCATATCAGCTATCCTCCGTCGGTTCCGGCGACTCGACTCGTGACGTCATCACACTGGTGGCAAGAATCACCACAACCATTACGACTCCGGTCAGGTGAATGTACAGCTGCACATCCTGCCAGCGAGTGAAGAAGACGACGAGGCTCGCGGCTAAGAGCAGGACTCGCATCATCCAGCCGAGCGGTCGTAGCGCAAATCCAGCGATGGCAGCAGAGAGCCCGAAAATTCCGATCAGCGTTGTCCCCACGTGGACGGCAACCATTCCGGGATTCGCGGCTTCACCTTCTACGTTGAGCATCAGAAGTTCAGGCCGTAGTACAAACGCAAAAGGCAACGCGAATCCAACGAGCGCAAAACGAAACGCGGCAAACGCAGACCGTATCACATCGGCTTTCGCAATTGCGGCTCCCGCATACGCAGCCAGCGCGACCGGCGGTGTCACCATCGACATCATGCCGAAGTAGAAGATGAACAGGTGGGCAGCAAGCGGCGGTGTGTCGAGCACTGTCAGTACTTCGCCGACAAGAATCGCGACCAGCAGGTAGCAGACGGCCGAAGGCAGCCCCATACCCAGCACGATTGTCGAAACCATCAGCAGCAGCAGTGCTGGAATCGCGCCGCTGTCTCCGGCGACGCTCTGGATTTTGGCGGGTAGTGAGCTGCCGAACCCGGTCAGCGAAACGATGCCCAGGATGATGCCTACGCAGGAAGCTGCGGCAATCAGCGCGACGCCTCCGCGCGCGGCACTGACCAGTGCGTGATAGATCTTTCGCGGCATAAAGCGATACCAGACCACTTCGGCCTCCGGATCGTACTTCAGCAGGCGTGTGGAAGAGTGAAACTGGCTGAGAATGACAATTCCACCCAACGCAACGCTGACCGCACGAAACGGTGTAAATCCTTGCAGCAAAGTCACGATCAGAATGACAAAGGAGCTGAAGAAGACGAAGCCCTGGTAGGGCGAGTAGTTCCGGTCCTTTTCATCTGATTCATCGACGACAGTTGCTCCAATTCGCCGCGAATGAAAATGCACTGTCAGCAACAGCGCTGTGTAGTACAGAATCGCGGGGATCAAAGCGGCTTTGATGATCAGGAGATAAGTCACATCGGGAACCATCTCCAGCATCATGTAGGCACCGGCGCCCATGATCGGCGGCATCAACGCTCCACCACTGCTCGCGGCGGCCTCTACACCGGCGGCAGTTTCCGAGTTGAACCCTGAACTCTTCATCAACGGAATGGTGAATGTTCCAGTGGTTGCAGTGTTGGCGACGGCGCTTCCGGAGAGCGATCCCATCAGCCCGCTACTGACAACGGCAACTTTGGCAGGTCCACCGACACTCCCTTTGAACATCCTTCGCGCAAACCGGATCACATATCCCGTCGCACCGGTCTGCTCAAGCAAAGTACCGAAAAGAACGAACAGGAAGACGTACATGAACATCACCCGGAGCGCGATGCCGAAAACTCCCCCGGACTGTAAAAACGTCTTTTGAACAATCTGTTCCCATGAGGCACCTCGATGCGGGAACGCCCAGTCGGGCAGGTCCGCTCCAACGAATGCGTAGGCGATGAAGATCGCGCACAGAACCGGCAGCGTCCAGCCAATCGCGCGGCGGGTCGCTTCGAGGACCAGGATCAATCCGATCAGCGCAATGATGTAGTCCGTTCTATTTTCATTGCCCGCGCGTTCGCCGAGCTGCTGCCCGTCCACCCAGAACCGTTCCAACAGCGGCTCGCTCTGCACGAAGATGTATCCGAATGCAGCCAGCGTTGCGATGATCAATCCGACATCAAGGATTCGCAGGGGCAGCGTGTCTTTCCAGCGCTTGATCAGCGGTCGTTGCAGAAAAACCAGGGCGAGCCCGAGCATTCCAAACAGCGCGAGATTCGGCTGCTGGTTGAACAGAGTTGTATTGACGGCCACCAGTACAAATATGCACAGCAAAACAGCCACGACGCTGTATGCCAGCTCTTTGTATCTGTTAAATCGGGATTCGGTCATGGAGTCGAGGGCGATACTTCAACGATTGAATCGTCGGTTGTGTCGTGCCTGTCGATTGCCTGATGAGATGGAGGAGCGCGCGCTCGTCCTCAGGTGCCGCGTGAGGACGCGAGCCGGTTTTCGTTAGCCGTCTTCCGGCCAGATTCCGGCTTCCACGTAGTAGCGAATTGCTCCGGGGTGAAATGGCACGCCGGTATCTTTAATCGCATTGGTCGGGTTGATCGCGCGTCCGGCTGGATGTTTTTCCGCGATCGCCTCACGGTTTTCGAAGATCAGCTTTGTCAGCTCATAAACAACATCTTCATCAACGTCGGCATGTGTAATCAGTTGCATGTTTCCGCAGTTCAGGCCGGCATAGTCTTCTTCAAGATCGGAATATTTGTCGGCGGGAACAGGGACCGGAAAATAAAACGGATAGTCAGTCAACTTGTCGGCGACATCAGCGTCCAGAGGAATGAACACAACATCCTGGGTTGAACATAGTTGCGTGACGGCAGGGATTGGAATCGCGCCACCCATGAACGCAGCGTCGGCTTTTCCATCTGCGATCATGTCACCTGCTTCGAAGTAGTTGCCGTTGAGCACCTCGATGTCATCGTAAGTAACACCGTGCGCTTCCAGCAGCGGTTTCAGGAAGTAGTCGAAGCCCGCACCTGCCGGTCCGAGTACGACGCGTTTGTCTTTCAGGTCTGAAATCGAGGCAATCCCCGAGCCCTCGGTCGTAACAAAGACACCAACGTTAGGAGCAAGTGTGACGACGCTGCGGATCTGATGTTCGTTCTCCCACGCACCATCACCTTTCACGGCGAAGTAGGCGATTCCGGCGTTTGACATGCCGAATTCGATTTCACCGGCTTCGAGTTTGCGGATGTTCTCTTGCGTACCTTTGGTGCCCTGAGCCGACACCACCCAGTTCAGTTCACCCTTGTTTGAATCCACGACATTGGTAATCGCGTTACCAACGGGAGCAAATGCCCCGCCATCGGGAGCAGTTCCGATTGTCACGAACTGGCGTTCACCGGATGATCCGCCTTCACCGTTGGCCGCATCCGGATCGGAATTGCACCCTGCGTTGATAAGCAGAGCCACCGCTGCAACGGCGGTCAGGAAAAAGAAACTTTTATTGCTTCGACGTGACATATCCGCGATCCCGTTAACTGATAAATTGATCAACGAATGATAACACCTGCCCCCGGCAGATGGGATAGCCGCAAATCGTTCGCCCATTGAAATTCGCGCCCGAAAATCTGATCCTTTGTAATTCGGGAATGTGAATCCGCGTTCATTGAGAAGTTCAACACAGACAAGCGTGTCCCGCATTTGCGAATCGAACGTTTTTTGCGTGCGAATCGAGGAGCTGATTTGCGACGCCCGGCTCTTCGTTCCTCACGCAGAGTCAGGGCCTCAAAAATACCGTCCGGGCGGCCAATGCCGATAAGAAATACCTTCGTTCCGATAAACGACGACAATCCTATTGAGACAGATGTCTTCACGTAAGAAACGCCGAACAACCACAGACTCCAGCGACAGCCATTTTGTCCAGATGATGGAGTGGCTCGCCATGGAAGCGACTGCCGAGATTGAGCGGCTGCAGGAGCGGCAGCGCCGACGAAGTGACAAGGATGCAGAAAAGAGTGGCGAGACAATTCTGGACCTCGCCATTTTCGATCAGATGAGTGGACTCGGAGGAAGGGTTCTGGTTTCCTTTCATAAACGAAACCGCACATTGCCGATGCCGTGGCATCGATTGAAAGCAGGAAGCCCCGTTCTCGTTTCGCCCTTCAAGGATTCGAGCGGCGAATCTCTCAAGGGAGTCGTGAGCGCGGTTGATCGAGAGCAGATTCAGGTCGCCATGGATTATCTTCCGGAAGCGACGAATTTCCGGATCGATCTGACAGCTGATGAAATTACGCGCCGACGTCAGTTGAGCGCGATTACACATGCGATGGAGGCTCGTGGTCGCCTCGGCCATCTCAGAAAAGTCACGATGGGCGAAGTGGAGCCGCAGTTCGGTGAGCTGCCTGACGTCGACTTCAAGGCGGCATTGAATGCGTCACAGCAGGAAGCGGTCAAGCTCGCGTTGTCGGCACATGATCTCGCAATCATCCACGGTCCACCGGGCACCGGCAAAACGACGACCGTGGTTGAGCTGATCGTGCAGGCAGTCGAGCGTGGTGAAAAAGTACTGGCCTGCGCGCCGAGCAATACAGCGGTTGACAACCTGCTTGAACGGCTGATCGCGGCACGTCGAAAGGTGGTCCGGCTGGGACACCCTGCGCGCGTCGCCGGCGACCTGCGGGCATTCACGCTGGACGGACTTGTCGAGACCCACGAAAGTGCGGATGTCATTCGTGACATGTACCGTGAGGCTGAACAACTGTTTCGCAGAGCCGGCCGTTTCACTCGATCCAAGCCCGGACGTGGACAGAAACAGGAGTGGCGAGCCGAGGCGAAGCGACTCAAACGAGATGCGCGTGAAATGGAGCGTCGGGCGGTTGAGCACGTACTTGATCGGGCCGAGGTCGTCTGTGCGACAGCGACGTTCAACGACGACATTCTCGGGGATCGTTGGTTTGACATGCTGGTGATTGACGAAGCGTGCCAGAGCGTTGAACCGGGGTGCTGGGTACCGCTGGCGTTCGCAGAAAAGGTTGTTCTTGCGGGAGACCAATGCCAGTTGCCTCCGACGGTTATTTCGATTGAGGCGTCGAGGCAGGGATTCGACATCAGCCTGCTCGAAAGGGTGAACAACCTGCATGGAGAATTGACCACGCGCCTGTTGACGGAGCAGTACCGGATGAACACGCAAATCATGGATTTTTCATCTTCAGAGTTCTACGAGGGCCGACTGGTCGCAAATGAAACGGTTGCAGATCACTTGTTGAGCGGCTTGACGGGAATCGCTTCGAGCGACCTGACGGAGAACCCCGTACAGTTCATAGATACCGCCGGGGCCGGTTGGGATGAAGAGCTTGAACCGGATGGCGAAAGCCGGCTGAATCCCCGCGAGGCCGAGTTTGCCATTTACAAGTCAGTGCAATTGATTGAGGCGGGGCTGAGCCCGAAAGACATAGCGATCATCGCCCCGTATGCGGCTCAGGTCAGATTGTTGAGAACGTTGTCCAGAGAGAACATGCTGTTGTCGGGGATTGAAATCGATACCGTGGACGGATTTCAGGGGCGGGAGAAAGAGGCAATATTGATTTCCACCGTGAGATCAAATCCCAATGGAGAAATCGGATTTCTGGGTGACCGCCGCCGGATGAACGTTGCGCTGACACGTGCGAAAAGAAAGTTGATTGTCACCGGCGACAGCGCAACCCTGGGTAATCATGAGTTTTACACGCGTATGCTGGAGTATTTTGAAAAGATCGGTGCCTACAGTACGGTATGGCAGGAAGAGTTTTTGAACCTTTAGTTCCTGAGTGCATCAGATGGCCGGGGCCCGCAACACAACTGGCGTTTCCTACCTGACGTTTCTCGTCAAGCGATTTGCAGTCGGATTCGTGGCTGGACTGATCCTTGGATTAATCGGCGACACGATATTCCCGCTGTTCTGGCAGATGACGTTTCCACCGGTAGTGATCGGCGCATTCGGGATTTCAACCGCAATTTCCGGCGGCCTGCTCATGGCAATTGCGGGAGCTTTGTCACGACTTGCAAGCCGGGGACCGGTAGCTCCGGCGCAAGGAGCCGCCGTTCCACGAATCGACCCTCTGGAGCTGGGGGATGATGGTCAGCGCAATCCGGATCAGCATGCGACTCTTGAGGAGAAGATGAGCCTGCTCAAAAACTGGGCTCAGGATGATGGCGAAACTGATGCGAACTAGTTGAATCCGGACAGCTGAAAACCGGCTGCAACCGTCTAATTTAGAGGCCAGTCAGTTGTCCTGATTCGGCGTCCAGATGACGCCGGTTCTCAAGTTGTTCCGCTCGAAGGTTTCCCGTCGATGTTCAATTTGTGCTTCTGACAGAACGGTTTCCAGACTGTTGTTGTCGAATTCCATGGAGACCACCTCGCGCGCTCCAGGCAAGGAAGCCGGGCCGTCCGGTGTCACTCTTGCAGAAAGTTGATCGGACATCAGCGTCCGTAACTGGTCAGCCTGTTCTGTGGACAAGAAGAGTTGTGAATCGAGGTCAGCGATCCATGCCTGAATCGCGGCGTCGAGGTGCGCCTGATGTCTTGCGACTCTGTACTGTTGATACCGTTCGAACTTTTCCTCACTCAAGGTGTTCTGCAGGGTCCGCATCCAGAGCGGGTGTTCGGTGAGCGGCGTTTCGAAATAGGTTTGCAGTCGCACTGCTTGATCGCCGGCGCGTCCCGCACCGTAAACTTGCAGCCGGTTGTGCGGCTCAAATTCAAAATCCTCGCCTTCGTCTTCTGGAGCGTTGACAAGTTGGCTCTTTACGGCAAACCGCCTGATCTGTTGGACTCCGGACTCGATCCTTTCTGCGGTGATTCCTTTTACCGCAACCTGCAACCGGCGGGATTCGTTTTCATCGAGCTGGAGAACACTAATGATCTGGTCGACCTGCAGTTGCATGGTTCTCTCGATATCAGCGATCTCACTTTCCTGCCAGAGTTCGACTGTCTTTTCGAGATCGACTTCGCCAAATCCCGAAAGGACCGGGCCATCACGAGTCACCGAAACGCCTTGCCCACCCGCAGAATCGGCCGCAAGACTTGAGGCAAGACTCAGCAATCCGATAATCAACGATCTCTTCAACATGACTCATCTCCAGTTGGTGGCACCGTCTCTTGTCCGGCTGCAACGCTATTTCACAATTGTCAGCCCATAGCTTGGAGGTGTATGAGCGACTCGGTAGGATTTTCGAGATACGATATCTCGAACTACGTTTTCTGTGCCGGCAAATCGCAGGAACTTCTGGTGAAGTCGGTTTTCTTTTGGATTTGACGGTGTTTCATCGGCTAGGCAGACCGACGTCGATTCGGGCACGCTATTTGATAGTTTGCTGATTTTGATAGTTTGCTGATTCATAGTTTGCCGGAAGCTCACCGACGGCCTGTAGTGCAGCAAAGTATTCACTGAACCGCTCGTTGAGTCGGGCAATGACTTCCGTCGGCAGGACTTCACGAAACTCACCGGGAGTCACTCGTCGTTTGTGTGATTCAAGTTGAATCACGTCGGGAACATCGTCAGCTGACACGGTGACTTTTTTGAGGGTACGCCTCGCGGCGGTTTCATCCTCCGGTTCGAGAAAGTCGAGAAGTTGTCGGCCCCATTTCTCAGGGCGAAGTGTCATGTCCTCGTAATGGAGCACAAGACAGTTCGGATGGGTGAACAAACGCGAATATCGATTCAGCAACTGGTAGAAGAACTCCGTTTGCGCGCGCACGTGGTCGGTGATATTCTGCCGGCTCAACCGGTTTCGAACCGCTTGCATTCGCTTGCGATCTTTCCTTGGTACGGCATGCGAATGCAAAAAAGAATAGTAGCTGCTGGTCAGCACATCCCGCGGGTCGCGAAGCTGCAGAATGACTTTGAAGCTATTGAGGTCCAATTGGTGATTGTCGTCTCCGATATGTTCAAAGCCTCTACGAAACGGGCCGTAGAACATTCCTGTTTCTTTGAAGTAGTCGCTTCGCAACGGGTGCCGGGTTTTTCCCTGGTGGTAAAAGTAGCCATCGAAGTCGGCCGTCCCGTATCGGTAATCTGACGCGATCTCAGCGAGGATTGACCAGACGAAAACCGATGCTGCTTTGTGCATGGTTGCGAACAGAATACTGGGCTGTGTTGTCCCTGTACGCACATCGCGACCGCTGACAATTCTCTTCTCATTTCGAAAGCGTGGTGCGCGCCAAATTCGAAAGCGCAGCGCGCGCCGGATGCGGATCTTTTTGAACCGTTTCAAAGCAGAGGAAATACCGGGCATCCCTTTCTCCAGTTTCGGGTCGGGGATACTAGAAGTTGGAGTTCGTCGATGCAATAGAAAACGGATTCGGCTTAACCTGCCGCAGGCAGTCCAGCTCTGACAACGTGTTCCAGTATTCCCCAGAAATGAGCGCCCGCGGCCACGATTACAAACAAATGCCAGATCGCATGCGAAAACTTCATGCGCCTGTCGATGAACAGGAAAACGAATCCGACCGTGTAAAGGACGCCACCGATTACGATCCAGGTCATGCATTCCCGGGGAAGTCCGTCGGCCCAAAGCATCCCGCCGACTGCAGGCAGCCAGCCCAGGATAAGCGGCAATGAAATAGCAACCGAGTTGATCCGGTGCTTGATAAAAATCTTGGAAACAAACCCGGCGATGGCGATTACCCAGATCAGTCCGAGCATGACAAGCCACCATGTTTCGCGCAGGTAGGCAGCTGAAAACGGTGTGAACGTGGCGACGATTGCAATGTAAATGAACCCCTGATCAAGGGCGCGAAACCGGTCGCGCCTCACTTGATCCTGGTAGTAATGCGATAGCGTCGAGAAAGTAAACACACCAAGAAAGGCGATAAGATAGACAACGACGGATACCGTCAGCCAGAATTCGCCTCGCTCAATTGTCGGTGGAAGAATCACTGCAGAAGCAACAAGCGACAACGCGATGCCCAGAGCATGCGTAATCGTGTTAATTCGTTCTTCCTTGTCCTGCTGTTGGTCCATGTGCTTGTACGGTGCACTGCCGCGTTTAATTGCTCAGTCAGTATGGCCTGATAGTTCCAGCGTCCGCTCAGCGGTCCAGGTTCCGCAATTCGACTTTCCGGAACTCACAAGGATGACTTTCAGATTGAAGCGAGATCGTTCCACCGCTCAGCATAAGGTTTCCGTCGACGATCAGCTTCTGCGCGTCTTGATGACTGTCATCCAATTGTGGTGCGTGATATTCGAGAACGGTCTCGCCATCGACACGATGTCTGATGACCTCATTTCCGCGAACTTCGATCTCGACGCTGACCCATTGGTCGCCATGATACGTTGCTGAATTCGAAGGGTTGCAGTGGCGTCGTACCAGCTCGTTGTGCATGACAATGTTGGTACCTGGCGTACAGACGTTCAAGTTGGTTCGTTCGTCGGTACCATTGCCCCCGAGCAGTTGAACTTCGATCGAAACGGGAAAATCCTGCTCAACAGTCATGGTTGCAGGGTCCTGGCCATGAACCATCAGACCGCTGTTCCGGAAAGCCCATCCCGGTCCGCCAGCGATCTGGTCGCCCGTAAACCGGTATTCAACCCGCAGGACGTAGTTTGAATACGGCGTGTTATAGAAGAGGTGCCCGAATCTGCTGTCAAACTCATCGTACTGGTCGTAATTGACCTGAATCACGCCATCTACCACGCGAAACGTGTCTCTCCAGTTGTCGCCGGCTTCATGGCCGCGGATTTTTGGAGTCCAGCCGGTGAGGTCCCGGCCGTTGAAAAGCTGGATCCAACCGTCAGAGTCACCGGAATCGTCTGTGGCCGCGACGGTTGATTCCGCTGCGTTTTCGGCCTGATCAGTCTGAGCTTTCGCGATGGATGCATGGAAAAATAGACAGAAAACAACGAATAAAGGCATCACGAAAAGAACGCAGTAGGACTGCTTCTGGAAGCTCATCTGGGTAACCTTTTCAAAGAAATAAAGCCTTGCGTGGTAACAGCCGATTTGCATAATAGCTTGATTCCGGACAGGTTGCACGATTCCGGAATGTCGTAAGAGAAGAAGAATTCACTAGCAGGATCTGATCCTTTGCCCAGACCAAAATCAACCCGTGCCCGCCGTAAGGCAAAAGCCAAGGCCCGCACCGTTAGAAAAGACCCGTTGTTTGTAGACGGCCAGCGTCCGCGTCCGATGTATGTCGATTACAAAGACGTGGACCTCCTGAAAAAACTGGTTAACCGTCACAGCCGCATTCTCGGTCGTCGGAAGACAGGTTGCTCGTCGGTCAGTCAGCATGCTGTCACTGAAGCCGTCAAGCGTGCTCGCTTTATGGCTCTGTTGCCTTACAAAGGCGACTAGAGGGCGCTTGCCGCCAACAACCGCACCCTGTGGTGCCGGTTCTGAAGGAAACAACAAAGCCTGCCCGAATGGGCCGGCTTTTTTTTGTGTCAGCAATTGCGTGAATCCATGCCCGTCATCGCGGGTAGCAACCAGACATTGATTAAACCCGGTGAGCACATTGAGTCGGAAATTCGTCAAACGCCGAAGAGTTGAATTTCGCGATACCGATATGGCAGGAATTGTTCACTTCTCGGTTTTCTTCACCTACATGGAAGAAGCAGAACACGAGTTGCTGCGCGAGCTTGAACTTGGAGTCATTTGCGAAGCGGATGGCCGGACAGTCAGTTTTCCCCGCGTGAACGCCGAGTGCAATTATCTCAATGCCATCCGGTTTGAAGAGAATATTGATATCGAAGTCACCGTTTCGCGTATCGGCGAGAAGAGCATCACGTGGCAACATACGTTCAGGCGCGGTGAAGACGTCGTTGCAAAAGGGACCATAACTACTGTGTGCTGCCTTTTTCACAGCGGTGGTGGACGGCCACAATCAGTGCCGATTCCTCAGAAGATCGTCGAGGCTTTGCAACCCTTTATGGCAGCTGAGTGAACTGGTTTGGAATCCTTTTAATGCAGAAATGCCCAGCTGCCTTCGCGCTAAATTGCGTGCCCAACTACGCCGCGTCCAACTACTACGCCGCGTCCAACTACTACACCGCGTCCAACTACGATAAAGACAGCTGAATGTCGAGCTATCTGCAAAACCTGACGATACGGCTGGCGAGCGGGCTGGGTAGTCTTGATGATGCTCGACGCGAAAAACACACAGCCTATTTCCTGAATGCCCAGCGGGATGACGGCGGATTCGCAGGTCGCATGGGAGAGAGCGATCTCTACTACACCGCTTTCGGTCTACGAGCGCTTTCGGTGCTGGGTGGACTTTACGGTGAACCCGCTGAAAAAGCGGCCGGGTTTCTGCGCGGGCAACTGGCTCAGCATCAGACCATCGTCGATTTCTTTTCGCTCTTTTATGCGGCGAACCTTCTGCATGTATCTGCGGGGATCGACATCTTTGAGTCTGCGCGCGATGACTGGCAGGAAAACGTCGCACAGTTTCTCCATTCCTTGCGGCGTGAAGACGGTGGTTATGCGAAAGCACCCGAAGGGCACGCTGGCAGCACGTATCACACCTTCCTTGTGGTTCTGGTTCTGGAGCTTCTACAGAAACCGACTCCGGATGCCGGACAAGTTGTCGCTTTTCTGGATTCCAGAAAAGATCCCGAAGGAGGCTGGCGTGAAATCCGTGCGAGCAAAAGGGCAGGTACCAACCCGACGGCGGCCGCAGTAGCGACTCTCCACATTCTTGCCCACCAGTTGGAGAACGGTCATGCACTTGACCACGACACCAAAGAGCTGACTCTGGATTACCTCTGCGAGATGCAGACGGACGAAGGCGGATTGAGAGCCAACACACGGATCCCGATCGCTGATCTGTTAAGCTCGTTCACCGGAGCGTTGACGTTGGACGATCTCGATTCATTTGCTGAAATGGATGTCAGGCTGTACCGGAAGTTTGTAGACTCAATGGAGATTGAAAGCGGCGGATTCCGGGCGGCGCTCTGGGATGAGGCTCATGATGTTGAGTATTCGTTCTACGGGCTCGGTTGTCTTTCGCTTCTGGAAAACTACTCAAACAAACAGCGCGGATAACTTCTTGCGCTGCCCCAGCCACCATGCCGGACTTTGCTGCTACAGATATCGTCAAGGAATTTGAAACTCCGGCCGGCGGGCTGCGAATTCTTGATGGAGTGTCGCTGGAACTCAACAAAGGTGACAACGTGGCTGTGCTCGGTGAAAGCGGCAGTGGCAAGAGCACGTTTCTGCACATTGCAGGCACGCTTGATACGCCGAACAGCGGAACGGTGTCGCTACTAGGAGAGAACCCGGCATCGTTCGGTGAAAAACAACTGGCTGCATTTCGTAACAAACGAATCGGCTTTATTTTCCAGCAGCACCATCTGCTGCCCCAGTTATCGGCACTTGAGAATGTTCTGGTTCCGGCGATTGCGACTGGAAAACCGTCAGCAGAAATGGTTGCGCGAGCAGAGGGATTGCTGAAGCAGGTTGGACTGGCAGACCGGATGACACATCGTCCGGGTGTTCTTTCCGGCGGTGAGTGTCAGCGGGTTGCTGTCGCGAGGGCGTTGATCGGACAGCCGGATCTAATTCTCGCAGATGAGCCGACGGGAAGCCTGGACGCAGCCAACGCAGCCGCGATCGGGGAGTTGCTTCTCGGAATGCCACAGCAATCTGACTCAGTCCTCATCTGTGTCACTCACAGTGAAAAACTGGCTTCCGGTTTTGCGAAGCAGGTGAGGCTGGAAAACGGAAAGTTTGTCTAGGCAGGTAGAGCGATGACGACGTGGCAGATCGCAATTCGCAGTTTCTTCTACTATCTGCGATCAAATCTTGCAGTTGCAGCCGGAGTTGCGGCGGCAACTGCCGTGCTGACGGGGGCTTTGATTGTCGGCGACAGTATGCGTACGAGTTTGCGCGAGCTTGTGCTTGACCGGCTGGGGCAGACTGACGAACTGATCGTCAGTAATGGATTCTTCCGGGCTGAGCTCGCAAACGAACTTTCTGAGTCCGGCGCGTTCGTTGAGAGCTATTCGCAAGCCGTGCCCGTGATCATGTTTCCAAACGGCACCGTGGAGACTGTGATCGAATCGCAGGATGGAGAGGAAACGAAACGAACGACCGTCCGCGCGTCGAACGTCAATGTTCTCGGTTGTCCTCCGGAATTCTGGTCGCTCGGAACTGTGGAAATTGCAGAGGATAACTTTCCGACTGAT
>JBCCFB010000174.1:0-13365 GCA_039029995.1 Planctomycetota bacterium
AGATGGATGGATGGATGGATGGATGGATGGATGGATGGATGGATGGATGGATGGTATGATTGATAGATCAAATGGATAGACAGGTTGATTGACAGATAAATGGTTGGATGGATGGATGGGGATGCTTTATCTGAGCCGAAACCCGAAGTCCATTCGCATGGCGATTGAGCTCGGTCTTATCTCATGAGGATGAAATTTGCAGCAGGTTAACCGTGTAAACATGAGACGGTAAACGCCGATTCATGCTTGAAGATTGAAGTTCCGAAAGACATCTTCGATAAAAAAGGAGCGTAGCTCGTTTGAGCCACGCTCCCGTTTGTCTGTTACTCGTCAGAGAACCGGATTCCAACCCGATTTAGGCTCGTCGACGTCTTCGAGCTGCAAACAATCCAAGCCCGGCAAATCCTGCTGCAAATGTGCCGGGTTCCGGAACATTCACAACGTTGACAGCTACCCCGAATATCCCGCTACCGGTGCCGGTAAATCCAAGATCTGTTCCGACTCCAGTTACCGGATCAAACCGGTAAACGTTACTGTTGTGATCGATCGAGTAGAAGAACCCGTCTGATGCGTAGGCCATGTCGATAGCCACGTTTCTGATCAAAGTGTTGTTCGTCGACATAAAAGTCAGTTGACCGTTCGATTTGTTTATCGAATAGAAGGCTCCCCGAAGACTGCCCCCTGAACTTGACCCAACAAAGCCGAACATGTTTCCGTTATCGTCGAAACCGATTCTCATCCGCTTGGCACCAAGATTGCCGAGTACGTTGATGATCTGACCGGTTGCGGGGTCAATCGTTACCAGCTGTTCTGGATTGCTGTTCCCTGTCCAGGTGTTCCCGTATAGAAGGCCGCTCGTAGGATCAAATTCCACGCTTTGGTAAATGGTACCCGGGGTTTCGCCCTTCAGCCCGAATTGTCCCTTGTCTATGGTCACCCGGTGAAGTTGCCCTGGCAACGTCTGTGCATTGGTTGCAAACCAGCGACCGTCAGGCCGTTTTGCAAAATCCAATGCTCTTGGAGACCCAATATCCAGTGGTCGCCGGAAAGTGGTTGTCCCGGAATCCACGTCGTAGTCGTAGAATCCACGTCCGTTGACGCCGTCCCCGTTTTCATCGAAAAATGTCAGAACCACCGGGTCAGCGCTGACCTCGCTCTGTCCTGCGAAATCAAAGCCCAACAAGCCAAAAGCGGTAAAGCACACCAATAGCGACGCGAATCTCATGATCATCCTCGGAAAAAGTAGATAGGGGTACGGTGCCAGCCTACGCCGAGGAGAAAGCGTGAACATCGGTCACCTGGCCACTAATTTCCCAAAAATTGGCCCCTGTTAGCTGCAAGGGCCCCGCATACAAACTCTTCCTTTTCCAGAAACCAATCCGAACGCCAGACAAACGTTTACGATGATCGCTGCGCTCGATGTTCATTATGAAGCCGACAATGCTTCAGCGGGCATGGTCGTATTTCAAAACTGGCATACAGCAGTTCCGTTTGAACAACACCGCCATGAGGCGCAGGACTGCGCGCCTTATCAGCCCGGACAATTCTACAAACGCGAGCTGCCGGTCTTGCTTCAGACGATACGGTTAGCTGACCAACCGATCGAAACTGTAGTCGTCGACGGTTATGTTGACCTTGGTGAGGGAAGACCCGGTCTCGGCCGTCACCTCTTCGACGCGCTTGGAGGGAAAGTTCGAGTCATCGGTGTCGCGAAATCCGAATTCGAAGACAACGACGTAACACTTGAACTATTCCGGGGTCAGTCCGCGCGGCCCTTGTTCATTACAGCCGCAGGCTATCAGGTGGCCCTCGCCAAACTGTTAATTGAGTCGATGCACGGTCAGCATCGTATTCCAACGTTGCTAAAACTTGTCGATTCAATCGCCCGCGGTCGCTGATTCACGCGACAAAACAAAAAAAGCGAGGAGGTTCCAGCCTACTTCTTCTTCGGCCGGAAGGCGACGATGTGAGACTCGTCCGTTTCCAGAAACGGCCCCTCGATCAAATCAATGCAGTACGGAACTGCCGGCATCACCGCGTCCAGACACTCTGCGATGGCTTTCGGATTTCCAGGCAGGTTGATGATCAATGACTTTCCGCGTATTGCCGCTGTCTGGCGGGAGAGGATCGCCGTTGGCACTTTGGTCAACGAAACCGCCCGCATTAATTCTCCAAAACCGGGCATCATCTTCTCTGCGACCGACTCTGTGGCTTCCGGAGTCACGTCTCGTGGAGCTGGCCCCGTTCCCCCGGTCGTGACGACGAGACAACAGTTTTCCACGTCGCATAGTTCCTCAAGTGACTGTTCAATCATGGGAACATCATCTGGAATCACGCGCGCGACCGGTTGCCACCGGCTGGTCAGAACTCGCGTGAAATACTCGACAATCGCCGGGCCTCCACGATCTTCATATTCGCCGCGGCTGGCACGATCAGAAACAGTCAGAATGCCGATTTTTGCTGTCATTTATACTTTACCGGGATTATTCCAAACAAAGCGTGAAAGATAGCAGAATGCTGCTCGTGTAGAATTGCAGTGCGTTGAAAAGCCGGAAAACTACGGAAAAACCAGAGATGGGCGATCAACAGCAAACACGTCACAGCCTCATCATTCGCCTCAAGGATGAAGAAAATGTCAGGGCGTGGCAGGAATTTGCAGAAATCT
Source organism: Planctomycetota bacterium (assembly GCA_039029995.1). Taxonomy (GTDB): domain Bacteria; phylum Planctomycetota; class Planctomycetia; order Pirellulales; family Pirellulaceae; genus Mariniblastus. Next base: position 2,666 of record JBCCFB010000174.1, read on the forward strand.
ACCAGCCGCTCATCTACTCGCTTGCGCGACGCAAAGGGCTGCAGGAAGCAGACGCCTACGATCTAACGCAGGAAGTTCTGACGCGCGTCGCCGGATCTATCGATCGATTTGATCCGAATCCGTCCAGGGGCTCGTTTCGCGGATGGCTCGCGACAATAACGCGGAATCTCGTCATCGAGTTCTTTCGAAAAGGGAAACGGCTGCCGAGAACCGGTTCACGGGAGGAAATCCAATCGCTCCTCGAAAATGCTCCGGCTCCGAATATTGAGACGTCCGAGTTTGACCTCGAACATAAGCGACAGCTTTTCAACTGGGCGGCTCAGAGAATACGTCATCAGTTTGAACCTGCAACGTGGCAGGCATTCTGGATGACCGCGGTCGAGTCAAAGTCAATCGCACAAGCTTGCGAGGTTACCGGCATAAGTAAAGGTGCCGTATATATCGCCCGTAGCCGGGTAATGGCCAGGTTGCGGGAAACGGTTCAAAAGCTCCGATTCGAGTCCGGACTGTGGGAGGTAACAGAATGAACCCGAACACACCCTGTCAGACTGACAACCTTCCGCTGCTTCTCCGTGACGAGCTTTCAATTCCTGAAACGAAGGAACTTGAACATCACCTCTCGACCTGTCCGGACTGTCGTTGTGAGCTGGAAAAACTCGCTGCCGAAGAATCGTGGTGGGAAGAAGCTTCAAGTCATCTGTCTGCCGTGACCGCATCGCATGGAGCCGAAATCGACTGGCTGGAAACCGGTGACTCAGTCGTGGCAGAGCTGACAACAGCTCCCGCTGGACGGGTTTCACGAGCTGATGCAGCGGTGCTCGACAGTCCGCGGCACCCGGAAATGCTCGGGCGAATCGGGCAGTACGACATAGAAGCCAAAATAGGGCAGGGCGGCATGGGAATCGTATTCCGTGCTTTCGATACCGCTTTGAACCGGACGGTGGCCATTAAAGTACTGGCTCCTCATCTGGCCAGCAGCGGCATTGCGAGAAAACGATTCACCCGTGAAGCCCGAGCGGCGGCGGCTGTACGGCACCCGAATGTTATTCCGATCTACAACGTCAACGCTTCGGATGAGCGACCCTACATCGTCATGGAACTGGTTGACGGAACTTCGCTTCAAGAACATATCCAGAACAACGGTCCACTTGAGCCCGTTGAAATTGTGCGGATCGCCAACCAGATCGCCGCCGGCCTCGTCGAAGCTCATGAACAGGGACTTGTTCATCGTGACATCAAGCCTGCAAATATTCTGATCGAGAAAGACGTCAGCCGCGTCATGATCACGGATTTCGGGCTGGCGCGTGCAGCCGATGATGTCGCAATGACGCAAACAGGCTGGCTTGCCGGAACACCTCACTACATGTCGCCTGAGCAGGCGCGAGGGATGGACATAGACCACCGCAGCGACCTTTTCAGCCTCGGTAGCGTCATCTATTTCATGGCGACTGGACGGGAACCATTTCGAGCTGAAAAACCCCTGGCCGTTCTTGAGAAGATCAATTCGACTGAGCCAATCGGGGCGAGGAGCATCAATAACCGGATCCCTGCAACACTTGACCGCATCATCGGAAACCTCCTTGAGAAGAATGTCGAACAACGGTCGGAATCAGCACGCACAATTCAAAAAACGCTTGCGAGCTACCTGGCGCATCTGCAGCACCCACAATCCAATCCCAAGCCCTCCATTCCCCGTTCGTCCGCAGGACGTTCTGGATGGCTACGTCCATTGGCCTTGGCAGCCTGTGCGGTGTTGATGCTTTCGCTGGCAGTCATTTACGCGGCAAGCGTATGGGCTCCGGTTGAGCCAGATGCAGGAATTTCAGCACCCGCGACGAGCGGGGATACAGCGGAACCCGGATCGCCAATCGAACAGTCTCCTACAATCGCTCCCGATAATTCTGAGAATCGCTTTTCCTGGATGAAAGATCTGCAGTCGTACGACGTGTGGATTAATGAAGCGAATGAACTCGAACGCGATATTCAAAATCTTGAACTTGAATTCAGTGGCTTCGAGGGATCCGAACGCCTGCCGGAAATCGAATCAACCGATTCAGTTCCGCTTCAGGAAAACCACCCGGAACCGAACCACTGACGGTGCGTTGCATTGGCTTCTTGTCCACCAGAACAGCAAAGGAAGAAGATGAAAACGACTATTACATGTGCGACGCTGGCCGTTGTGTTGATTGCTTTCCAGTATGGAACAGGGCAGGAGGTTCCTTCGCAACGCCCGAAGCCTGAGCCGCGCCCCACGACCACCACAGTTGCCGGTCAGGCGCAATCGCCGTTTGCACACCGCTACGACCAACGGCTTGCCGAGCCCGCCGTTCCTCCAGCAGCGCCTGCTCCCACAGGTTTCAATCAGGCTTATGGATTCACAGCCACCGCCCCGAATGTAGCTCAAGGGCAGCAGGACCTTTTCTCCGCGCCGGACTTTCCGGAAGCAGGCGTTCCGTTGGCCCTCGTCTCGCGTGGACGAATGGCATCCCGCGAATCTGAAATGGCAGTTGCAAAAGCGGTCTCGCAGCTCGCTCAAGCTGAAGGTGAAGATCAACGTGATGAAGCGATTACACAAATCGAACAGGCACTCGGCGATCAGTACGACGAGTACCTCGAATACGATCAACAACGGCTTGACCAGATGCGGGAACGACTAGAGCGGCTCGAAGAACAGTTTCAGAAGCGGCAGGAAGCCAAAGAGAGAATGGTTGAACTGAAACTGGAAATGATCGTCAGTGAAGCCGATGGAATCGGCTGGCCGGACGGTCGTGGGGGTAGCGGCTATTTTCGTCGTCCCATGGGATTTGCATTGCCGGCCGCAGCTCCGGAACTGCCGGATTTTCCGACGGAACCTCCAACTGCGCCGTCGATGGTCCTGCCTCGAAATAGCGATCCACTGGAACTTCCGGGTCTAGGTACAACGGAGCCGCAGGAGGCCGAAGTGGAACCGCGAGTTCGGCGCGGGCGATAATCGACCATTGACAAAGGCACTGGCAAGCTGACAGCTGGCGGCGCCATCAGGCTCAATGTTGATTTCGTACGAATGGGTGAATCAACGCAATACTGCCGGCACTGAATCTACGATCGAAACTGAAAGCTGATCAACAAATTTGTATCGCATCAAGAAAGTCTGATACGATCAACGGCATCAGAACACCTTGCCGTTTGAGCGTCGATGAAACCTGAACCGAACAAAGAAAACAGATCGAGCCAGGGACTGCTTATCGCAAATGCGATCGTGCGGTTCCTGGTTTTTGCTTTTTTGTTTGTCGGAACCGTCTTCTTCGGCACTGGAGAAGCCATCCAAATGTTCGAAGAGTACGAAATATCGCTTCCGGCAATTACTCAGATGTTCTTTGAGATAACCGAGCCCGCGCGCCGGTTTTCGATATTCATCATCCCGCTGCTGCTCGGCCTTTGGATCGGACTGGAATTCCTGGTGATATCCATCCCGCGGGAAAAGGGCCGCCGAACTTTTAACATTCTGATCTGGCTGCTACTGCTCTTTGCTTTGGCCGTCATTGCCGTCGCATTGCTGATCCCCTACATGGCGATCTACAGCGGACTACATTCCTGAACCGCGAACTACTGGACTATCCTTCGGCTGATAATTCTGCCATCGCGGCTTCAGGGATATCAAAGTTTGACGAAACGTTCTGGACATCGTCATGATCGTCCAGCATTTCCATGAGCTTCAAAACCTGACGTGCATCGTCCACGTTCAATTCGACGGTGTTCTGTGGAATGCGAGTCACCTGGCTTGATTCCACTTTGATTTCGGCAGTCTCCAGCGCTTCGCCGACCTGCGTGTAAACCTCAGGCTCGCAGTAAACTTCGATGACGTCTCCCTCGGCATTCATGTCATCGGCGCCTGCTTCGAGGGTAACCTCCATAACCCTCTCTTCGTCCGCAGTCTCTTTTGAGATTACGAACATCCCTTTGCGATCAAACATCCAGCCGACGCATCCGGTGGCTCCCATTTTGCCACCGTGCTTTTCAAAAACCTTCCTTAGTTCCGGGGCGGTACGATTCCGGTTATCTGTAAGAATGTCACACATAACGGCAACGCCATTGGGGCCGTATCCCTCGTATATGATCTCTTCGTAATTGACGGCCTCGCCGCTTTCACCGGATCCCTTTTTGATGGCACGTTCAATGTTATCTTTGGGAACACTGGCAGCCTTCGCATCCGCTACCGCTTGCCTGAGCTTGTGATTGGAATCTAGATCGCTACCGCCTTTGGCTGCGACGATGATCGCTTTACTCAGCTTGCTCCAAAGCTTGCCGCGCTTGGCGTCTGTTGCCGCTTTCTTGTGCTTGATATTTGCCCATTTGCTGTGGCCAGCCATCCGTCTTCCTCAAATCTTTACGGGGTTTATTCGAATTCCATATTACCGCCGGAGAGCACCTGGAATAAAGGCGTCTGCCCCGTTGAGCCTGAAGCTGACGATTCCGGCGACCAATCAGAGCTTTGAGATGACTATTCCGGTGGATGGGACACTTTTCCCGATTGTTGCCGCGAGCGAAATCCGATAACTTAGGGGTCTTGTGGTCACGACGTTTGTGGCCGTTTTTTGTTCCCTTTCACCCTCAACCTGCAGGCCACCCTGGTTCAAGGGCGGCGTTTCCGCAGACGCTGTGGCTTTGATGCCGCAAAGTCGGGATTCGCAGGAAGCATGGAGAAAATATGGCGAATACTCTCGTAAATGACCTGATCGAAGCTGGAACACATTTCGGACACCGATGCAGCCGGTGGAACCCGAAGATGAAGCCGTACATCTACGGCAAGAAGAACCAGGTTCATATTATCGACATCCGCGAAACAGTACGCGGACTTCTTCGAGCCAAAAAGTTCGTTTCCAAAGTTGCTTCCGGCGGCAGTCTCGTTCTGTTCGTTGGAACCAAACGACAGGCCGGGCCGACCGTCCAACGTGAGGCTGAGCGTTGTAAGATGCCATTCGTCTCTCAGCGTTGGCTGGGCGGAACTCTGACCAACTTCCGGACGATTCGCGACCGAATGGGCCGTCTCGAGGAACTTGAAAAAATCCGCAGCAGTGACGAGCTGGAAACCTATTCCAAGAAGATGCAATCTTCTCTTTCTCGCGAGTACAGGAAGATGTACCGCAACTTGAACGGGATCCGGACCATGAACCGCCAGCCGGAATGTCTGGTAATCGTCGATCCTAATAAAGAGAAGAATGCGATCCGCGAAGCTCGCGCTCTTGGCATCACAACGATCGCTCTGATTGATACCAACTGCGATCCGGATATGGTCGACCTGCCGATCCCCGGCAACGATGACGGTATCCGTTCAATTGAATTGATTATGACGCACATGGCCGACGCAGTTATCGCCGGCGCCAAGAATGTTGCCGTCAAGCGTGAAGGCAAAGACGCTCCTGCACCCGCACCTGCTCCTGCCGCAGCACCGGCAGCTGAAGCACCTGCAGCAGAGGCAGCTGGCGGCGATACCGCTACAGCTACCGCCGAACCCGAACAGGGTTAATTGCGTCTTACCGGCGACGAGGCTGATCCACAGGTAAAAGGTTCAGTCAGTGCCGGCGTGTCAGAATTACCAGATCAATAGAACAAAGAAGATAGAAAGAAAATCATGCCAGCTGTAACAGCAAAAGAAGTAAGTGAATTGAGAAAGGCTACGGGAGCCGGTCTGATGGACTGCAAGAAAGCCTTGCAGGAATCAGACGGGGATTTCGAAGGTGCTTTGGATTTCCTCCGCAAAAAGGGGGCAAAAGTTGCCGCCAAACGCGCTGATCGCGAAGCCAACGAAGGTGTTGTCGTTGCACTCGTAGAAGGCAACAAAGGCCTCGTACTTTCACTCAGTAGCGAAACTGACTTTGTTGCCAAGAACGAGGACTTCGTTGCCTTCGCAAACGAACTGGCTCGTATCGGAATGGAGCAAGGCATCAGTGATCGTGATGCAATGCTTGCCTATGAGATGGACGGAGTTCCCGTCAGCGAGAAACTGGTTGAGAAGACAGGAACGATCGGCGAAAAGATCGAATTGTCTGACTACCAGGTAATCGAGGGTGACAACCTGACATCATACATCCATGCCGGAGCCAAAATCGGTGTTCTGGTCGCCTACAAGGATGGCGGTGCTGATGGAGCGGACGCGTTCTTCCGCAACCTCGCAATGCACATCGCGGCTATGGCGCCCGTTGGAATGACACCGGAGTCGTTCACTCTGGAATTCGCCGAGAAGGAAGCAGAAGCTCTTCGCGGACAGATCCAAGTTGAAAACGAAGACCGTGAACGTCTCGGCAAGCCGCTTAAGAACGTTCCGCAGTACGCCAGTAGTGTCCAACTGACTCCGGAAGTCATGGCCAAGGTGGAAGCGGACATCAAAGCTGAACTGCAGGCCGAAGGAAAGCCTGAGCAGATCTGGGACAAAATTGTGCCCGGCAAGATCGAACGCTTCATCGCAGACAACACACTCCTCGATCAGGAGCGTTGCCTGTTGAGCCAGTTCTACGCTCTTGACCAGACCGGATCTCAACGTGTTGCCGAAGCGATCAAGGAATTCCACGAAAACGCAGAGGTAATCGACTTCCGCCGTGTAGCAGTCGGCTAGTCGAATTCACCACGATGAATAACAATGACGCCCCGTTGAAAGACGGGGCGTTTTTTTGTGAAATTCGATTTGCCATACGAAATGGGATTCGAATTCAGCCGACGAGAATGCCGAGTTCCCGTTTATGGCGATCACTCGACGCGTCCCCTCAAAAATCTTATTCCGGAAAGATCATGACTGACACCTCTCAATTCAAACGCATCATTCTCAAACTCTCCGGTGAAAGTTTCAGCCCTGCCGGCGAGCGCGGCATCAGCATGGACGAGGTGGTCCACATTTCAGAACAGGTTTTCGAAGCCCAGAAGCTCGGCTGTGAAATCGCAATCGTGATCGGAGGCGGAAACATTCTTCGTGGCAGCCAGTTCACCGCTCAAAACGAAGTCGTCAAGGAAGCGACCGCGCACTACATGGGCATGATGGCGACAATCATCAACGGTCTCGCCCTGCAGGACGCGCTCGAATCCGTCGGATGTGACACGCGCCTCATGAGCGCGATCAAGATGGACGGTGTCTGCGAACAATACATTCGTCGTCGTGCCCAGCGCCATCTGGAAAAAGGGCGTATCGTGATTCTTGGAGCAGGAACCGGCGGACCGTTCGTAACAACGGACACCGCTGCCGCTCTGCGTGCAATGGAACTTGAGGCGGACATCCTCATGAAAGCGACCCGCGTCAAAGGCGTCTATGCGGAAGACCCGGAAAAGAACCCGCACGCTCACTTCTATACAGAGCTGACGTTCGGCGAGGTGCTCGAACAAGGCCTTCGTGTGATGGATTCAACCGCGATCTCTCACTGTATGGAACACGACATGCCGATCATGGTGTTTAATTTCCGCAAAGACGGGAACATCGTAAAAGCAGTTTCCGGCAAACAGGTTGGAACACTGATTACGACGCAGAAGACGGTGCGAGGATAGCGGAGGCAATGCCGCCCTACTCGATGGCCTTGAAAACCCAATTCCAATTTTACGATTGCATATCACCGTCCTCAGACGCGGATTCGTTACTCGGCAACGTATTCGATTCCCCAACTTCCAAATCAGCTGTTTCCACGACTTCTGGCGGTTTCGACGCGGCTAAATCGGCATCGAGAATGCTCTTTTCGAACATCTGCAGTTGCTCCGAGTAGAAGTTCATTCCTAGCCATATCGGCCCGACAAAAGCGACCCCGGCTAGAATCTCCATCGCATATTCAGTGCCTCTCAACCAGGGTCCAAGAGCAATCAGGCATAGCAGCGCGAGATTAATAGAAACAAACGCCATTAGCACAAAAAATCCAAGACCAGAATCTGATACTTTCGTTTGTAGCTTGTCTTCGTCTCCGATTCTCAATCGATAGCAGAATATGGCAATACCTTTTGTCCTCAAACGTATGTAGACCAGGACTGCGGACAGACTAACGCAAAGAGTAAAAAAGCTAATCAACAGTGCGTAGATTCCAGACGACGGCTCTATGAACGGAACTGTTTCTCCAGCTATCAGATTATATGTTGTCGTTATCGTGCTCAGGGTCAATGAGCCGACCACCGCGGTTATCGCAATCATATCCGAATGGGCGTCTACGATACTTTGAAGGTAATGATTTCTCATTACTCCTTCATCTGCTTTAACATTGATGTCATCGCGCTCTTCATCTTCTTCTTCCGGACAGAAAAAATCGCAGGCAGATTCGTTCGCATTGTTATGTGACCAAAAACACCATCCAATCAGTACTCCTGTCAAAGCCCCTCCCGGAATAATCACAAGCAACCTTCCCAGCGATGGACCGATCTCGAGCAGCGTTAAGAACCGATTAACTAGTGCGACACCTGCAACTCCAGATACGATTGCGAAGATGAAAATAATTTGGAAAGAGACTCCAAAGACGTTTACCGCGAGCGGCCAAAACTGCTCAGCTGAATTTGATTTTAGCCTTAGTAATTCCGCATGCTCGCGAATCTCGTTTTGGCTCGGGGGCTTGCCCTCTTTGTCACTGAAATACCACCATTCGATCACCTTAAATCGGTCACCATGAAATATGATTCCAGAATACTGTTGAATCATGCGCAAGCAGAAAACAGTGCTTCCTCCAAACACCAACGACTCCACAAGTAACTCAGCATCAAATCCAGAATGAGTAATTACTTCTTTGGTGGAAAACAACTTCAAAAGCGTCGTCGCAAATGCAATCAGGATTGCAATCTGATACATCAGCTCCCGCCGTCGTAAAAACAAACCGACTAGTTCGCTGCTAGTCTCGGCTGCACTTACGTCTTCTTTGGGGTTTCCGAATCGCGTTTCCGGTAGGTTCACAGGGATTCGTAAAGTCGTTGCTTCTCTAACGAGCCTAAACATTTTCAAACCATTACACCTAGACTTTTGAACGATCTGTTTGCAAAACAGCAAAACGTTTCAGCGGATGATCAGCATACCATCATCTTGCTGTGTTTCATTGGCGAAACGCAAGGGGCGCAGGTTCTCAAACGGCAACTTCACGCGAATCGCTACAGATTCAACAGTGGACACTCCGGCTGGAATTCCTGAGCTGTGATTCCAACGGATTTCGTCACCCGGAATGGTCTCAGTTAGATTCCAGTCCGTCTCAACAATCGTGACGTTTCCCGAACCGTCTCCCAGCACGATCTCGACCGGCCATTTGTAGTAGAACGGGGCGACTCCGCGGTTTTCGAGCTGCAATTGCAATGAAAACTGCCGATCGGTTGCTTCAATAACGGCGGTGGAAACGTACAACTCGTACCCCATCCTTTGAATTCGTCGGATCGCTGCCGCTTTCCTCGCATCCGAATTTTCAACTGCCATCGGGCCAAACATTCCACTGTCCATCAGCCATGAAGCATGTATCGCCTGGACACAATTTTCGAACTCCTGCCCATCCGGAGCACACGAAGGAGTATCAAAGACACAGCCCCAGACTTCCGGACGAATTTCACCGCCGATCGGCTGCGTTTTCCATTTGTCTTCCGCACCTGCTGCCGCGATCATGTTGCCGAAAAACCAATCGTCCTCGGGATCACCTGTCGGAACCGTGGCAAATGCAAACGAATCGTCGTGGTAGCCGAACGGGCGGCTTACATTTTCTGCGAAGAATTCATCATCCGGACCGGCTGGATAGCGAAGATGTACAATTGTTTGCGTGAATGATGACTCGAATGTGTCGAGAACCTGCGCTTGGAATTCCGGAGTGGCAAACAGATCACTACGCGGATAGTCATGCCACTCTCCCCATTGGCCAAGCATCCCGGCTGTCAGGAAAGCGATACGCGGATCCCCGTCATATCTCTCGCCGAAGGCTGTGATGAATGCGAGGATCGCATCCTGCAGACCCTGATCTCGATAGTCAGGAGTCCAGTGAGGCTCGCCATCAACGACATATTCAAACATCTCAGTGCCTTCATCGATCAGGTACTGAGGTATCGACATCCGGCGGCCTGGAAACTCTGTGTAGACCCGAAACGTTGCCTGTCTTCCTCGACCGCTGACTGTGTCGAGAAGTTCTTCGACCGGCCCCCAGTCAAAAGAATTCGGACCGGTCATTAGTTCCGACAGCGCGAAATAGTTGAATTCTATGCTGCACGGCAGGGAATTTGGTGCGTCTGCCTGATCCCAGTAGGGGACCAGGCCCTTCATCGGATTGTCGGGAGGAGAAGGCGCATAGTTGAGGTTGATCGTTTGGCCGGTGCATGGTGAAGCCAGCGACAGCAGCAGAACAACGGTGAGCAGATGAAATCTATGCACGCACACTCTTTCTTTCTCTTCTTGACTGGGTCTTTCTCTTCCTAAATGGGTCATAAACCTGCTTACCGCATCTCGCTAATGGAACCAGCCATGCTAATGGAGCAGCCTAAACCAGTTTCCCGACCCCGAGTCAGCAGATATTGTTTTTGCAACGGGATTTACCTTAATCGTCTCATTGCCCGAAAATGGAATTGCCATGATTAAATGGCACTTCGCAGGATCATGTGAAGTCAAAAGGCAGTTCAGCGCCGTAACAGCCGAAATAAACAGCGACGAATGACCCGAGCGACACCACGATCGATATCGCAGTCCAGATTTTCACTTTCAGTGGCGCGCCTGACTGCTGGTCATAAATTCCCGGTTCAAAAAGACC
>JBCCFB010000175.1:0-13338 GCA_039029995.1 Planctomycetota bacterium
GCTCAGACAGGTTCGGTGTCCGTGCCCTCTTCGGGAACATCGCAGTATTTGCTGATCGGAGCGGGCCGGCCGTAGAAGAAGCCTTGTCCGAGCTGAAAGCCCATTTGTACCAGTGTTTCGTGGCACTCGATGGTTTCGATACCTTCGGCCAGGGTCTGAATTCCGAGGCTGTTAACCATCTGAGCGAACAACGCGACAACTTCCTGACGTTTCGCAGGAGCTTCGTTGATGTTCTTGGTCAGCCCCATATCGAATTTGAGGAAATCAGGCCGGACTTCACCAAGCTCCATCAACCTTGCCTGACCGACGCCGAAATCGTCAAAGGCGAGTTTGATATCGAGCTCTTCAAGAACAGCCAGCAGTTGCTTCATCATGGAAACGTTTGTGACTGCCGCCTCGTGAATTTCGAGTGTGATTGTCTGTTCGGGATTCAGTTCACGGAGCGAATGAAGCGAGTCGTACAACTCAGGGCGATCGAGTTCAACCGGATGTGTGTTCAAAAACAGGTTCGCGTCTTTTCCTAGTGCGCTGCCGATCTCGACGCCGCGGTAACGGAAGGCCTCACTCAGTTCGGCTTCGAGATCGAGGCGTGATGCGGCAAGGAACATTTCCATCGGTGTCTGCAAACCGAACAAGCGGCTACGGCCCAGAACCTCGTAGCCGATGTGTTCGCACGTCTCCAGTGAAACGATCGGCTGAAAGTGTGGAAACAGTCCGCCGTCGTTGATCAGGCGGTCGAACTGCATCATCGCCAGAGCGTGGTCTCCGACGTTCTCTTCAATTGTATTGGTCTGTGTTGCCTGCTTCTGGCTGCCGACTCTGAAAACGATGGTGGCAAACTGAATCAGGTCCCCGTCGAAAACTTCAACTTCCTGCGTCAGCGCTTCGCCGTTGAGGAATGTGCCGTTGGTGCTACCGAGATCACGGAGGAACAGTCTGCCGTCATGTTGCAGCCGGAGTTCGGCATGCATCTTGGAAATACACCCGACAGGAATCTGCAATGAAGCATCCGGACTTCTTCCAATCGAATACGGAGATTTATGGAGCGGAAAGGACCGGTTCGGTTGAGATTCATCAATCTGGCCGGAAATTGACCACTGTCCCTCGGCCGATGGATCGGACGAAGTGCTGAAGTGGCCGGCACCTGGATGTATTTTCGATTCACTCATGGACGTAACTGAGCTGCAAGCGGGATGCTGATTAACGGGGGAATTTGCCCTACCTGATTTACCTTTTCCTTTGTGGTAAGTCAGGGAAACAAATCAAAAATCGGGCAACTTTCCTTTGCTTCCGGTCGTAACGATTACATCGGCTCTGTGTAAAAAAGCCCGGATTCGATACCGGAAAACACGTTCTAGATAAATGACGGATTGCGCGCGTGGAAAAGTGACCGGATAGTCCGGCAGCGTGATTCGCCTATTCCTTCGCGTTCCGTTGAAGAAGCGGAAACGACGCACCGGTTTAACAGGCAGTGCCGACCAATGGCAGATATTTCGAATCAGTCACTCAGTAGCAGCCTTCTCGCTACGATCATGGCGGACGAATCGTTCCGACCGTCAGAACCCGGTACATTGACAGAAACCGGACTTCCGATCTCGATGATCGAATCACTGATTTTAAAACGACTTGCTGCGGTCGGAATCTGTAGCGGCCGCCAGCTTTCAAACGACCTCTGCCTGCCGTTCAATATTCTGGAAGAACTTTTTCTGCAACTGCGCTCGCGTCAGATCATTGTTCACAAAAGTTCTGCTCCACTGAACGACTACAACTACGCGTTGACAGAGGGCGGTCGTGACCGGGCTGCAATCGCCGCGCAGGTATGCAGCTATTGTGGCCCTGCTCCAGTTCCGCTCATGGACTACGTTCTCAGTGCCGAGGCACAGACGATTCGCGCGGAATGCCCGAAACGTCCTCAGCTTCGACGTGCATTCGAAGACATTTCGGTAGACGAACAACTCTTCGAGAGCCTCGGTCCGGCCATCAATTCCGGCGCCGGATTGTTTTTGTACGGTGAACCGGGCAACGGCAAGTCAACGCTCGCGCAAAGAATCACCCAATGCTTCGGCCATGAGATCTGGGTGCCGCATGCGATCTTTGAAGACGGCCAGATCATCAAATTCTTCGACGCTGCCTACCACCAGCGGTCCAATGATGATCACGATACGATCCTCAGCGCCGCATCGTGGGACAAACGCTGGGTGAAAGTCAAACGGCCGACGGTTGTTGTCGGCGGTGAATTGACAATGGACGCGCTTGAAATCCGGCATGACCCTTCAAGCAACATCAGCGAAGCGTCATTGCAGATGAAGAGCAACTGCGGATGCCTGCTGATCGATGACTTCGGACGCCAGAGAATCGAGCCGACAGAGTTGCTCAACCGCTGGATTGTGCCTCTGGAAAGCAGGGTGGATTTTTTATCGCTTTCTTCAGGCAAGAAGATCCAGGTTCCTTTTGAACAGCTGATCATCTTCTCAACGAATCTCGAACCGGCTGATCTCGTTGATGAAGCGTTCCTCCGCCGGATTCCCTACAAGATCGAAATCAGTGATCCATCGCCCGAGGAATTTCACAGGCTGTTCGAAATCTACTGTGAAAAATTCAGATGCCACTACGACGAAGATGTAGTGGACTATCTGCTGGACGTTCATTTCATGAGACCGGCTCGACGCCTGAGGCGCTGCCATCCAAGGGATCTTCTGTCGCAGATCAGAAACTTCTGCACCTACAACGATCTCCCGATGGAGATGCGAAAGGAATATTTTGACAGAGTGGTCCGCAGCTACTTCACGGTCGTACTCAATCGCGGGGAGAAATCGCCGACGATGGCCACTGGTGGCCGGCGTGCGGCAGGTAACCCGGCGGCACAGCCCGTTTCGAATCAGGGTGGTGCGCCAAGACAGGCGCCACCGGCGCATCAGCAGGCCGCACCGGCTGTTGCGCCTCAGCCTCAGCAAGCGTCTGCCAGACAACAGACGATTGTTCAGGAGGGTCTGGCTCCACAAAAGCCGCCACAAGTCAGGCGCCCCCCGGCGGCTCCGCCTGCTCAGCGGAAGCAGCCACCGCAGGAGCAGGCATCTCGTCGAGTTGTCACTCAGCCGATTCCTATGCCACCTTCCGGCGGGGCACCGCCGACTCAAGGCAACCCGGCAAACCGCTAGCGCCGAACTATCGGGACGGAGGGAGAACCCGCGACCGACGGCAACCTTGCGCATCCGGTTCGTCAACTGAGTTCCAGCTCGTATTTAGCGGACAAAAGTCAGGGCCGGCCTTTTCATGATCTTCGAATCATCCGGTAGTCTTTACCCAGACGTCGCCGACACTCTGTCGAGGCCGTCCATTCGTTGACCGGGCGGCCGTGCGGTCAATTCGACACCCTGATTTCGCCGAAAGATAAATCAGGTATGCCTTAAGCGAGAATGCGCTTTCTGACATTCAAACCGGAGCAAGCAGCTGTGTCCGCAAACTCAACCAACACGCCGAAAGAACTACTGGGTTACCGGTTGAGGGAACGGATCGGCGCTGGCGGTTACGGTGAAGTCTGGTCCGCCGAAGCACCCGGTGGGATGGTTAAGGCCGTAAAGCTGATTTACGGCTTTCATGATGAAAAGCGGGCTCAGACTGAGCTCAAAGCTCTCGATCGAATCAAAGCAGTCCGGCATCCGTTCCTGTTGTCATTGGAGCGAATCGAAGTCCACGAAGGCCAGTTGGTCGTCGTGACCGAACTAGCGGACTTCTCTTTGGCGGACGTTTTTGACAACTATGTTGCTAAAGGCGAACCCGGCGTTCCACGGGACGAGCTACTGCGATATATCCGCGATGCCGCGGAAGGGTTGGACTATCTCAGTCAGACGCACTCACTGCAGCATCTCGATATCAAGCCCGAAAACCTGCTGATCGTTTCCGGACACGTCAAGGTTGCTGACTTCGGCCTCGTCAAAGACCTTCAGCATGATCAGTCCCAGTCATTGATGAGCGGCATGACGCCGGCGTACGCGGCTCCCGAGTTGTTTGATGGCCAACCCGGTCATTTCAGCGATCAATATTCGCTGGCTATTGTTTATCAGGAAATGTTGACTGGTAAACGACCGTTTCCGGGTACAACACCGGCTCAGCTCGCAGCGCAGCATATGCACGGCAAGCCGAATCTTCGCCGTCTTCCAAAAGGTGACCAGACAGTCATCGCCAAGGCACTCTCAAAGGATCCGCAGGTACGGTATCCGAACTGCCGTGCGATGGTGGAGGAGTTGATCAACCGGAAGATCAACCAGCGCAGGATAAAACGCGCAGGTTCCATCGCGCCCGGTGAAAAGCGCGAATCGGAAAAGACAATTTCAGTAGACAGTCTCCAGCGGGATGTGACCCAGGTGGTGTCGCAGGCGCAGTTGCCATTCCAGGCGAACGAGATGAAGACTCTCGCTCCCCCGGATATCGACGCTGCCTCAGCCGGCTTCCGACCTACGCTTATTCTTACGGTCGGTGAGACCGCCAGTCGAGCAGGCCAGAAGATCAAGCAGAAATTGATCAACCGGTATCACGCAATGGACAACCTGCCTGCGATCCAGTTGCGTTGTTTCGATTCCGACAGATCGGCCCTGGCGCGCATGACGATGGAAGTCGGGAGTCAGGCGCTGACAGATTCCGAGGCAGTCGCACTGCCGCTGCAATCATCTTCTGAATACCGCGCACGGGAGAACTCGCGGTTTGACTGGCTGTCGCGAAGATGGATTTACAACATTCCACGTTCACAGCAGACTGAGGGGCTGAGACCACTTGGCCGCCTTGCGTTCGCGGATCATTTCGACAAAGTCTGCACATCGCTACAGCAGGCAATCGAAGAAATCGTGCGTGAAGAGAACATTGCTCGAACAGCGGATACGCTTGATCTCGCACCGGAAAGTGATCTGACGCCCCGCGTCTTTATTGTCTCATCGATCAGCGGTGGCATAGGTAGTGGCATGACGCTGGACCTTGCCTACACCGTCAAACTGTTGCTGGAAGAGAAGAGCCAGAAGACAAGCTCGGTCAGCGGCATTCTGTTGCACTCAACAAACCATCGTTCACGTGAAGCCGGACTTTCCGCTGCCAACGCGTTCAGTTTTCTAACTGAACTCAGGCATTACAACGATTTCGGATTTCCCGGGGATATCGGACTCGGGCTGCCGGAACTGACCGACGAGCCACCACTGGACTACGTCTACTTCCTCGATCTCGGAATCGACCTCAAGCAGACCGAGCTTGAGCAGGAACTTGACCGGGTTGCCGAGTACGTTCATCTCGGTTCCGCCTCCAGATGTTCAGTCTTCTTTGACGAATGTCGCCGGATATCCGATGAAAACGAAGAGCACTTCAATCTGAGAACATTCGGGCTGGATATATCCGGCCCCGGTAGTGGCGCATGCGGAGAAAACACAGTTGCCCGGATGGCTCGATCACTTATTTCAAAGTGGCTTAAGGGCAGCCCTGATAGCTGGGCCAACGATAGTGAAGTCATCAATGTCTGGTTCCGCGAAATGGACCTGCACTTTGACGGGATCTCAAACCGCTTCGCATCACGCTTCGATAGATTGATAAGCCGCGATAAGGTCGCAAGCATCACTGCGGCTGCAAAGGACATTGTCCTGAAAGAGGGCCCGGCAACACGGCTGCACAGCCTGCAGACATATTTCGAAAGGCAGCTTGGATTCCCGGATGCAGGTCATGAAGTCTCCACTTTCGCGCGTCCTGAGAAGAAGCTGCTACCCGATCGGGAGTTGATGTCCGAGGCTGTTGAGATCGCAGAAGCCATCATCAGAGAAGTCATGACGATGCTCGATGGCGCCAGACTCGATGTCGCCAGACCACTCGCAATGCTCCAGGATTGTGCCGAGAAGCTGACGGGCATTGAGTCGGAGTTCGATAACGCGGTTCGGTCAAGCGAA
The DNA here is from genome assembly GCA_039029995.1 of Planctomycetota bacterium. Classification (GTDB taxonomy): domain Bacteria; phylum Planctomycetota; class Planctomycetia; order Pirellulales; family Pirellulaceae; genus Mariniblastus. The sequence continues at coordinate 5,919 of JBCCFB010000175.1, forward strand.
CAGCAGTTTCAAATGGCAGTAATGAATACGGGGCAGATACCAGTTCATCAACTCGACTCCAACCCTGACGTCCTGGCCGGATTTCAACAGTCACTTCAGACGATTGTTCAGTTGCAGCTGCAGCAATTCGTACTCCGATCAGCAAAGCTCTACTGTCGGGCGGTCCGAAAGCCATTGAACCAGACGATTGAAGAGATCAATCATCAGTGCAATGAAGTGAAGATGATGTCGTCCAATAGCTTTCCGCACGAGGATGACTATCAGGAGTCGAACAGAGAAGACAGTATCGAGCACATACTGATCGACAGTGTTCACGACCGTCGAGTCGAGATGCTGGAAAGAGTCGAGCAGGAAGTCTACATCAAATTCGTCAAAACATATGGCGGATTCCGGCGCGTGCTGGCGGATAAGAACTGTATCAACAAGCACCTGCCTCATGTTATCGACGAGGCAGTCAAACAGGTCCTGACTGATGAATATCGTCGGATTTCGTTTGACGACGTAATTGCGCGCAGCAACCTCGTTCCGGATGTGCTGTTCAAGTGGCTCAACGAACGTCTGAACAGCGCGCGTCCAGCAGTTTCGCAGTGCGGCGGTGGAAACCGGTTGCTGGTGGCTACTCCAGCCAAAGCGAAGAAGTCCTGTCTTGGAACCCTGATCGAGAACCAGTTCAGCGTGAAACCTCGAATGGTACAGGGAACATGTGGTGACATCGTCATGTGTTTTGAAGGACAGCAGATTCCACTGGCGAGCGTCGCTTTCCGATTGCTGGAGGAGCGACCGGATGCCGTCCAACTGACGCGAAGGATTCATACACGCAGCGACGTCGACTGGTCAACGCTGGACGATCTTCTTTAATACCGATCCGTTATCTCCGGGTCCTGCTGTTGAGAGTTATCTTCCGAGCACGTAGGCGAATATCAGCGGTGCTACGATCGAGGCATCCGAATTGATCATGAACCTCGGCGTGTCCACGTCAAGTTTGCACCACGTGATCTTTTCGTTTGGAACTGCGCCTGAATAGGAACCATAGGAAGTCGTTGAATCTGAGATCTGAGCGAAATAGCTCCACATCCTGATGTCTTTCTGCAGGTCCTGAATGATCAAAGGTACTGCACAAATGGCAAAGTCGCCGGCGATCCCGCCTCCGATCTGGAAAAATCCGATCGGGTGGTCTGCCTGATTTGACAGATACCATTCAACAAGGTGCTGCATCTGTTCCGTGCCGCTTTTGATCGCAGAGTGAGATTTGATTTTCCCTTCGATCACGCGCGCGGTAAAAATATTTCCAAGCGTTGAGTCTTCGAAGCCCGGCGAATAAACAGGTATTCCTTTCTCGTATGCCGCCAGCATCCACGAGTCTTCAGGCGGAATCCTGTAGTGTGGCATCAGCGCGCCTGACTCGAACAGTTGAAAAAAGATCTCCGACGGAAACAGGGACTTTCCTGATTCGGCGAGTCCGGCGCAGATGTCCATGAAAGGATCTTCGATGTGACGGATAACACCTTCGGGGATGCAGGTGTCGGTCACACGGTTGAGCCCTTTGACACATAGCTTTTTTTCTTCTTCCGGTGAAAGGTCCCGGTATCCCGGAAGCATCTCGTACTCATCATTTGCGACGAGGTTGAAAATGTCTTCTTCGAGGTTCGCGGCAGTGCAGGAGATGGCATGAACCTTGTCCTGCCGGATCATCTCCGCGAGAGAGACTCCGAGTTCTGCGGTACTCATGGCTCCTGCCAGCGTAACCATCATCCTGCCGTCTGACTCAATCAGATCGCAGTAGGCTCTCGCAGAGTCTCTCAGTTCGCGTCCATTGAAATGCCGGAAGTGGTGCTCCACGAACTGAGTTATTGGCCCGCCGGCTCTGGTGCGTGCCATCACCTCTTCGCGTGAGACTCCGGATACCGGTGTCGATTTCATTTGAGTCTCCAGATCCCGTTGAACGGGCCATCAGATCAGGGGCGTTTGCGATGCAGACGAAAGACAACACGTTGATTATTGGAATCATGTGAAGGCTTCGATGTCGATTTTGTGCGACGAGAGTTTATTAAACCGCGGAAAAATACACAAGAAAGCCGCTTTTGAATCATTGGCACCCACTTTGCGATTTACCGGGTCAGCAGTTTCACTAACCCCGATCATTCCTACCTCGACACGATCATGAAACCTCAGACACTCGCCGAAATCAGCAGTTGGATTGCCGTTCACGCCGCCCCGCTCGCATTCGGAAACGATCCCCAGCTTCCTCGTGTTATCAACCGCTACTGGACCGCATCGCGGTGCCGTCTCGGTAGATGGACGTCAGCTTTGAAAATGTTTGAGAAAGATGTCGAGTTGAGTGATCCCTACCACGATCCATGGCCCGCCATTGAAGTTGTCGTTCAGGAAATCGTGATCAGCGAAATGCTGACCAGGATTTTCGGTGCCGCGATGGTGACTCATGACTGGTACAACGACGCGGATGAGCTTCATGGAGTCGTTCATGGAGTTCACGTCGGACATATCGAGGTTCGCAACCGTGCAATGCGACTGCTACTCAGCGGACGTGCCGACAACGAACAGGTCTTCGATCGAATCAACAAATTACGCCGCCGTATTGAACGTTGGACTGATCTGTTTCTTGCACAAATGCCCGAGTGTGAGGAAACAGCCACATTCGCATTCGAGTTTCAGCGGGTAAATGACTTCCGTCTGGAAAACGAGGAGGCGATTCCCGAGATCGCGGCCAGCCGCCAGCAGGTATTCATCGCTTCACTTTCCGCCGACCTGCAGAACTTGAGCGACGCGTTTCCCGCTAATCCTGAACTCAACAGGGACATCGCCAGTGGCGTGATGGCCTGCTTCCCCGCAGACCGTTTCGATTCAAACGGCATCCCCAAGACGATCCGCCAGATCTGGCTTGAGCAAGCCAGTGATGACACTGAAGATCTGGTATATCAACTTGAAATGCTTGACGCAGATGGCGTCTGATCCGGTTATTCCCGACCCGCGACAATCAGGCCTAGAACAAATGGAGGAGAGGGAAGATGAGAATACTGGATCTTTTCAAAGCCGGCTTTTTTAAGAATTCCCGTCAGTTCTTCCGGGTTGTGAACTTTGCCGTGACGTGTCCGTAGCCCCAGTTCCAGCGCCATAACAGCACGGTGTCCTGATCCTTTTTCCTGGCCGGGGAAAATATCGACGATCGCCATCTCGCCGTCCTGTTTCAGTAGTCCACCTATTCGCTTTATCAAATCTCCACATTCATCGAGCGTGTGACGGTGCAGAATCTCGGTCATGATCAACAGATCAAATCCGCTATTGCCGCATTCGTTTTCAACAATCGTCTGAATCGTTTCATCGCGATAGTCGGCTTCGACATACTGAGTCCGGCCTTCTACTCCGACTCCGGATATTGATTTGGATGCACGCTTGATACCGCTCTGGTCATCGAGCAGTACCAGTTGGCAGTCTTCGTCACGATGGGCCAGTGCAGCACCGAATACTGCTGCTCCACATCCTATTTCGAGGATCCGCAGGCCCGTCCGCTCCGAACCGGCTCCCAGGATATTGGCTGTGTCCAGAGCGGCAGGGGTCTGGATCCACTCGGTCGTTGCGCGGTCGCCACGAAAGTCTGCTTCGGTGACGGGAATATCCTCATGAACCGGTAAAGGCATTCCAGTGCGGATATAGCTGCGCAGATATTGCCAGTGATGATCGCCGAAATCACGAAACGCAGGCGGGATCAGCTTGCCGACAGTGGAGAGCGCGAAATCATCGCGGAACTTCTGAACCAGCTCGGTCTCGCACAGCACATCCATCAACAGGTCAAGCGCGTCTGCGTTGAGATTGAGTTCTTCACATAGCTCATCGAGGGTGTGTTGCCGCTTTGCAAGCGCATCAAAAACACCCAGATCTGCCGCCGTACGAATCGCATGTGTGATCGCGTTGCGGTCCAGTAACCGGATGTAGTCCTCAATAGCCTTTATCTGAGCGTTTGACATCTGCTCGATGAATCCTGAAATCCTGCGGTATGCGTCGTCCCGGTGGCCTAATTTCCGGCCATGTCCGGGAATTCGATCGTTCTTGCAAAGCCAACCTGAAGCGGGCTGCCTTGCAGGCATGGGACGTTGTGGAAACATGAATTTTTAACAGCTATTTACGATCGGTCGCAACAGGGAAGGCGACAGGTGACCGCTTGCATCACTGTAAAACTGTAACGGATATCAGGATGTAGCGGCGTGCGTCCACGTCAATAGCCGCACGAGCCGTTGTAATGGCAAACCTTACTTAGACCGGTTGTCGATACGACCACTACGACCATGTCCGCATGGGCAGACTTGAAATCACAAAACGGATCCGGAAATATGACCCGACTGAGCGTCATCTTGATTGCAATCTTCTGTAGCTGTTCGGCAGGTTGCCACTACCGGAACACACCCGCCGCGAATACATGGGTAGTTCAGTCGGGCAGTTACACTGCCAGGAGCTATCCGGCATCGCAGATCGTTGAGACTCCGTATCCGAATATGACGCGACCCTACATGCCGTTTCTACGGGCCCTTGGTGCTCCAGCGTACGACAATCCGGTTGCACAGCCGCTCGACCAGCCGTGCACCCAACCGGCTCGTAGAAGCTGGTTTTCCGGAGGTGGACCCAAAGGATATCCGTTTGCCAATCTGTTTGCGCGAAAGCAGTCTGCTGAACCGGAATTATGTGTGCCTTGCGAGCCCGGACTGGAGTACCAATCTCAGGTTCAAATGATGCAGGGCAATCCGGGGCATCTTAACGCGGCTGGCCCGGAATTCCGTCAGCCAGGCCCCGGCGAATATCCCACCAGCGAATTTCCGGCCAGCGAATATCCGACCAGCGAATATCCCACGGGCGGTACATATGATCCATCGCCCGTCATTCATGGTCCCGGTTTTGGTGAGACTTCCCCGCAAGAGGATGACTGGGTGGACCGGCATGCCGAGCTGGCGAGAGTGATTGAAGAAATCGCCAACGACCAGGCTGTCGTTCGCTAGGGTTTCGTTCGCTAGGCCATGCTTACTCCTCTATGCCGGTCGGGATGCCGATCGTTTCGAAAAGTCTCTGATAAATAATCAGATCACTTCGTTCAAAGCAGCAGAACGTAACAACATCAGGCTTACTGTTCTGCTGCAGCCAGTCGCACACGGTTTCCATCGCAGTTTCGGCTGCTTCTTCCTGAGGATACCCGTAAGCGCCCGTTGAGATACAAGGAAACGCGATGGATGCAATGTTTTCCTGTTTTGCAATTCGCAGTGCCGAGATGTACGTGTTTCGAAGCGCCTCCTGCACACCCGAGTCCGCTTTTCGGTAGACCGGACCGACCGCGTGAATCACGTACGCGGCTTTGAGATTGAAACCACGCGTAAGTCGAGCTTCACTAGCCGGACAAGGCGCCAGTTTTCTTGATGCTTCAACAAGTTCGGGTCCAGCAGCACGATGGATCGCACCATCAACGCCACCCCCTCCGAGCAGCGACTCATTTGCGGCATTCACTACCGCATCAACATCAAGTTCCGTGATGTCACCAAGATGGAGCTTCATTTGAGACATGGGATGATTTCCAGAGAAGGTAGCGGCCCCGGATGGAACATATGCTTTTGAATGATTGGTTTCCAGGATCAGCATATCAGTCGCGTGGCACGACGGTTAATGACAGCATGCTCAGCCACGCGCATGAAAAAACCGCAGAAGAACGGTGTCTCTTGCGGTCTGGTAAGGGTGGCTAAGGGGACTCGAACCCCCAACCCCTGGAACCACAATCCAGTGAGCGAATCGCAATCGGATCGACAAAACACGAACAAATCTCACGGGTCAGACTCGTGTCTAAGCAGTGGGCTAAGCAGGAATTGGAACGCCGAGCTACAAGACTGGCTCGATGCATGTCCAGTTGCGCTAACAGATGATGCAGTTCAGACAATAAGAACAATAGCATCGAATCGCAGGGGAGGTTTCTGAAATAGCCAACGACAATCCACAAAACAGCTGTTCCAGCTCGGAAAACGGCTTGTAGGCATAGCGTTAGTCCTCCGGTTCGTGTTCCTTTGTGCCGTTCTCTAGTTTGGCTTCCGCTCGCCGGAGAAAAAAACGTTTGGTTGGAAGCGAGCAAGTGATCAATGCGAAAACGGTGATCAACATAACCAGTGCGGCGTAAGTTGTCTTAACGATGTCAAAATGCAGCCAGATTTCTCGATTGAGAATGAAGAATGCGCAGCAAATTGCTCCATAAGTCAAAAGCCACACCGCTCGCCCAAAGCAGTAAGCCAGAGATATCGAAGCACCTGACACAAGCCCGAAAATTCCAAGGTGGATGACAATAAAATCGAATTGGCCGTAGTTCGGTCGTTTCTCCAGATTATGGAAATCAGAAGTCTCCAAACCGAAGAGCACAGACAAGTAGACCACGGTAAAAAATGGCACTGAGACCAATACACCAATGAGCGAATAGCAAATTGGGAAAACTATCTTGCGAAAATATTGTTCTTCGTTCACATCAAACAAGTCAATGAAGAGCCAGAGGAACTAGGGGATTGGTATCCGCGTTTGAATATCGATACAAAATTGTCATCGCGAACAAACGAGTCTGTGACTTCAATTTGACAGCTCTTGTACGTCAGCACTATGCTCGACGGATTGTCGCGTTGGGCCTCAACGTCGGGCTTTGAGTCGCCACTACATTGATCAGGAGCGCATTGTCATCCAGCATCGACATTAGTTGCCGGTACAACAGTTGTAGCGAATGGATAGATCAGATGTCCTTTGGCTTCCTGCCAATTGAAACTTTGGGAAGGTTGCGATCAGCTGCGAGGTCCGTCGGGCAAAATCACAAGGCAGACTTTAAGTCGGGTTCAGCAAAAAAGTCGCACCCAAAGGCGAGAAGTCGAAGGCGGACTTTTCTGTTCGCATAATAGAGCCGGCAACATGTACTACTCAGTCAACACCGTCGGTAGGTTGTTGGCAATCTCGCGAAAGACGTTAATGAGATCTTCGCCTTCGTCAGCATGGTAGTGCCTGCCGTTTCCACGGGCAGCCACTAGCTTCATTTCAGTCTTGTTCGCCTGCCTTGAAAATGTAACGGTGTGGATCACTACGTCGTTTTCGGCCACGATGTTCCTGGCAGCCGTAACTGGGTGAACGCCTGTGTTGCTGTCTCCATCGGTCAAGACGACAATCGTTTTTGCTGCAAATGGTCGCGAGTTTCGCCCGGTGATAATCGATGGGAGACCGGTATTCATACCCGAACCGATGGCCGTTCCACCGTATGGTCGGATATCCTTTACCTGTGCTTCGATATCGTAGTACCTGTCCTGCAGACTGAGATCGAGCCGTGGCGTGCTTGCAAAGGTCGTCAGGGAGACTCTCTCCTGCTGGTCGGTCCCTTCGAGAACGTTCAGGAAAGCATGGACTCCCA
>JBCCFB010000176.1:0-13282 GCA_039029995.1 Planctomycetota bacterium
AATCTTGCGATGATGCATCGACGCCTTGTCGAGGCAACGACTGCGGGAGCCGTGCTGACGGTTTTTCCTGAGTGTACGATTACCGGTTACTGCTTTGAATCCCTGGAACAGGCACGACCGGTCATGCAAGCTGAGGACGGCCCGTTCACAGAACGTGTCGTGGAATTCTGTGCTGAGCTGAATACGCATACAGTCTTCGGATACCTGGAATCCGCTGGTGAAGCCGTCTTTAATTCTCTGGCAATGGCCGGACCTCAAGGAGTTGTTGCCCGTTATCGCAAGGTTCATCTGCCTCACCTGGGAATTGATCGCTTTACCACTCCCGGGGACCGTGCATTTGAAGTCTTCGATACCGCTTTGTGTCGGATCGGATTAAATATCTGTTACGACTGCGCGTTTCCTGAAGCTGCAAGGTCGCTTGCGCTTCTTGGTGGAGACTTGATTGTGCTTTCGACAAACTGGCCACCGACATCGAGCACGACCGCCGATGTTATTCCCAACGCCCGCGCGCTCGAAAACCATGTTTACTTCATGGCCGTAGATCGCATTGGAACGGAGAACGGATTCGAATTCATCGGCAAGAGCAAGATCTGTCATCCCAATGGAGCAACACTGGCATTCGCCGATCACAATCGTGAAGAAATTATCTATGCCGATATTGATCCATCCGTCTCACGCAAGAAACACCTTGTCAATGTTCCGGGCGTCCATGAGGCTCATCGAGTCGAAGATCGTGTGCCAACAAAGTACGGGGCACTGACCAAGCCGTAATTGATCAAGCCGTAACTTGACCAAGCCATAAGAGCATTGCCGGTACAGCGATCCTTTAATACGGCACCTGAATGCTGCCCGGACAGGCTACTCAGATTTTCGAGCTTGTCTGTATTGTCGCCGATGGCCCCCGCCTTTTTACGGAAGCGTTTCGGGCAAGTTGGCTGATGCAGCCGGCGGTTTCATGGACGGCTGCACCGTTGGCCTCATGAGCGTGTCATTACCGCGGTTTTATCTGTCTTTTTCTCCTCGAGAGTGCGGCGCAGCCGATCGCAAGCATCGCGAACAGTGAGGATGGCTCCGGAACGGGACTGGAAATAATTCGAATACCCCAATCATTGAACGAGCCTGTGTCTCCATTGGCGCGATCAAAAACATCCAGCCGCCATTCCCCGACCGTGTTCTCGCCGGCAAACATCGCGCCGATGTCTACCGCTGCGCCATTTAGATCGGTGGCAAAATAGGGGCCACCGGGAATGACGTCAGCATCTCCTGCCGCTGCCGCCGCGGACCAGAGGTCAAACGGGAATCCATTGCCGAAGTTGTAGCTGTCGCCAAGATCCGACCCGTCTCCCAATCCAACGTTCCCGACAGCGCCCACTCCGTCAAACAAGGTTGCCGAGGAGCCGGTTTCGACATGCGTCAGTGTTACTTGCAGGTTGCCGATGAAAGTATGGTTGAAACCGTTAATGTCGATGAAGACATCAGAGACGATTTCAGGCGTGGTCACAAAGATTGAGGAGGACGCTGTAGACAGATCATTGATCGTCGCACCCGGGCCTGTTTGAGAAATGTCCGCGTTAGCAACAGAAACCGAAATCAGAGAGGACAGAACAAGCAGTGATAAAAATCTCATAGCAACACCTTTCATTAACTTAATGAAGTCAGCAGGAAGTGGTCAGCCCGTGTTGCCTAAGATCCTATTGGTTTTCGGCGCGGATCTCATCTTTTTGCGTATCTGTTCGCTTGCTCGGACCCGTTGCGGAAGGCTGCTGCAAAATGCGCCGTTGCAAAGAGCTGGCGCGAATTTCAGCGCCACGCGGGGCAAGTGGCGAAAATTGGCTGACGCTGAATCAGCAGGTGAAACGACTCAACAGAGCGTCCCGGGGCTAGGCCACGGAATCGGATTTTGATTTCCTGCCGATTCGCATGATGAACCACGTACCCGCGGCACCGGCAATGACCAGAAGGGGAGCAAGCCATCTGGGAGCGATACCACTGAACGAATAAACTGCGATGCTGATCAGGATGCTCGTCCACATAATCCCGATGGTGATCAGCTTGGCACGAAGAGGCATCGGCTGATTGCCGTCCACATAGGGAAGAAATCGCGCGAAGAGGCGATTGCGAATCAGTTTCTGTTCGAGACTGGGAATACTCTTTGCGAACAGAAGTGAGGCTACGATCAGTGGTCCGACCGTCGGAATGCCGGGAAGAAAAACTCCGATCGCGCCGATACCAACGCAAAGAACGCCGAGTGCAGCCAGCAACAATCGTTTGAAAACACTGCCCGAAACCGGGCCACCCTGTATGGGTGGGGGGTCAGTAACGTTTCTGGCTGTTGGTTGCTGCATAACGACGTTTGCTCCTCGACAGATTTTAGGTTCGTCGTACAACAGCCACCAGTTGAAACTAAGCGCCGAATTGTCGCATAACCTCCAGATTGTTGACCCCGAAAGTAAGGCCAGCTCCGGTTGGCACATACTGAACGATTTTCACCAACTATTTCGCAAACCAGGTTTTTGCGGAAAGTGCTGCCGAAACAAGGACATGCCAAAAAACAAGCCGCAGTCCGTAAACGGACTGCGGCTATGACTTGACTCGAGAATATTGCGTACCAGAAAAATACATAATATTCCGCGACCCGTTTTGGGCGAGGCTAACGAGCCTGCCAGAAACTCTCCGGCACGCGGCGTGATCAGGGGCAAGGCAACCACGCCACAAAAATACAGCTCAAAAACCTCACGGGTCGTTGGCTTTTGGAAATCCTCCAGCCACTTCCCTGCAATGCATCCGGTGTGCCAAACTATGGGAAGATTCGTTTTCTGCTGCAAAGTCGGTAAAATCCAGTATTGTGTTGAAAGTGTATGTGACACAGGACTTTCGAACGAAATTTGACGTGTATCGAGATTGAACAATCGTGGCCCTGCACTGCGCAATATTGAACAGGACCAGTGAACAAGCCTGAAATCAAAACGAACCTGGAACCCTCGGGAAGCCTGCCGGAAAGCGCTGGCCTGGTAATCGTTTCGGCCAATCCGACTTCGGGGGCTTCGGATCAACGCAGAATCGTCAGCGAGCTGGTGAGCTTGCTGGAGGAAAAAGGCTATGAAGTTCTGATTCCCGATTCTCTTGAGAAACTTCAGGAACAGGTGCGCAATTCTCAAGAGGCTGGAAATCTGAGAACCGTGGTTGCAGCAGGTGGAGACGGCACAATCGGGCTCCTGGCGAATTTATTCAGAGATCACGTTCCGTTCACCATATTGCCGCTTGGAACCGAGAATCTGCTCGCCAAATACCTGCAAATTGAATGCAATCCGGAAACGGTTGCAAACAGCATAGAAAAGGGGCTTTTCGTAGACATCGATACCGGGCTCGCAAACGGGAAACGGTTTCTCGTCATGGCCAGTTGCGGATTCGACGCCGACGTCGTGAAGCAGGTCCACGAAGCGCGAAAAGGACATATCAACCACTGGTCTTATGCGAGGCCGATTCTCAACAGCATCGGCAGCTACAACTTTCCACCGCTCAAGATCGAGACTGAAGATGGCCGGGAACTGGAGTCCAAATGGGCATTCATCTTCAATGTGCCTAGATATGCGATGAACCTCCCGCTTCATGCCGGTGCAGATACACGGGACGGCAAACTGGATCTGTGTACCTTTCGTGCTGGAAAATTATTTCGGGGACTGTTCTACTTATTCGGGGTTTTTACGCGTCAGCACTTCAAATGGAAGGACTATCAAACGCGTGAAGTGACTCGTATCCGGATCACGTCAGAGGAACCCGTGGAGTATCAGTTGGACGGCGACCCGGGCGGACAACTGCCGGTTGATATCGAGGTCATGCCAAGGTCGCTCAGGCTGGTCGTGCCGGAGGCCTTTTTCGCGTCGGAATCGGGCCAATAGCCTGACCAAACTGAATCACGGAAGATCGAATCCAGAAACGGAATCTAACTGTGCCTAACGTCCCAGCAACAATTGGAAGTGTCACTTGCGGAGGAAACGGGCCATTAACGGTCATTTCCGGCCCCTGTGTCTTAGACGACCGTGACGTTGTGTTCAGGATCGCTGAACACCTCAAACAGGTTTCGATCGAGCTTAATTTACCTCTAATTTTCAAAGCCTCCTTTGATAAGGCGAACCGCACGAGCTTAAATTCGTACCGTGGAGTAGGCCTCGACCGGGGACTCGAAATTCTGAGTGAAGTCAAAGCGGCTTTTGAAGTTCCGGTAACGACGGATATTCATCTTCCGGAACAGGCTGAGCCGGCCGGCGGAGTGTGTGAATTGCTGCAAATACCGGCATTTCTTGCACGTCAGACTGACCTTCTCGTTGCCGCCGCGGCGACTGGAAGGGCTGTCAACGTGAAGAAAGGACAGTTCATGGCGCCCTCGGATATGAAGCATGTCGTCGGTAAGATAGCGGACTCCGGATGCAATGATGTTCTGCTGACAGAGCGGGGCACTTTTTTCGGTTATGGCCGTCTGGTAAACGACATGACCGGCTTGCCTGAGATGGCAGGACTGGGTGTTCCTGTTGTGTTCGACGCCACACATAGCGTGCAACTGCCTTCGGCCGCGGGTGGCAGAACCGGCGGTCGTCGGGAAATGGTGCCTGTGCTGGCCAGAGCGGCTGTCGCGGCTGGCTGTGACGCCGTTTTCCTGGAAACCCATCCTGAGCCGGAAAAATCGCCTAGCGATGGGCCGAACATGGTGCCGCTGGACGAAGTAAAATCGTTGCTTGAGTCACTCAGCACCATTCGCGAAGCGGTGCGGAACTGTTAAAAAAATACGTTGTAACAAACGACCTGAGACTACTTCAGAATGAAACGACCTTCCTTTTACATCCTGTTTGCCACTGCACTTTGTGTAGTCGCATTTTCCAACTCCGGATGCAAGCCTGCCTCGGACGGTTCTCTCGACCTTCTGGATACGAAAGTGTCCTCGTTGAAGATTGATGACTTGTCCCGATCGATGGACTTTCTCAACAGCGAACGCCGATTCGACCTCTCGGAGTTCTCTTCAAATGTATCGGCCAGCCTCAACCGTTGGGTACGTTCGGCAGGCGGTGACGCAGGGTTTGACGACGGATGGTCGCTCGATGAAAACGCGCAGACTCTGATAGACGATTTCGCAGATCTTGCTGCCTGTCAGCGGGTCAGCGAAATGAGTTTTTCCAGTAACGACTCGTTTTACGCTCAGCAATGCATCTGGCTGAATCAACTGGCCTCGCGTCTGGCGGACTCGACGGCTCTCGGGCCGTTTGAGATGTATCGAGTTGCCGCCGATGACTATCAGCCGGACGAAGATCCTGATTCGGATGACCTGATCAGCATCGTACAGATGTTGAATGACGGTCTGGACGAAGAGCAGGCTCAGGAATTAACTGAAGGGCTTCGCATCTTTGATTGGATCACCAGGAACATCCAGCTTCTTTCAGACGCGAATCCGGGAGACGCCGGGATTGAAGAAGGAGAAGAGGGGCTGACCCAGGAAGCGATCCGTGAGCAGCTGGTAATTAACGAAGACGCTCCTGAAGATGACCTTGCAGCTCAAGGGGCTCCCGGCCTCGGATTCACCCGTCACCCGTGGCAGGTAATGATGTACAGCCGCGGAGATCAGGTTGACCGCGCGAGACTGTTCATCCTCCTTGGCAGACAGGTAGGGCTGAACGTCGTAATGCTTAAGGTCGGTGAGGATCAGCGGCCATGGTGTCCGGCGCTGATCGTCGGTGATGATTTTTATCTCTTTGACACTGAACTCGGATTGCCTGTGCCGGGTGAAAAACCGGGTTCAATCGCAACGCTTGCCGATGTCCAAGCCAACCCTGATCTGCTGAAACGCCTCGATCTGACCGTCGAAGAGTCGTTGAAGGAAAATACGACCTATCGCGTAACCGGAGACGATCTGGATCAGATTACCGCCGGTGTACTCATTGCTCCCGAATCCGTCTCAAGGCGTTTTTCCAATGTTGAAGAAGGGCTCGGTTCCGAATCAGTCATTACGTTTGCAGATGACGTCACGGCATTGATCGACTCTGTTCCAGCGACAGACGGAATGTCCGTGGAAGTGTGGGATATCGAATTCCAGACACAGCGTTTCCGTGATGTTGTCCGCCAGGCTGTCCTGGATAGTTCCAGCCAGATGGCGCTGATGCCGAAAATCACCTGGCACATCGCTAACGAAGTCTACATCGATAGTTTCCCGAATTACCGGACCTCCCGCTGTCGCTACTTTAAGGGCAAATTCAATGCGACCACCGAGAAAGAGGGGCGTGGAGCGATCGAGAGCTTCTACCGGCTGATGTACAGCGACGCAGAAATCGGTCGACTCGGTTCGGATCGGATCCTGCAGCGTCAGCTGGGGATTCTGGACGCAGCAAGTAAGGATGCGGCGGCGTTCGAAAGACGCGTCAACAGCGTTCAGTCCCAGATGCGACTCGTCCGCCGAGACGCCGGATTCTTTCTTTCGCAGTGCCATTTCGACAACGGCAACATCGGTACCGCCGGAAACTGGCTGGAGAGGATGCGGAATACAACGGGGACCGAGCGTTGGCTCGACGGAATCGAGTATCTGCTGGCCAGATCCTACGAGGGTCGCGGCGAATACGATAAGGCGATCGAAGAACTGACCGGAAACGAAGATACGCCGCAGTATGCGGGCAACGTGATCCGCGCACGTCTGCTGAAAGAATTGATCGAAGCGGAATAGCAATACAAATGACTGCCGGTTCGGCAGTCAGGGGCTCTTCAATTTTTTATCGCGCTGATGTTCAGTCGTTTTGGTTGATGCAGCGCCCCTAATCATGGCAGCCAGAGTTGTCATCGTCGGTGGTGGATTTGCCGGCCTCAACGCAGCACGCGCACTGGGCGGTCGAAAAGACGTCGAAGTAACGCTCATCGATCGGCGGAATCATCATCTTTTCCAGCCGCTTCTTTATCAGGTGGCCACTGCGGGATTGAGTCCGGCGGACATCGCTGCGCCGATCCGGAATATTCTCTCCCGTTACCAGAACGTTCGTGTGCTACTCGGAGAGGTTCAAAGCGTCGACTTTGAATCAAAGTCGTTACGAACGGATATCGGGCCGCTCGATTACGACTTTCTGCTTCTCGCCTGCGGGGCCAGACACAGCTACTTCGGCAATGATGCGTGGGAGCAGGACGCACCGGGGCTGAAGACGATCGAACACGCGACTGAAATCCGCCGGAGGATCCTCACTTCCTACGAGATTGCGGAGCGATGCGAGGACACAGAACTACAACGAAAACACCTGACTTTTGTTGTCGTAGGCGGAGGGCCGACGGGTGTTGAAATGGCAGGCGCAATCGGCGAAATGAGCCGCTACACGCTCGCGAGGGATTTCCGGAATATCAACGCCAAGGCAACGCGGATATTTCTGATGGAAGGCGGGCCTCGTATCCTCGCAGCATTTCCTGAGGAACTGTCAGATCGCGCAGCGCGGGACCTCGAAAACCTGGGGGTGCAGATCTGGACGTCCAGTTTCGTGACCGGAGTCGATGATGAAGGAGTCACCATCGGCGATGAACGGATTCAGGCTGCCACCGTTATCTGGGCGGCTGGAGTTCAGGGATCCAGTCTTGGTAAGCGGATCAACGTACCTCTCGATTCGTCCGGTCGCATCAAGGTCGAACCGGATCTGTCGGTTGCAGGCTGTCCCGACGTCTTTGTTGCAGGAGATCAAGCTCATTTCGAAGACGATTCCGGGCAGCCACTGCCCGGACTTGCGCCGGTTGCTCTTCAGCAGGGCAGGCACTTCGCCCGAAACGTGAAGCTGATGCTCGCGGGCAAAGAATCGGAACCGTTCAAGTATCGTGACAAGGGGATCATGGCGACGATCGGTCGCAATAAGGCTGTCATGAAGTCGGGCAACTGGCAGATGGGGGGGTGGTTTGCCTGGATGGCATGGCTCGTCGTTCACATCTACTTCCTCACAGGTTTCCGCAACCGGTTTTTCGTTGTCCTTTCCTGGGCCTGGTCCTATCTGACCTATCGGCGCGGAGCGCGGCTTATCGTTGGTGAGGAAGGCGAACTCGATGAAGTGCATTCGGCAAATGAACAGGTTGACGGCCGAACACCTGAGCAGTCGTTGCCGGATTCCGCGAATGAAGATAGTTCGACGGCAGCTATTCCTTGAGTGTATTGAACAGCAGCCATGTTCCATCTTTGCCAGCCACCGCTAGGTCATTGCGACCGTCCCCGTTTAAATCCCGGACGCGGATCTGCAATCCGGTACCGACATGCCCCTCGTCGATGACAAAACGCTCGAAAGAGTTTTCGTCGTCGTTGAACCGGTAGTAGTACATGCAGGGCATACCATCACCACCCGGGTCATTTCCATTGTGAGCACGCACGCGTTTTCCGGAGATCAGTTCCTCCCGTCCGTCGCCGTTCAAATCACCAATCATCAGCGCGTGCGGTTGTGAAAAACTGTCATCGATCAAGTGCTCTTCAAATCTCAGTTTCCCGTCGTCACCCGGTCCGAGTCCCTGCCACCAGTAAAGTCCGAAGTCATGGCCCTTACCCCAGACCAGGTCATTCCACCCGTCGCCGTTCACGTCGCGAACAAGCATCGGGCAGCTTGCGTGCAAGCCTTCCCAGTCCGCGTGGTGAATCCACTGGCCTGAATAGGGGCCGCCTTCGGGTCGCTCATACCAACCTGTTTCCACAAGAATGTCTTCGCGGCCGTCATTGTTGATGTCACCAAAACCGATTCCGTGCCCGTTATGTGCCGGGTTGGCCTCAAACGGCAGTAGAGTCGGCACTGAAGGTTCCGTTTCGGACTTGCCGAATCTCCAGATCATCATCGGGTTTGACCTGTTCCAGCTGTTGGTCACCCATTCAGGTTTGCCGTCCCGATCGACGTCGTGAAAAAGACTGAGCTCATTCTGACTGAGCCCGGTATCTACCAGTAGTTTTTTCTCCCACATCTCTCCGCGTTTAAGAGCTTCGAGTCCGGGGTTTCTAAACCAGTAGACCTCCGTTGGAAGGAAAGAACCTGAAACGACGTCGGTCAGTCCGTCACCGTCAACGTCCAGGGCATGATCTCCGTTTGACTGTACGTAGCCGTTCCAGTCCTCAATCAATCGCAATGGTCTGGGCAGGAATTCAGGCCCTTCGTACCAGTTGCGCCCGGCGATTATATCGAGCTGGCCGTCGTCGTTGACATCAGCAATGTCGATGCCCTCGTTCTGATCAACCGTCAGCAACTGCGGCTTGAAGAAGAAATCCTCTTCCTGACCGGATGCATTACCGGCTGGCACGATACCAGCTAACAGACCTGCCAGAACAAACGAAAATATCCCGACCCAGTAATTGCAGTGCGCTGATCGACTATTCACTTACGTCCAGCCCCTCAATCCAATTCCTGATCAATTCGACGGCCGCCTGGTCGATGACATTGGTGCCGATATTGGGCATCCGCCCTGCCCCGCCGGTATTGATCCGGTGCCAGATCAGCGACAGCTCCGGACTGCCGGGTTCCAACAACACGCTGTTTTCGATTCCGAGATCACCCTGGGCGGGAGGTGTGCGGTGCATGCCTGAGTTTTCCAGAGCGGTGGCGTATCGCAGGTCAATATTCGCATTGCCGGGCCCATCCGGTCGGTGGCACATTGCGCAGTTGACGTCCAGCCAGACCCGGGCACGTTGTTCAAGATCGGCTGACTCATCGTAGGGCGAACAGAATGCGGGGAGTTCCGAAACATCAAGGTCTTCAGGGGCGTTCAGAATTCCTGCCGATATCCATGACATGATCTGGTTTTCATCGCTGTCATAGGCCGCGCGGTTCAGCTGCTCCGTATTCAGGCCGAGCACATAGCCGGCGGCGTCTACATGACAACTTGCGCATTCGGATGAAGAGGGTGCGTGCCACGAATCGACATTGTGAACCCCGGGCGAATCAGGACGCTTCCAGATTTCGAATTGTTGTCCCTCGGTATGAAGGATTGCTTCGTCCTGTTGTTTGCTCCAGACGTAAGTCGCAGATTCCCAGCCGGTGGCAGTCCGTTTGATCAGTCTCGTCTCGAGCATTCTTCTGCCATTTCCGAAGCTGAAGTTCTTAACGATGGTCGTGCCAACGGGAACAACCCACGAATCGGTGTCGCGAAATTCAAGTTGTCCGTTGGCCGGCAACGCGATGTAACGGGATTTGTCGGCTTCGTCCGACCAGAATGGAGCATTGACTTCATAGCGGACCATGTGCTCTGCAGGAGTGCGCCTCACCAGGGAAGTAAACAGGCCCGTTTCTGAGAGCTTTTCGGGCCAGTCGGCAAACATGTTTTCCGCTTCGGCAGTAGGCACGATTCGGTAGATGCCTCCGTCAAAGCTCAACAAAAACACCTCTCCGCCGTCGTCTTCCCCGAAAGCAGCGATGCTCCGGCCGGTGCGTCGAACCAGTTCATTGTTCCAGCTTCCGTCATTAGTCTTTGTGATTCGCCACAGGTTGCCCGTCACGTAGTCGCCGTAAAAATAGCTGCCGTCGAGTTCGGGAAACATGCGGCCACGATAGACGTTACCACCGGTTACCGAGATGCCCCATTCCCGACCGTAGGCCGCCACGGGAGAAATATGTGGCTCCGTTGCCAGTTCCATCTCAACATCAAAGTCATTGTCAGCTTCGAAGCGATTCCAGCCGTAATTGCCTCCCCGCTCAATCAAGCTGATCTCATCCCACTTGTCCTGGCCGACATCACCGCCCCATAGCTCACCCGTTTCGCGATCGAAAGCCATGCGCCATACGTTCCTCAGGCCCAGCGCCCATATCTCCCCTCGCGCTTGCTCATGCTCAACAAACGGGTTGTCAGCGGGAATCGCATAGCCAAGTCCGTCCTGTGTCTGATCAACGTCGATCCGGATGATTTTTCCCAGCAACGTTGACAGGTCCTGCCCGGCCTTAAGCGGATCGTTTGCTTTTCCTCCGTCTCCAAACGAAGCGTAAAGATAGCCGTCCGGACCGAACGTAATGGTTCCACCATTGTGGTTTCTGAACGGTTGTTCGAGCTCGAGGAGAATTTCTTCAGACGCCTGATCGGCGATATTTTCATCGTCGACTGAAACGCTGAAGCGTGAAATCGTCCCGAAAGGATCGTTAACACTGGAAGAGTAGTGGACGAAAAACTGGCCGTTGTTGCGGAAGTCAGGATGAAACGCGAAACCTATCAGCCCTTCTTCGTTACCGGCCCTTGAAACGCGGTCGCGAATATCGAGAAATACCGCAGCCGAATGTGCCTCTGTATCTGCTCCATCAAATACCAGCACGACACCGTCCTGTTCGACGACGAATACACGTCCCGAATCGTCGCCGGCTCCGCATAAATGAACAGGCCGGTTAAATCGCAGACTTGGCCATGCCCGCTCTGTCCCGATGCCGGTCATCGTTGAAGCGTTGTCAGCGTCCTCAGGCGGTTGATCCTGAGTCAGCGCTGTTGGCGTCGGCACCAGCGCTGGATCATTGAATTTGTACTCTGATTCTGACAGGTAGATACCAGTCAGAATCGACGGCATCAGAAGCAGAGTAAGAAAAACGAATCTGATGAAGAATGAACCTGAACGCATAACGACCCCTTGGATTTAGATGGGCACATTTTAGCCCAAAGAGGTAGTCGTTGCCTTGTGCCGGAGGCGAGCTGTTGAGGCAGGGATTCTGCAACGAGAGAATCAGAACAGAGTGAGGTTACGCTACTCTTCCTCAGGCCGCTCTTCCTCAGGCCGCTCTTCCTCAGGCCGCTCTTCCATTGCGCAGCGCCGATTCCTGACGGCTGTCAATTTCGTACATTGCCAGCTCGGGATCAGAAGTCAGAATCCGGCTGATATGCTGCAGCTGCCACGTTACGGTAGCCTCAGAAGGAATGGAAATCGTCTTGCCGGACGGGAACGGCAGCAATTCAGGATTCGTACTCGTCTGGAATTCGTATCCGATGTCGGTTGCCAGAGACTTCAGCACATCAAGCTGTTCCGATGGAGACATATCGCTTCCCTGCGGTGTGAGTTGTATGTCGGCCGCAGTATAGGAAAACCACTATTCCGGACCAACGGCGACTTCGCGCCGATAACATCTCAAAGCACAGTGATAGCAATAAAGCAAAAAAGCCGGCTCTTCCATCACCATCAGATCAGGTCGAAGCCGGCATTAGCTGAGGTTGGTAGCAGGGCTTACTTCCAGGCGAACGTAAGACCCGTCAGTGTTTCGTAGGCTTCAATGTATTTGTTTCTCGTCTTAAAGACGATTTCCTCCGGAAGTTCCGGCGGCGGACTGTTTTTGTCCCAGTCTGTTGTATCCAGATACTCACGTACGAATTGTTTATCAAACGACGGCTGGTTTTGACCGGGCGTATATTGATCCGCGGGCCAGAACCGCGAGCTGTCGGGAGTGAGAACCTCGTCAATCAACAAAAGTTCGTTTCCGTGCATGCCCCATTCGAATTTGGTGTCTGCAAGAATGATGCCTTTTTCAGCAGCGTATTCCCGCGCTCGCGAATAGACGTCGATGCTGCGAGCTTTCAAGGTCTCCGCCAGCTCGGTCCCGACGGTGTCGCACATGAATTCAAACGAGATATTCTCGTCGTGCCCTTCTTCGGCCTTGGTCGCAGGCGTAAACAGCGGCTCTTCAAATTTAGCGCAATTCGGCAGCCCTTCGGGCAACTCGATTCCACACACCGCTCCGGAACGCTGGTAGTCACGCCATCCGGAGCCGACGAGGTAACCTCGAACCACACATTCAATCGGAACCACCTCGCACTTCCTGACGACCATTGTGCGGCCCTCAATAAATTCCCGGTCGAGGCCCTCAGGAATCTCAACGCCGTCCAGATCGGTGGAGACCAGATGATTGGGTACGTCGCAGAATTCAAACCAGAACTTGCTGATCTGAGTAAGGACTCTGCCTTTGTCTTTGATTTCGGTAGGAAGAATCCAGTCGAACGCACTGATGCGATCGCTTGCGATCATCAGGAAGTAGTCACCGACATCGTAAACGTCTCGGACTTTTCCCTGTCGGAACATTGTTGTACTCACGGCAAATGACTACGCAGTTTCGGGATGTTGGCATGTGTCAACCACGTCCGGAATATAGGTTACCGGGGCCAATTCTTGAAGCCCCTGCCTGATCGCAAACGACTCCCGAAAAATCGCTCCCGAACGGGCAGCGGCTGCCTTTGGTCGGTTTGTGCTTTCGCACGCGTTAGCCTTTTCCTGCTATGATAATTGTCTGGGTTGTTTCGAGTGACTCGACTGATATTTTCTGGCCAACGGACTGAACAGCGAAGTCTGAAT
>JBCCFB010000177.1:0-13282 GCA_039029995.1 Planctomycetota bacterium
CGTTCAGGCAAAAGCTTCTATCCGCCGCATCAACTTGCGGGACATTGAAACTTTTGCCTGAACGACAATGAATCGCGCAGTTGCAGGCTCCCCGGCGGTTGCAGTCTCCTCGCAATCAAGACCGATCAATCGGCCTTTGAGGGTCTCGCCTGCTGAGGCCAGTTTTATTTCAGCGCCGGTCAGTTGGGTCGCAAGTGAAACCAGAGCATCTCCGCGGTCGATAGAAATACTGCTTTGGTCACGGTTTTCCGGCTCAAAGCTGGGAGGGCCGGCTATTGTCACGTCGCCGGAAACCGTCAGCGAGCCCAGGATGTCGCCGAGGTGTTGCTGTTTCACGGGGATCGAAATTTTCCGGCCCGATTTTTTGGTGACTTCGAAGACTCGCTGAAAGTCCGCGATTCCGTTTGAATAGATGGTGGCTCGGTTGTGGGTCATTGTTGAAGCTCGAAGAGGGAGTTGCGGCGAATCTGGATTCTATCAGTTGACTGCTTTCAGGGGGGCCGATTGAGTTACCCCTGACCGTGGTCATTCGTCATTTACCTGATCGGGTGACGAAAAACACATCGATGAGATCACTCACACAGTCTTTCCCTCCCCAGCGGTCTTCGTAAAAACCGGTAATTCGAAAGCCCGCGTTGATCTGGCCGCCGATGAGGGAAGTTAGTGTGTGCGAGAATTCGACGGGTCGATCAGCAGCAAGTACACGTTCCTGTTGCTCTTCTGGCAGGTTGAGATCGCAGTAGGGAATCCGGTTCGCGACTTCCAGGAGCCCACGATCACGTTGAAATATGTCAAATAGAAAATTCACAGGGTTCATGTTCCCGGAAATCAGCGTGCCTTCCTTGCGAAGAACGCGGTGACAAGAGTTCCAGACAGGCGTCGGGTCAGGTACGTAACAGATCGCCGTCGGGTTGATGATCAAATCGAAGCTTTCGTCTGCAAATGGCTCGAGCGTACACATGTCAGCGGCAACGGTCGTGATCACAAGGTTTTCCCGTCGAGCAACTTCATCATCTCGCTCTAGTTGGCTGTGGCTGATATCCGTGACGGTAACGTTTGCACCGGCGGCTGCAAGAATCGGCCCTTGGAGTCCGCCGCCACCAGCAAGGCATAGGACATCCAAACCGTTGATCGGGCTCAACCATTCAGAAGGTACTTTTTTTGTGGGCGTCAACTTGATATCGAGCATGCCACTCCTTGCGGCTTCGATCTGTTCAGAAGAAGCAACGTGAAAGAGCCGGTCACCCTGTTCGGCGATCTTCTCCCATGCATCGCGATTGAATTCCGTGGCATTGTCGGCCGGACCAGCGTTCTTCGATTGCGGTTTTTGTTCCGTCATTGCTTCCATCCACGTAACCAACTAGTTGGCGCAGTCTAGCATTTCCGGTGAAAGGTTGAACGCCCGACCAGCTGTTGAATGAGCATCGACCGGACGGAAAAAGCGCATTAGAAACTCGACCTGACGGATCATCGACTGTTGCGTTTTGGATTTGCTGGGTATTGTGTTCAGCGGACTGAAAGTTGCCGAACTAACGGCGTGTGGTTCGAGGGCTGATGTGACCGGGGCTGATGTGACCGAGGATTGATGTGACCGAGGATTGAGGAGGTTGCGATTTTAATGTTTTAATGAAAGGCCCGAAGGGCCGATACATTCTTAGCCGGTGGCGCGAGCCACCGGTAATGCGGCACCAGGTAGAAAAGGCCCGAAGGGTCGACACAAAACGCAGCGTTGAGGTTGAGTCTTGTGTCGTTCTTTCAGGCTATTGGTTAGAGGAAAGGCAAGTTGTCGGTGGCTAGCGCGACCGGCAATAGTTATGCCGGCCTTCGGGCATGAGTGAGCTGACGAACTCCTGTACGAGCGGCTTAGTCTTGGAGGCCGAGTCCAAATTGCGCTCTTAGGTTGAAAGAGCATGTGGGCTGAGTGCAGAAGAGAGAGAATTCTTTCAAGGCTGTGCGAAAAACTTGAAGAGATTTATGGGTTGCAGAGGCCCCAAAAAAAAGCGGCAGGAATAATCCTGCCGCTTGTTGGTTTCTCAATTGTTGCGAGCATTCAGCACTAGCGAGCTGCGAGCAAAGCCTCTTTGGCGGCTTTTCGATCGGCAATGATCGTTTCCTGGACATTGGAAGGAACCTTGCGGTATCCGGCCAGCTCCATTGTGAAAGTACCCTGCCCTTGCGTCAGAGAACGCAGGTCAGTCGCATATCCGAATGTCTCGCTGAGCGGGACCTCGCATACGATTTTGACACTGCCGTCAAACTGCATATCAGTCGATTCCATGATTCCACGACGTGTCGTCAGGTCACCGACGATTCCGCCCTGGAACTGTTCCGGAGTTTCGATTTCACATTTCATGACCGGTTCAAGGAGAACTGGTTTCGTCTTCGACATCATTTCACGGAACATTCCGCGAGAGGCCGTCTGGAACGCCATCTCCGAGGAGTCAACGTCATGATAAGAGCCATCCTGGAGGTGGCACTTGAGTCCGACCACAGGATATTCCGCCAGTACACCTTTCTTGATCGCCTCACGCAATCCTTTCTCAACCGCAGGAATGTACTGCTTCGGAATACGACCGCTGACGATCGAATCTTCGAAGAGGAAGTGATCCTTGATTTCGACTTCTTCGTCCTCGATCAGCGTCTCGTCGAAAGGCTCGAGCTTGCCGACGATATGAGCGTACTGACCCGAACCACCGGACTGCTTCTTATGTTTGTAGTTGAACTCGGCAGGTTTGGTCGGAGTTTCACGATAGGAAACCTTCGGAGCACCGACTTCCACTTCAAGCTTGTATTCGCGACGGATCCGTTCGATGTAGACGTCGAGGTGAAGCTCACCCATTCCGGCCATAATCGTCTCGCCGGTTTCCTCGTCAGTCGCGACGCGGAAAGTCGGGTCTTCTTTCCGGAAACGCTGGAGTGCTTTACCAAGTTTTTCAGCGTTGCTGCGTTCGGCGGGCGCTACAGCAACTTTGATGACAGGCTCGGGCACGAACATACTTTCGAGCGTGCACTGTTTGGCTCCGGCACCGTAGGTGTCGCCGGACGCACAGTCGATTCCCATGATCGCCACGATGTCACCGGCACCGGCCGAGTCGATCTCTTCGCGCTTGTCGGAGTGCATACGTAGGATGCGACTGAAGCGATCTTTGCGGCCGGTACGCTGATTGACGTACATCTGGCCTTTTTTCGCTTCACCCTGATAAATGCGGAAGTAAGTCAACTGACCGTAGGGGTCTTCAACAATTTTGAATGCCATGCCGACCAGCGGCTTATCGTTTACCGGTTCCAGAGCGATCTCTTTGGTCTCGTCCTCCCAGTCTTTGGCTTTCATCGGACGCTCAAGCGGCGACGGAAGGTAGCGACAGATCGCATCCAGTAGCGGCTGAACCCCTTTGTTCTTGAACGCTGTCCCCAGAAGAACAGGTGTGCAGTCCGTGTTCTGGACAGCAGCACGAGTCACCTTGTGAATCAGATCTTCCGGAACTTCCTCTTCAGACAACAGGAGCTCCATCATTTCATCGCTGAACATCGACAGGGCTTCGAGCATCTCCTGCCGGAACTTTTTCGCTTCTTCGAGATGTCCCTCGGGAATTTCGTCCTCACGGACGTCTTCCCCCTTGGCACCGTCAAAATAGAGTGCCTTCATTTTGATCAGGTCGATACAACCTTCGAAGTCTTCGCCTTCGCCGATCGGCAGTTGCATCAGGACTGCTCCGTCACAGCCGAGCTTGTCTTTCATCTGCTCGACGACGCTGTGCGGGTCAGCACCTGTCCGGTCCATCTTGTTGATGAACGCGATTCTCGGAACGTGGTACCGCTTCATCTGACGATCGACGGTCAGTGACTGAGCCTGAACGCCACCGACGGCGCACAAAACCAGAACGGCTCCGTCAAGAACACGCAGAGAACGCTCGACTTCCACGGTAAAGTCAACGTGGCCCGGCGTGTCGATCAGGTTGATGTTGTAGTCATTCCAGGTAACGGACGTAGCCGCGGAAGTGATCGTGATACCACGCTCTTTCTCCAGCTCCATGTGGTCCATGGTCGCGCCGTCTCCGCCACCGCGTACCTCCTCGATTTTGTGAATTCGACCGGCGTAAAACAGAATCCGCTCGGACAGAGTCGTCTTGCCCGAGTCGATGTGAGCGGAGATGCCAATATTTCTGAGGTTCTTAAGGTTCATTAAAGCACCGGAAAGTTATTATCCTTTTAGGAGCACTAGGGGGTTACCCGGACCGGTACAGCCAATCAAATGCGGTACGAGTCGTTTGAATTGCCGGAAGAGCATTCCTCCGGGGTCACGGTCAATCCGTTTGAGGTGGAAGTCTGGATGTACTTCGACCTCAAAAGGATCGCTTGGAAAAGTTCCGATCGAATCGCCGGCCAGTCCGGAAAGCAGCTAGCCGTCAAGAAATAGCGGGTAGCGGCCGGATTAAACCGTCTCTGGATCTAAAGCTTCCTGCATTCGCAGCCTCCTGCCTTGAGGCGTATTCCATTTAAATAAGTGGCTTACGGCGTAACCGCACCCTGAGGTTCAATTCGGTTTGGGCCGCCATGGCGTTAGAGCGGTCGAATGAGTTTTGCAGCCGGGATCCCACGAGGTTCACGTCCATGCGAAGGGTCGACCAATCTGCGAGCGCACTGGTTTGCGTCTAAAGCGACCTCAATCTTAGTCAATAACACCAGATGCGAAAGAGCATTTCCGCACCTGAATGAGGGCAAAAACCTTTACCTGTAGTTGATTATGGTTTCGGATTCCCCCCGTCGAGTTATCCACTTTTAGTGCATGATTGCAGGCAGCGATAGCAGGTCAAGCGACGGAGAATCCGACGCGAACGTCCTGCGGTTGCCTCCACAAAATCGGAGCGCCATCGTGTGGCGGATTAAGTCTCGTTAGAGGCCTTCACTGGTCGAGTTTACGCCATGAGCACGCTTGATGACAATGCCGGAGATCAACAAACCCAACTAGAATATCACGTCTTCGGGATAGTCGATCTGCCAGAGCGCGACTGATCCTGTTGTTGAGCTCCCGGGGTTTAAATCATCTATCACGCCGTTCGGATTTGCACGGATTTCTGATTCTAAAAGTCGTTTGGCGGTGAATTTGCGTTGTGATCGGGCAACACGGCCACTGCGCGGGCGTACGGTGGGTGGTTCCCGAGGGCCTTGTGAACCTGCTGGTTCCCCTGCTGGTTCCCCTGCTGGTTCCCCTGCTGGTTCCCCTGCTGGTTCCCCTGCTGGTTCCCCTGCTGGTTCCCCTGCTGGTTCCAAAGTGCAGGCGGAAAGATCAGGACTATTTAATGAGAAGCCGGTATGAGAAACCAGCCTGAAATTCGTTGCCTGATCGCGCGGAACCGATCCGCCAATTCTGACTCATCAATAAATCCGGACCGTCAACCTCCGGCTTACAAGTGGAATGCACACCTCGAATACCTGGAATTCCCGGATTCGGTTAATGTAGACATCTGTTCAACGACTTAGCTTTTGTGATTTCGTGCTCAGCTACCGGCCATTTCTGAATACTGACCCGCCTCTGATCGTAGAGATCTGGCGCGGACTCCCCCAACGTCATGCGATTGTTGAAGCTGTAAGTCCCGCAATTCTCGACGAGCATATCTTTGCCAAGCCCTACTTCGACCGGCTTGGACTCGTTCTTGCTTTTGAGCAGCAACAGTCGAATGTTGCACCTGTTCCAACCGGTCTGATCCACGCCGGGTTTGCTCCGAATGATTCGCTTTCTGATATCGACCCTTCACATGGAATCATCAGTGTGATGCAGGTTGTCGAAGGTCCGAATGCCAGGGCAGTCGAAGACGGGTTAATTCAGGAAGCAATCACTTATTTGAAATCACGCGGGGCGAAGAGAGTCTCAATTGGCGCTGCATTTCCGTACGCACCATTTTACAGCGGCATGTATGGCGGTAGTCGTGTACCGGGATGCCTTGCAGAGGACCCAGCTTCACGTGCTGCATTCGAACGCAATGGTTTTAAGGCTGCCGAGACGGTAATGATCTTCACCAGATCCATCGCAGGGTTCAGGCCCGTCGTGGACCGTCAGCAGATGGCAATCCGGCGTTCGGTTCAAACGACTGCGGCAATCGACCCCATCGAATCGACTTGGTGGGAGAGCTGTACTCTGGGAATGGCCCAGCGCGAAAACTTCAAGGTCCATGACAAGAACAATCAGTTGCTTGCCAGTGCAACTTTCTGGGATGTCCAGCCTCTTGCGATCGAATGGGGCGTCAATGCGCGCGGGCTCTACAATATCAAGGTGGCCGATCATGACCCTGACAAACCAATGCCTGAAGGATTAAAGATGTACTTGATGGGCGAATCGCTGAAACACCTTGTGCAGGAAGGCGTCAGTCTGGTTGAAGTACAAACTTTGGAAACAGACTACGACCTCATCGCGGTTCTCGCCAAGCTGGGCTTCAAGCAATCTGGAATGGGTACGTTGATGAATCGTGAAGTTTGACTTCGCCTGCCAGGCTAATTATCTGCTTTCTGAAACCCTGCCAGCAAAATCCGGTTAAAGCCTGTGCTGCTCTTGACCGATTGTTTACATTTGTAAATAACTGTTTACAGTTGTAAATGAATCGTTGCTGAATAACGGAGTATAGCAATGGGAGAGCAGCCGGATATTTCGAATGCCGAATGGCAGGTAATGAATGCCGTCTGGGAAGGACAGCCGGTGACTGCCGGTGAGCTTATCAAAGTCCTTGGGCCTGCGAATGGCTGGTCGGCGGCAACAGTCCGCACATTTTTGCATCGCCTGGTCAAGAAGGGCGCGCTGGAGTACGAACAGGATGGCAATCGCTATCTTTACTCTGCCGCGATTTCAAAACAGCGTTCGGTAAAGCAGGCGAGCCGGAGTTTCTTGAGTTCTGTATTCGGCGGTGAGACGGGCTCGCTGGTCACCCACTTTGTGAAAGCGGGCAAGCTGACGAGTGAGGAAATCGATGAATTGCGCCGGCTCCTTCAAGAAAAGGAGTCGAAATGAATCTGCAGGAATTTTCTACCTTCGTCGGGCCGGGGGCAGGCTTCAATGGCACGGCCGGGCTTGATGCTTCGATGATGGATCATGTGGTCTGGTCGTTCGTCCAGTTGTCAATCGTTTCCGGAATTGTCGTATTACTGGCGATACTTCTTCACTTCTCACTCCGGCGGGTAATCGCTCCTGGATGGTTGTATCTTCTCTGGGTATTGGTCCTTTTGCGGTTCGTTATGTTTGCTGCGCCCGCGAGTCCGACCAGCATTTTGAATCTGATTGAGCAGAAGGAGCAGGCCGCGCAAGTCATCGTCCCGAATCAGCCTGGTCCTGAAACTGAGTTCGCAGAGCAGGACTATGTGTTTGCCGGCGTGTTTGCCGACACAGAATTTGGTTCTTTCGACTTCGATCACAAAGCTGCAGGCCTTGCTCCACAGTTGAGGCCGTTGCCTCAATCTGGCACGGATTATTTTCGAGTTGCCACTTGTTTCCTGGTACTCGCGTGGGCGGCAGGCGTTCTGTTGGCGCTCGTTCGTCTCGTCGTTTGCGCCGCAAGAGTAAGCGGCCTGGTGCATAGGTCGCTGGAGGCGCCCGATGCACTTGAGGACCAGTTCACGCGAATCCGTCGCAACGTCTGCCCGGGGCAGAAGGCCAGACTAAGGGTGACCGACGAAATGCAGGTTCCAGCGATGGCAGGTTGGTTAAAGCCGGTTGTCCTGATACCCGCGTGGTGTTTGAAAGAGCTGGACGAGCAGCAGAAGGAGTGCGTGTTGACTCACGAACTCGTTCATGTCCGACGCAGGGACAACCTCGTGCAGC
This sequence comes from Planctomycetota bacterium, assembly GCA_039029995.1. Classification (GTDB taxonomy): domain Bacteria; phylum Planctomycetota; class Planctomycetia; order Pirellulales; family Pirellulaceae; genus Mariniblastus. The sequence continues at coordinate 7,808 of JBCCFB010000177.1, forward strand.
TTTTCTCGCAGCTGGTACTCGCATTTCACTGGTTTAATCCGTTGGCTCGAGTTGTCTGCAGGTTTATCGACGCAATGCGCGAACTCTCCTGCGATCGCGCAGCCATCAGGTTTTTGTCGGATGGAATAAGCACCGGGGCTTGCGGGCAATACGGACGGACGATTCTGCAGGTTGCAGAAAGATCGCTTACCGATGGAGAGAGCGAACTTGTTTTCGCTCGTGGATTTACAGGGTCGGACAAAAAGCTGATTAAGGAAAGGATTTCGATGTTAGTTTCACCTGTTTCGTTTAGCCGGACATTCCACACGATTGCCGGCGCAGTTAGTCTTTCGTTTATGGTGGCGGTTGGATTCACTGCGGCACAAACTGCTGGGGAGGAGTTGCCTGTGGTATCTGCATCCGTCGAAGAGGCGGAAGTCGCCGGGCCTCAAGAACTCCAGTTTGTTCCTGATGTGGCGATAGCCTACTTACAGGAGATTTTGCTGAAAGAAGGAGAGGTGACCGTTATCACCAGTGATGATGTTGTTCTGGAAGTTGTCGTAGCAGATCCTTCAACAGTTTCTGCCGAGACGGTCGAAGATGACACGGTCATGCTTCGCGGCCTGGAGCCTGGTTCCAGCGAAGTACGTATCACTGACAGCGCGGGAGGCGTCAGGCTCATTCGAGCCACCGTAGAGGAAAGCGGACTGATTCGAATGACCGACGGCGAAACCCAGCGAATGTCATTCGATTTTAAAGTGCCTGAAATCCGGATAACGGACCCCGAGGTGCTGAATGTGACACCTGTCAGTCCCGATGAACTGCTTCTTCAGGCTGAGGCCCCCGGTGCGACGACGATTGAAGTCAGCGATACAGATAGGAATTTCCGGTCGTTCAGAGTCGAAGTTCTGGCTGACGTTTCAGACCTTTCTCTGCTAATCAACGAGAGGTTTCCGCAGAGTGAGGTATCCGTGACCGGGCGACACGATTGTGTTGTTCTCAATGGCAAAGTTGAGCAATCCGACATCAACCTGATCACTGCGTTCGCCCGCGAGCATTGCGACCTGCCGGTTATGAACCAGTTGATTTCTGACGACCACGTGGCACTGAAAGTTTCAGTGTTCGAAGTCGAGGCCGGAAGGCTTTCAGAGCTTGGCGTTGAATGGAGCGAGGCGGGAGATGAAGCCGCGCCGATGGTCATTGAAAGTATCGCTGATCTGTATGGTAAAGACGCTGTTACTTCGAACGGTGTCACCATCGCAACCAACAAAGAAGGCGATCAGATCATCGAGCTTATGGACTTTCTGGGAAGGAACAACATCGCGCGACTTGTCTCCCAGCCAGTCCTTGTTTGTAAATACGATCAGGCCGCGCAGTTCATGGCCGGTACTGAGATACCCATCGTTGTGCAGAATGCTTCGGGAGATAATGAAGTTCAATTCCGTCCCGTCGGGACTGTGCTGGACCTGGTCCCGAAACAAGCCGACGACGGCATGGCGATCGAGTTCAGTGTTGAGCTTTCGAAGCTCGACCAGAATCTTGCCGGTGACACCGGTCAGCCCGGATTTGTCGTCCGTCGAATCAACTCCGGACTGAAATTGGCTGACGAAGAACAGCTTGTTATCGTTTTCAAAAAATGGTCGATGGGCGCGGAAGATGAGAACGAAATGGAAATGGTCTTTGTATTGACCCCGTCTGAACTCCCACCCAGGGTGTCGGAAAGCCCTGAAATTTCAACAGAGCCGACTCCCGTAGATAGGCCGAGAGGAATCTATCCGGAACCGCTGAACATGCGACGTTGATTTGATTCCGCCGATGACCATCTACGAAAAACAGCCGCAGATGTCTGCGGCTGTTCTATTGCGCGGTCATCAATTTGGCGTTAAGCGGCGGCCTCTTCAGTCTCGGGCATGTTTTTGAGCATCATGGCCAGGCTTCCGGCGGCTGTTCCATGGATCGCGAACACACCGGCAAGAACCATGATCAGCGGCATTCCTGCACTCATAACCAGTGCAGTCAGGCCGACCTCGGCCATCAGGAAAGCGGCCACTGGAATCGCGGCCACCCATTTGGTTGCGCCACGTTTGATCAGTTTGCCGGCCATCATGGCTTCCATAATCGTGAAAATGATTGACAACATCTCTGGTTCCCTTTTATTGAGGTGATTTTGAGCGGGCTCCTATCGGCCCGATACTTGATCAGCGGGAATCCGTCTCAACTGTTACAGCGGTTGCCATTCATTTCCTGAATTCGGGAATGCTTCGGCAGAATTCAGAAAGTGCAGTGGAAAGCCACGAACTTAAACCTGCTTCCACGCGTTTTGCTCGGGTTTTGATGGCACTCGAAATTCCATATAATGCCGGCAACGGTTGACGCACCGAGTGGTTGACGCACCGAGTGTATGTCGCCGGTCGCACGCAATTCATTTACAACAACTGCCAGTTGTTTTTTTGATTGAGACCCATGACTGAAAATGACGGTGGAACCGTCAACCGCGAAATGATCGCCGTTGACGGAGTATGTAAGTTCTACGGTCGCTTTGCCGCTGTAAAAGACGTCACTTTTTCTGTGCCTGCGCAACAGGTTTGCGCGTTTCTAGGGCCGAACGGGGCGGGCAAATCGACGACGATGAAAATCCTGACAGGATTTCTCGCACCGACACGCGGAACGGTGACGATTGACGGTTTGAGCATGGCTGACAGCCGGATCGAAGCCAGCATGAAGATCGGCTACCTCCCCGAAAACGGCCCGCTTTACGACGAGATGACTCCGTCAAGCGCGCTTAGTTATCTGGCGCGGGCCCGCGGATTGAATGCAAGCCGGAAACGCGACCGGACGGCTTTCGTCATGGATCAATGCAATCTGGAAGAGGTGTGGAACAAGCCGATCAGCAAACTCTCGCGCGGATTTCGCCAACGCGTCGGTATGGCTCAGGCGCTTCTGCATGATCCGGAGATTCTGATTCTGGATGAGCCGACCAGCGGACTCGATCCGAATCAACTGGTCGGAATCCGGAAATTGATACGAACGCTGGGTGAGACCAAAACCGTGTTGCTTTCAACGCACGTTCTTCAGGAAGTTGAAAACCTCTGCGACCGCGTTGTTTTGATCAACAACGGACAGCTCGTCTACGACGATTCGATCTCTGACATGGGCAACCGTCAGGAGATGGAACAGAAGTTTCATGAACTGACAAAGTTCAATGTGGAAGCCGTTTCCTGATTGAAGATCAGTTAGATAGGTGTGTGCCGTTTCATTGGTGTGGAACCGGATCGGCGTATCAAGGTAAGACAAATTCATAGACGACATTACGAGGCAGTTGGATAATGTTTCGATGGCATGTTGTTTCAGCAGTTTTTCTGCGAAATCTGAAGCAGTACTTCACCAGTCCGCTGGGCTATCTGTTCATCATCGTGTTCGTCACGCTGTGTTCAGTTCTGACGTTCTCGCCACAGTTTTTCGCTGACAATCTCGCGAATCTGGACCAGCTCAGTCGCTACTATCCGCTACTGCTGCTGTTCATTATTCCAGCGATCACGATGTCGATATGGGCGGAGGAGAAACGAAGCGGAACTGATGCGATCCTGTTCACGCTGCCTGCCAGCGATTTCGAAATTGTTCTCGGCAAGTATCTTTCGGTAGTCGCGGTCTACACAATCGCTCTCGTATTCTCGACGGCTCAGCTCTGGTTTCTGAACAAGATGGGTGCCCCGGACTGGGGCATGATTGCTACGACCTACTTCGGCTACTGGCTTGCAGGTTGTGCTTTGTTGTCCGTTGGCATGTTCGCGTCATCTTTGACTCGAAGTGCAACTATCGCGTTTGTTCTGGGCGCTGTTTTCTGCGCTGTGCCGGTTCTGATGGGCGAGTACTTTCGCGGCTCTTCTTTGCTTGAGTCGGTTGATTCGGTCGCAAGCAACCTTGAAACCGGTGCGTTGAATGAAGTGGTTTCAGAAACACCTGCTCCGGGTGAGGGCGAAGCGGAAGAGCAGGTTTCAAATTCAGGACTTGCCGACAATGAAAATCTGAGCTGGTTGAACGTTCCTCTGGAAAAGCTCGGCATCTCCTGGAATCTTCAGGACTTTGCCGTCGGCCTGATCCCCTTCACCAACGTGATTTACTTTCTTTCGATCACGGTTTTCATGTTTTATCTGAACATGGTGGTGATAAGCAGTCGTCACTGGAGTGGCGATCGCAATCTGGGCATGAAGGGGCACTTTCTCGTGCGGACGCTCGCTCTTGTCGTCGCGTTTGTTGCCGTCAACTATCTAGTCAGCGCAGTCAGCACGTATGTTCCATCCCGTTTTGATTTCACCAATGAAAAGCTTTACTCGCTGTCGCAGACGACGATCGACACGATGGCCGAAGCCAGAGAGAAGGATCGCCAGGTCACGATTCAGGCTTTCGTGAGTTCTGAAGTGCCGCGCGAATATGCGGATGTAAAGAAACAGTTCGTCAGCACTTTGCGACAGTTCGATCTGCTTGGCGGCAATCTGGTCGACCTGAGGCTTGTCAATGTTGAGCCGTTCAGTGAGCACGAAGCCGAGGCACGACAGCTGGGCATTACGCCACGCACGGTTGAATCGGAGACCGGAAGTAAGACAGTTGAACAGGAAGTGTTCATGGGAGCTCTTATTTCGAGTCCGATTGATGATGCCGTTCTCCCCTTTATCGATTCCGACACATCGGTCGAATACGAGTTGAGTCGGGCAATTGCCGCAACGACCAGTGAGGAATTCAAGATTACCGTTGGTATCGTCGAATCCGACGTTCACTTTGCGGGACCTGAAATTGAAGGAACACGGATCACGCAGTGGCCCGTTTATCAAACGGCGAATCGTCTACTGGAAAGACAGTACGATGTGACCAATTACAAGATGAGCCAGTTGGGAGATTTCCTGCCAGAAGAAAACCCGCCGGCAACTGAAGGAGAGGATGCCCCGGAAAATTTGGAAACTGAACCTGAATTGGTAGCGCCTGATGTCATGCTCGTTCCATTCCCGAGTTGTTTTGACACAACTTCTATGGAAGCTCTGGTCAAATATATCGAGGCCGGGCATTCGGTTTTGATTCTCGACGACCCGCTGACATTTTTCTGGACCTATCAGGATCCGACGGGACTGGCGGTATTTCATGCTCCCAACATTCCGCGTGTTCAGCCGGACAATCCGTATCATGACTACATTGCAGGCTCTTTCTTTCCGAAGGATGACGAAGGTCGGGCCGGAAAGTTGTTAAGCGCTCTTGGCATCGATTGGCAGAATGGAACCGCCGTCTGGTCGGTTGACAATCCGCATCCGAACTTTGGCGGAGCGTTTCCGCAGTATCGCCAGGAACAGTTGCGAGCTTACCTCGGGCCGTATGACAAGGCTTTCGTCTGGACACGGGAGGTCGATGAGTCGCCGATCGAGATCCGGGAAATTCTTCGCTACGTTCGTGAAAAATTGCTTTCGCAAATGCCTGAAGATGAGCGGGCAAGATTTGAAGCGGAATACC
>JBCCFB010000178.1:0-12885 GCA_039029995.1 Planctomycetota bacterium
AAACAGGTCCGATATCAAAGACCATTGCTGATCTGTAAGGGTTGGCTCAATCCTTAGCCATCGAGACTCCATCATGGACCCCGCTTCATTCGAACGGGATCGGTCTGACATTGAGGTCTCCTTTCGACCTCAAATACGCACAATAAAACAGAAGGTTTGCTAGCCAGTCAAAGTTTTGAAACTGCCTCTAGCAATACGGTTTGAAACCTCATGCCTAAGTAGCAGCACCTATTCAGCTGAAGCCCTCATACACAGCCTATGAGTATTGAGGCTGATTCTGGTCCTCGCGCCGGATCGACGCGGTATACAGCTTCTGCGCCGTTGCTCAGGCATCTACAACGGAAACGCTCGAGAAACTGAACACTCGTACAATTTCGTTTCCTGCCTCCGTGCATGAGATCCACGAATGTTGTGGAACTTTCGCGACGGAAGGAACACAATGAGACCGAACAGGACAAGCGTCAGAATATTCATCCCGGATACGTTGAGTGAATACGGCAGCCAGATCACATGCATCTTCCCTACTTGAGCAACTTTCATTTCGGAAGCTAGACCAAGAAGCTCATGCGAGGCTATGTGACGAGCTGGAGTCGCTTACGGGAGTACAGTTCAAACCGGTCACGGATGCCGGATCTCCCGTTGAGGAATTCGTTGGCAGATTTCCAATCCGGCTTGCACGGGAATGGAACATCCTTGCACTTGAGCCGGCTCAAGATGGTTTCCCCGTTGAAGTACATGTGGCTGATCCAGCGAGCCTGGATCACGTCGATCAAATCGGACGGTTCCTCAAACGGTCCGTAATTGCAGTGTTTTCTACAGAAGATCAGATTCGTAACGCGATCAACGACGCATTTGAGAACAGGTCGAGCCAGACGCGTTCCACAATCAAATCTCTTTCAGTCGATGAGAACGTTATCGAAATCTCAAGTGAAGATCGGCAGGATCTGCTCGACTTACACGGAAACCCGCCGGTAATCCGGCTTGTGAATTCGATCCTTTTTGACGCGGTAATGGACCGGGCATCAGATGTGCATATCCAGCCATTCGAAGAACGCTTGCAGGTGCGTTTTCGAATTGATGGAGTCTTGTTTGATCAGTTTGAGATTCCAAGGGCTTCTCAGGAAGCCGTCATCAGTCGAATCAAGATCATCGGCAGGATGAACATCGCAGAAAAAAGACTGCCACAGGATGGCAGGGCGACTGCCGTCGTCGGCGATAGAAGAATCGATCTTCGAATCTCCTCAGTGCCGGCCAGCCACGGAGAACGAATTGTTGTCCGGCTACTGGATAAGAGTGCAAGGCTTTACACCCTTGATCAACTCGGCATGCAAGAAAAAGACCTTGCCGAGTTTCAACGTCTTATCCGGCTTGAGCATGGTTTGATCCTGGTGACAGGACCGACTGGAGGTGGCAAGAGTACTACTTTGTACGCGGCGCTAAGTGAGATTAATTCCAACGCTAGAAACGTGGTTACGCTTGAAGATCCGGTTGAGTATCAGCTCGAAGGTATCAGCCAGATTCAAATTAGTGATAAGAAGGGAATGACGTTTGCGAGCGGCCTAAGACATGTCTTGAGGCAGGACCCGGACATCATCATGGTCGGCGAGATTCGCGATGAGGAAACCGCGGACATGGCGATTAAGTCCGCGCTCACAGGCCACATGGTTTTTTCGACCCTGCATACCAACGATGCGCCGACCACGATAACGCGACTTCTTGATCTTGATATCGAACCCTTCCTTGTATCCAGCAGCCTCGTTGGTGTGTTGTCGCAACGCCTGGTTCGTCGAATTTGCAGTGCCTGCTGCACAGCTGACACTGTGGTATCGGAAGAATTATTGGAACAGCTCGGAACCCCCTATCTGTCTCCGTTTGAATCAATGAGAGGCGCAGGGTGTGCAAAATGTCGTGGCACAGGATTTCGTGGCAGGGTTGGTGTATTCGAGCTAATGTCCATCCGCCAGAGTATCAAGAAGCTCATTCAATGCAGGGCAAATGCTGGAGAGATTCGAGAAGCGGCACTAGAAGGCGGAATGCGGACGCTGGCTCACGATGGGCTCGCAAAGGTGGCAAGCGGCTTAACCACCCTCGATGAGATCAGGCGAATCTCCGCGCAGTTGGAGTACTAGGTCTGCGAGATGCTAGTTGCTGAAGGAGTCGGAGGACGAATCTCGAGGGATCGGCTGGAGCGGAGCAGGAAGCGTGTTTGGCTCAACTCTCCTACGTGAGCTTTCGATACCGGAGTCTAGTTCTTCGAAATTGAGCATCGGAGCGCTGCCGATCGCAGACTGTGGAGAATCACCGATGTTGTAATTTAATGCACCCGCTCCCCCTTCGGGTGATTCTACAAAGACATCAATAGTCCTTGGCTCATCGATATTGCCAGTTAACAGCAACCCTTTAGCCCAGTCGACCCAGTCAGTCCGGTCATCAAGCATAACGAGATTTTCGAGCAACGGTCTCAGATCGCTCGTGCGATCTCCTCTTCGGTATCTGGCACGAATGTAGTTTCCAAGAAATTCTGCGTTCGTTGGCCAGCCCTCAATCGCCTGCTCGTAAAAGAAGACAGCGCGATCGGTTTGATCGACGGCTTCGTAGACCAGTCCGAGGTTATTCAGTGGCTCTCCTCGATGGGGCATTACACGATTGGCATACTCGAACTCCCATGCTGCGAGGTAGTACTTCTTCTGATCGAAATAGATCTTTCCGAGTGTGTTGTGAGCTGGTCCGAAGGACACGTCTGCCAGGAGAGCTTGATGCAATAGCTGCTCTGCACCTTCCACATCACATTGCGCAAGCAGCTTGCTTGCGGACTCAAAACGTTTCTGAGCAGTTGCCGTGTCGCGGCTGCCGCATTCTACAACTGTGTGGTAGCCGGCTGTTTTTCCTGCCTCTATACGCGCGCATCCGCCGGCTCCGGCAACAAGTACAGCCATGAGAAGCAGTATCCATACTGTTCGGTTAGCAATCAGCGGTTTGGCCCGGTCATTGGGAGGCGACTTTTTTCTGCGGAAGCGCGCAGTCTTAGCCCGTAATTAGCCGCATGAAGGAAATTGGTCAACGCAAGACGCGGCTTCAGATTAGCTAGCACGCCGCAATGCTGCTTATTGGGGGACAATCGACCAATCTAAACAGACTTGCGGTCCCGAGCTGCCGAGTAAGTCGACGGGCGTAAAGCCAGATTCAGTTTCCAGCTCGTCGAACCTGATAAAGCTGAAACTGTGCTTCCCAGCGCTCGTTGTTCTCTGAATCTTCCTGATTCACAGGAAGTAGAGCAACCGCACGAACCATGAGCTTAGTCTGAGCTTCATCGGCCAGATTCAGGAGCTCCGAAAACTGTTCAATTGTGACCGTGGCATCAATGGGGACGTCCACAGACACTACTCGTATTCCCGAGTCGGCATCTTCCTTTTCTGTCACCTCCGACAAGCCTGAAGTGTTTTGTACCGGCAATCCTGCCGCTCTCACCACGTCTGCGATGGATCGAACGGTGTCAAAATCATCGGGAGCTACCAATCGTTCGCTGTTCATGTTGCGGCGAAGATCTCTAATGTCCTCGCAGAGTTCCACAGCTTGCTGTAACTGAACTGTTGCTGTCGCAAGGTTGTCGCTCGCAGCGTTCAAGCGAGACCATGCCCACAAGTTGGCAACAATAAGACAGGTTATCGCGAATGTAATTGTTCGCTTGTCAATCATCTTGCGTCCGGCTTTCAGTGCTGACCGCATAGGTCAACGCAAAGTTGGTACCGTAAGTCTGGTTGGTTCTATTGAATTGAGGATTCGAGTCAATCGAGTCTTTGATTCGGTCCAGCGAAATCGTGTCTGACACCACGCCTTCGAAACGAACCTGTCGAGCAGTAACGTTCAAAAGTTTGGTTTCAAACTTGACATCGCGGGGAAGGCTTTCGAGGAAGTTGTGCAAGTTGGCCAACAGTTCCGGAGTCTGATCATATTGCTGGACGGTTCTATTGAGTTCCAACATGTGAGCCTTTTCTTGCTCAAGCACCCTGTTGACCATTCTCGTTGGCCCGCGATCCGGCAAGGTGCGGTTGAAGTAATCAACAGTCTTTCGATCTGTCTCAGCAGTTGCCTCATCAAACTGATGCGTACGCCACAATGACGCTGCCAGGGTTGCCACAAGCAGGACAAGAACTGAGGTCAGTAGGAAATTTGCCGCTGGAGCCAACTTGCTTGCGCGACCCTGGCAAAATGCGTTAGCGAAATCCACACGGCTCTCGATCCCGCGTCTGATCGATTCACACTCTCTCGCAACCAATGGAGCCTGATCATGATGCTCTTCGCTAATCGGGATTTCGGCGAATTCACCAAGCTCGCTCGATAGGCTTCCGATCGTGCAGATAGACGAGAACGTAGAGGCTGCCGATCGGGCCAGTTGTTTTAGCCTTTGCGGACTTTCAGCTCGACTCCAACTTTTGAGCAGACCTTCCGTATCAAACTCCAATAGATCGAAAGCCTGAGCCTCAGTCGTGGCCAGGTCACATGCAGCCAATAAAATCTGGTTGTGTGAAACTTCAATCGAACCGGTTAGCAATAACGGAGTCGGGACAATAGAACCAATTTGAATCTCGTTCTTCTCCAGCTCAACTACCAGCGGTTGAATGCGGTCTGAGATGGCAGCCAACATTCCGTTGGTGGAGACGCGACACACCTCCATGTTCTCAGCATCAATTGCGCAAACCTCCTCCAGATCGAAACGAGTCGGATTCCGATCCTGTAGTCCATCGTAGGCCATGAACAGGACCTGAAAACTGTTAAGCCCGAGAACAACTGGCCTTCCACGGTAACCAGCATCGAACATCGAATCTGCAACCGATTTGCAGGCTATTGAGTACCCGTAGCCTGGCTCATCAGATTGGAATGAGGTAGTCGATAGGACGCAAGCTGTGCGCGGCGCGCCTCGCTCCCATGAAATAACGGAAAGGCTTCCAGTGTTTACGCAGATTGCAAATTCAGGATTCTTCACCGTGGTTCCTGCCTTTGCACAAAGAGTTTGAATTCCTGCTCTTTGTATTCCAGAACTACATGGTCCCTCGAGATCATCTTAATCGTGGCTCCATCAATCGTTTCGCCGACCGCAAGTTCGATCCATCGACCCGAACGCGCGAACAATGCTAGGGACTCAGACTCTGTTGAGTAGAGTACTCCGCCAAGGTCTATGGAACGAGGTAAGCTGACTGGTTCTACAACTGGTGTTTGAACGACTTCGTCTGGCTCTTCTTGAGTTTCTTCGCTGACCGTTTCAACAAGCGGGCCCTGCAGTTTGAGGTCGCGAAATTGCTCAAAATCCGCGGGCGTCAACATCGGCTCTATCTCTTCGTTAGCAGGGAGGCCTCTGGATTCGAACAGGTGAACACGGGGTGGCACTAGAAAAACAAGCGCGACGCATGCGATAGCTGCGAACCAGATCAAAACGCCTGTTCCGTACAACAACCAGATCTTCGTGCGCAACTTCATTGGCTACCAGGAAAAACTATAGGTCCGGTGGATCGTGTCTGTGAACGACTCCCGAATGGTCAATCGCAAAGATGTTTGGTCCTGTTCGCGGATGAACATCCACAGGGACTGGGCATGCGACCTTTCGGTAAACAACTTTCGTAGTTCATCCTGCTGCCGTTGAGTGGGTGAAGCGGCATTCAAGGCATCTTCAAACGACGTTTGCTCACCGGATGCGGCGGCCGATGCCAGGCGTTGCGCGATTATCGTTCCCGCGACAGGCTTGGCGGTTTCGAGAATAACATCAGCAGGCGCAGTTTCAAAGTTTGTCTTTTTGCTCCACAGTGTCAGGTCCCGCGAAGCCTGGTAGGCCTGAATACCGGATTCGGCCGTTGTGGCTGGGACAAATACCTGCCCCCAGCTCTCGAATGGATCGTTCGTCATGCTTTGCAGGTCGCTCCTCAAGGGCCTCAGCTCAACATTGGCCTCAGGAGGCCCGAATCTGCGCGCTACTTCACGTGTGTTTGCCGCGCTGGTGTTTGCCCAGACGTTATTGAGATCGAGTTTGGCTGACTCGTCTTCAAGTTGCATGTCAATCGTAATTCCTGCGAGACTCACAGTTGCTTGCGAATCGGGAAGTGCATTTGGAAATTCACCCTCGCTTTCAACCAGCAGGTCTTCCGCGTTCGTCAGCGCAAATCTTTGACAGCTGGCTATGGCCCATTTGTTGGCGACTTCTGTCTCAAGCTGTACTGCGGCAGTTGCCTCGAAAATACTTCTGCTGGCCAGCGTAGTTAACAATAACGCGACAACCGAAAGTACAAACAACGTCATAACAAGAACGTAGCCCTGCCTTTTCCGTTTTCCTCGTGTGGAATTCACGGCTGTTCTCTCCATTGAATTGAGCTGCCGGCAGTTCCTTCACCATGGCGAGTCAGGTGAACAACTAGTAGCGGCTCCCCGTCAGTTCCATGAAATCCGACGGTCAACTGGCCGGGTGCAACATCCGAGTCCAGTCTTTGTGGCGACCGGATCGAGGCAACGTCGAGAGCAACTAGTGATGCGTTTATCCCGTCACCGGTAGTCCGGTCGAGCCTGGTCTCACGCCGTAACAACATTGCCCGTCCATCGCTTGAAGTAACTTCGTACGCGATCTGCATTGGTGCGTGGGCAACTGGAGTCAATCCACCACGGGATACGTCTGGTGTGAAATAGCCAGCAAGAAGAAGGCGGTTCGGAGTTAGCTGCACAGATCGGCAATTCTGAAAGTCCTTCTGTAAATGATTCTCTAGCTGATAGTGCCACGGCGGTGAAGCCGGCGCATTGAGCATCTGGCGATTTACTTCAGCAAGACGTCCGCATAGTCCGGTGATGGCGGCAAGCAACATTGCTGACAAGAGCAACGCAGCCATCAACTCGATCAAGGTCAAGCCAGTCCTGTTCGCAGTTTTTCTTCCTGCCAAAAACATTGCCTACCTGCCTCCGTTGTTCTCAAACGGAATATCGTCAAGGAGTTCAGTCGAAAAGAGGGCAACATCAGGAGAGCTTCGATGAAATACCTCAACAGACACCACCCTCGTTTGCCATCGAGGGTTGTCGGTTCCTCCCGCTCTCCATTTTGAGACCCAGACGTATTGGCCATCGTCGCCGAGAACACCCGTTTCGTTCCCGGGGAAAGGCTGGCCACTCTTGAACCAGCTCGCGAGCAGTTCATCTGCAAGTCTCGAGGCGGCCGCAGTCTGTCTGGATAACGTCAGTTGACGAATATGTCGCGAGTGGGCGATCAACATTCCCGTCAACAACGTAGCAAGCAAAGTTATGCTGACGATTACCTCAACGAGCGTCAGCCCCTTCGACCCGCAGCGTTTCGAGTATTTCATCAAGCTTTGCCTTGTCCTCGAACTGGGTAACTTGTCCTGTCTGACCGGCAAACAAAAGCCAGATCTTTTCATCTCCTTCGCCAACAGCAACACTCCACGTGGTACTGACGCCGGCGGGCGAATACTCGATCACGTCGAAGTCCGAAACGGCAATGGACGAGTCAATCCAATAGCTCACTCGCTCGTTTAACCCTCCAAGCGTACGAATGGAATTCAGCGTCGAGCTGTCGGGATCAAACTCAAGTAGACAGTTGCACCGGTTTGACTCTGCGAATTCCCGGGTCTGTCGATCAGCAAGGGCGAGTTTGCGTATGGTTTCCTGCTGCAAAAAAGGGCCCATTGAGGTCCGCCATTTGAACGCAAGTGAACCTGCGACCAGTGATGCGATTACCAGAACGAGCATTAGCTCAATCAACGAAAATGCGCTCCGGGGATCGTTATTCATCGCCAAGCTCGGTATTGGAAATGTCGTCGTCAGTTCCAATCCGCCCATCTGCACCAGAACAGAGTATTTCGTAAGGTTCGCCGTCAGGACCGGGGACTACGTATTCATACGGGTTCCCCCAGGGATCATTCAAATTTCCTTTTAACAGGCCACCGGGAAACTGGTCAGTCGACTCAACTAGTACTTGAAGTCCTTCGTTCGTCGCCGGAAGCCTGCCTTTCATCGCAGAGTAGCTTTCAAGTGCTTCAACAATCTGACTGATCTCCATTCGGGCCACTCCACTTCTGCCTGCAGCCATATATGCTCTTGCACCGACCGCAACAGCTCCCGCCAGAAGTCCGATAATCACGATGACGACCATCAATTCTGTCAACGAGAATCCTCGCCGAACGCGTGCTCTTTGAATGCGGCGGATTGAGAATCTTTGATGTTGAGAATTAACCGAGAACATTACCAGCCTCCAGGATCGGTAACAGAGTAGCGAAAAGAATGAACCCGACAAAAACACTGAGGACCAGAATCAGCACAGGCTCAATCGTAGTGGACAGTTTTGCGGCGACTGATTCAACCTGCGCGTCGAAGTCCTCAGCGAGCTCCTCAAGCATGTCTTCAAGGTGTCCTGATTCCTGACCGATTGTATACACCTGCACAACCATGGGCGGAAAAAAAGATGCGTCGAGAGATGAGCCAATATCGACACCAGACGAAACACTGGTGGCACATTGATCCAATGCGTCTCGCAACAACGGGTTTGAAGTCGTGCCTGTAGCGATTCTTACAGCATCAACGAATTCTACGCCGCTCTTCATCAATGTTGATATGATCAGAGATACCTTGGCAATCTCCTGTTTGCGATTCATCGCTCCCAGCACTGGAAATCTGTTGATTGCGTCATACCACAGTCTCGAGCCGGCATCCGTTTTGAAATAGAACGTGGCACCAATTGCCCCACAAATTGCCGTGACTGCCATCCACCAGCCGTGATTGATCAGAGTGTCACTCAACGACTTCAATACCATCGTGGGCCATGGCAATGGCTTTCCAGCATCGATCAGATTTTCGAGGAGCATCGGAACGACTACTGACATAATGAAAATCGTGACACCGATGCTCACCACAAAAATGATCAGAGGATACAGCAGTGCTGTCAGTACGCGGTCCTTGAACTGAGTCGATCGCCGCTTGAAGCCGGCAAGCTGCCTGAGTACCGTATGCAATTCGCCGGTATTCTCTCCTACCTCCACCATCTTGACGCTTAGCGCATCAAATATGTCGGGCTGATTTCGCAGAGAAGATGCCAGGGAATCGCCCGAGGCTACGTCCTCTTTGAGGTGCAGAACAGCGTTACGGAGCCCGTGATCGTACTGCTCTGAAAGCGTATCTAATGACTCAACTAGTGGTACTCCTGCCCTAAGTAAAGTCGAAAGGTCGCTTGCAAAGCCCGCAACTTTGCCGGACGGATCGCGGTTGAATATCGAAAATCTAGTAGCGCCTTTTGCCCCGCTAGCGGATTGCGGAGATAGCTCCACGATCCGGAGTCCCTGGCTTCGCAATAATTCTCTCGCTTGGCGTGGAGTTTCCCCTGCAATCGTCCCATAAGTAATGAGATCGTTCTTGTCAGCTGCTCTGTAGGAGAAGACCGGCATAAGGCGTTCGATGTTGACGATGAGGGGCAATTCAACGATAAGCTCTGCCGAAATGGTAGCCAAATGGTGACAAAAAATCGCTTGAATTCTGTTCTGTTCCTGACGCTCCTTATGGGGAGCCTGTGTCCTGATGCGCATCTGTCAGCACAGGAAGATCCACCTGTGCTGATGGCAGCAGGCCAGGAAGACGAACTTCTGATCAACCTGGACGAAAGAACTCCTCTGGATCTCACTGCGCTTGTACGGTGGCTGTCCGAAGTTCGAGGCATGCAGATCTTCGACTATGGTGTTCTCGAAGGAAAAACAAACAGCGTGAGGTTTTTTGGTCAGCGGACCGTTGATCGCGACACAATGTTCGAGTTGGTGCAGGGGATTCTTCGCTCAAACGGTTTGGCGATCGTCGAAGCGGAAGTCGTTGGTTGGCATAGGATTGTGCCACTTGCCGGCGTCAGACCTTTCGTCCCGGTAGGGCAACCGGGTGATTTTGAGCGAGGTGAATACCTTACAGCCGTATTCACCTTGCAGCATGTATCTCCGGTAGAGGTGGACACATACCTCAGGCAGCTGGTGTACACGGGCGAACAGGATAGCGCGGCAGGATCTATCACGCCGCTACCAGCTCAAAACACGATTATTATCACCGAGACGGCGCAGAAGCTCGCGACTATTTCCAATCTCATAGAACAGCTTGATATTCCCAAAGAAGAAACAGTAACTGAGTTCTACAAGGTGGAACACCTGGAGGCTTCCGAACTGGAAGCTCAGTTGAATGACCTGCTCAACTCAGCAGCGGTCTTGCCAGAGGATAATTCGTCGCCCACACCGGAACGGTTGCGAATTCGAGCAGACCTCAGAACCAACCGGCTGATAATGATCGGTAGCAGACGCGAAATTGCCGCCGCTATGGAGTTGATACGGCAGCTGGACGTCGCAATGGGCCTGACGCTGGAGCGGTATCAACTCAAGCACATATCCGGTGAACGGATTGACGAACTAATCCGGCAAACGCTGACAGGCCTGGACGAAGAAGCCATTGGCAGAGTTTATCAGTCTTCTTTCAATGAACAATCGAATCAACTAATAGTTACCGCCCGGCCGGAGATTCACAATCGGATTCTTGAGTTTATTGAACAGCTTGACCGCGAAGTTCCGGTCGTTGAGGGGCAGAGTCCAATTCGTTTTTACACTCTGAAGAATGTAAAGGCGATTGATATACTCGACACGCTCCAATCTATTGTTGGTCGTCTAAGTCAAAATCCTTACGGCAGAACGCGTCAACGTTCGTTCGACCGAATCAATGGCAGAAACACGGGAATAGTTCGCAATGACATCGGCCTACCCTTTGGTGGAGGAGCAGCTTCAGGATTTGGTTCAAGCTATTCGGGCCAACCCGGAATCGGCGGGGATTTCTTTCAAGCAAGCCCTGGTGGAATTCCTCGATCTCGACAAGGCGATATACCTCCGGCGTTGCAGGGTGCACTGAGCGACGGCCTACAGGGTGTTGACACATTGCTCGCAGCTGCCGCTCAGAATCAAAATGTAATTCCAGGCGAAGCCAGAGTTACGATCGACGAGACCAGCAATACATTGATTGTCGTTGCTGACCCCGCCGTGCAGCAGTTGTACGCAGACCTGATAGAGAAACTCGACCAACGCCGCCCCCAGGTACTCATAGAAGTCAGTGTCGTAACGATTTCTGCTAATGACAACTTTAACTTCGGGATAGAGGTCTCAGGTGGAGACAGCGTCGGTGACAATCGACTATTCGCGTTTTCTAGCTTTGGTCTTAGTGCAGTAGATAGTGCGACAGGAGGATTATCACTTTTGCCAGGCCGAGGTTTCAATGGAACACTTGTCGATCCGGATGTCGCAGATGTAGTACTTCGCGCGCTTGCGTCACATTCTCGGTCCCGCGTCATCTCCGCTCCTCGAATCCTGGTGACTGACAACGCCACAGGTCTTCTTTCAAGCGTCGCTGAAGAGCCGTTTTCTTCAATCAATGCCAACAATACCGTGTCTACAAGAAGCCTTGGCGGGTTTGCTCAGGCCGGAACTACGATCAGCGTGACGCCTCAGATTTCAGATGATGACTATATCAACCTTGAATTTGATGTCCTTGTCAATAACTTTGCGGATGAGTCGCAGGAGGACCTCCCTCCACCGCGAAACACCGATCAAGTGACCAGTGAAGTCAGTATTCCCGATGGCCACACCATTATCGTTGGCGGTCTCAAGCGTCGGCAGCACGTCGACAGTGTAACGGGGATTCCGATTCTCGAACGAATTCCGGTTGTAAACAGGTTGACCTCTCGCCAGGGCATACGCTCGGTCGATCAACATCTGTTTGTGTTTATCAAGCCGATCATCCTTCGAGATGACAAGTTTCGTGACTTGAGATTTCTGTCAGAGCTTGAACGCAGAGAAGCCTGTATCCCGGACGATCTTCCACAAAGCGGGCCGGCACTGGTTCGTTAAGTTTCTGCGAAGCTCCACAGCGATTTCTGCAACCGGTTTCGGCTGTTGTCTTAACAGTGCCGGTCAGTTGATTTTGCGCAAGCTCAAAAAACGTGAACGTCCTGTGCAAGCTGATGCTCACAAGGCTTACTACTTCAGGAAATCTTTACTGATCCGGAATTAGCGTTTGACCAAACGTGTCGGCACTTGCTGATATTGTTCTCTCACGCGGCCGGGGAACAAAAATTCTGGCCAGGAAAAATTTGCACGACCGCGTTTCAATGTTAAGTTGAACGTCCTTGTCTCACGTGTGAATTCAACTAGATACACACTTTCACTTTTTTCGGCGTGATTCTTTTCAGCGGTGGGAACGGATGAAGAAGCGGCAGAAGCATTCCGGTGATGCTGCGCCCGGAGGGCGTGTTTTTCCTTTTGCGATAGCAGGACTCCTGATCGTTGGTCTAGGGCTTGTGATCGCCGCCAGTCAGGGCTGGCTGTCCAATGACCGTGAACCGTTGACGGCGAATATCGATCAGCCTGAAGACGAACCTGACACAGGGCCTGAAAGACAGGTTGAGAACCGGCCTCTTTCTGAAGCACTCGGCCTTGAAGAAGAGGACATGGTTGAAGTCGGCGGCGTACTTCGCCCAAGGCGAGACATCGAATCAGCTGAGCCCGTAATGCCGACAGAGCCGCTTCCTTCCAGGATGCCCGTCCGTGGAGTCGCACCGACGCTCAAGGGAGATGAGAACCCGCAGGTTGCTGCGTTCTTCGAAGAGGTAAAGGAAGGCAGACAGGAAGCACTTTCTACCAGGGTGCTTCCGATTGAGTTCGACCGTGGTGCCTACGAGAGAAACCCCGAGCAGTACCTCTCAAAAATCCGACCGGGAAGAGTGTTTCAGCCTGCCCAACCGGGGCCGGAAGTCGTTCCGATCGAAGCGGCCAGCAGCATCTTCAACAGTGTGCTACAGGGAGAGAAAGTCATCCTAGAGGTGAAGGCCGATCC
>JBCCFB010000179.1:0-12819 GCA_039029995.1 Planctomycetota bacterium
CACACGCCCGTTGGTCACGGCAGCTACCTGCACGCCATCGGATTTAATGTCGACTGTGCACGCTGAGGCAGAAAGACCAACCGTTCGAAGAGCATTCAGCATTGCAGGATGCTGCCGCTCGAGCCGGTTGATCGGACGGTTTCGAAGACTAGGCAGTTCGAACTTGAGAATAATGTTGCCGTCGAGATCGGCAGGATCAATCTCACTCAGGCCCTCAAACGGATTGGCCGGGTTATCGCGGAATGCCCGGAACTGCTCAGGAGTAAATTGAACGTCGGGTGAGTTGTTCCGTAATGCCTGCTCGAAACATTCTCTCACCTCAGGAGAAAGATCGTCGAGCAATCCTTCAAATACATCTCGAAGGTCCTGATCAAGATAGTCATTTTGAGGCGAAGTCGTTGCTGAAGTACCCGTCAATGAGACGCGCGCTTCCTGACCTTGAGCAGCAGAACCACAAAGCGCAATCGCAGAGGCGACCAGACAGATCGCTGCGAATCGCAAGTTTCTTGTGAGCAACTTGGTTGTGAAAGACATGGCCACCGCGTCCTGGTAGTGCTTTGTTTCTTTCATGTTGTCCTCTGTGCTTTTGTGTTCAGGTAGCTTCAGCTGTGTACGGAGAGAAATCAGTCAAGCTCGACTACAGTCCGGTAGAGAATACCGTTTCGAACATAGGCGATCGGAACGATATCGCCCGGTTCCTGTTGCTGGATCAAATCGATCAACTGCCCTGCCCCGGTAACTTCTCTGCGGTTGAACTCAACGATGACGTCCCCCGTCCGAAGACCTGCTTTTTCAGCTGCCGAATCCTCTTTGACGCGAAGAAGCCGTGCGTTGCCGAGACTGCGATCGACGGTCACCCCTATTTTGGGCTTATCAACTGCGTCTTCGACGCTCGTGAGCTCAGGCAATTCACCCCAGCGTTCACCGCTCTGCATCCTATCCCAGTGCTTCTGAAATTCACTAACAAACACATGTCGGTTTTCCGCTACCGTGTCGCCGATCGAGCTGTGAATTGCGACGACTTTGCCTTCAGTATCAAAGAGCGGGCCTCCGGAGTCGCCTCCTATTAGAACGGCGTCGGTAACCATTTGATGGTTGCGACGCTCAAGGTAGCGGCCGGTCCGGACAGGTGGCTTTCGCCCCATCTCTATGCCGCCTGAATGACCGAGTGCTACAACCCAGTCTCCTGGCTGGGGTGTCCTGTCTGCAAGTTCGACATAAGGCCACGGTCCGGGTTCAGTGATCTGAACCATGCCGGCGTCAATGTCCAGGTTTCGCCCCAGCGGCCTTGCGGTGACGGTTCGTCCATCAGGAAAGGCAACTTCATATTCCCCGTTGCGCATCATGACATGGCCTGCAGTAAGAACCAGACCATCAGGACTGATAACCACTCCCGAGCCGAATCCTATGCCGTCGGTAACAGCGACGACGGCCGGCATATTCTCTTCTACGATGCCCGTAATCGTATTTTGAAGGTCCAGCAATCGCTGAATCTCCGTCAGCTCAGCATTGTGGCCGACGGGTGCTACGGCGTTTCGAGGTAAAGTTTGCCCTCGGAATAAGTCCGCGTGACTGGTTCCTCGATCCTGCTGAATCTGAGCCGTCACTGCCGGCGCTGAAATACACAAAGCAAGGGCGCAAGAAAGGACCAGGGTGATACGCTTCAAGTTTCGTTTGCCAGCGGTGCCGAAAAGAGCCAGCTCAGAATGATTAGACCGGTACGAGATTCCTTTCTGGTCAACGATCAAACTCATGTATGCTCCTGCTGAAGGATTCTTGATTTCGTAGCGGGCGGAAAAGCTGCACTCGTGTCATTTGTCTTTACTGATTATCCCAAGGCCGGTTGCCCCAGCGGAATGTCCGGGATTCGAACGTTCCCCAACAACCAACTTGCGATGGGGAAGGTCTTGAAGGTGCGCACTAAGCACCATCCTGCCTTCACCACCCGTTTAGCCTCGCTTGTGCAGCTGGTTTATTTTAAGTGTCATCGGCATCTTTTCCAGCTATCCGTCACGATGCGCACCCTAAACCGACCTGTTAAGCGGCTGATGGTGCCCCAGTCATCGCAATTGTACGGGCTTTTTTAGCGAGGCAAGAAAATCGAAGTTCTATGTCCAATGCTTGCCGGCTTCCTATGATGAAAGGACACCCAGAAAGGGGCTGAAAATCGGAATGACCATCCAGCTCTTTCAAAAATGCAATCACCGGAACCGCTCACGATACGAAAAACGACAGCAGTTGTTCGCTGAAACCTGCCGGCCATTGATTTGGCTACGCTCAAATTTGCCTGAATTGGCACCGACCGATTGAGATTACCGTCATAATCCATCAAACACGGCTGGTGACTCCTATCAACTTTCCCTAAGCCAATTGGCCATGCTCATTCGCGCGTTGAAAATCATCTGGGTATCACCCAACACATTGATCGGGCTGTTAGTCGGTGTGACAGGGCTGGCGTTCGGTGGCCGGTGCCAGGTTCGCCGCGGATGTATCGAGTTTTACGGTGGCCTCGTGAAAATGCTGCTGCGAATGTCATTTACGGGTGCCGGAACGATGGCAATGACTCTGGGGCATACAATAATCGGTCAAACTGATGCATCGCTGGACATTGCCCGGAACCATGAACATGTCCACGTGCGTCAGTACGAGACCTGGGGACCGTTGTTCATACCCGCCTATTTATTCATGTCTTTATGGATGTGGCTGAAAGGAAAAGACCCGTACCGGGACAATCCTTTTGAGGTGGAAGCTTACAACCTTGAAGATCCGTTCGGCTGATCCGGTCCGGATCGCGCTGGCTGGTGTTTGTTTACAATGGAAGCATGCGGCAGCCAGCCAATAGAAAGTGACTTATGTTGAATCCACGCAATCGTAGAACAGCAATCCATCAGATTTTTGCCGCGTTGTTCGGCATCCTGATAGCCAGCGGAACATTGTCGGCGCAGGAGTCACGATGGATTGAAGTTTTCACTGAGGGGATTGAGAAAGCCGAAGAAGAACGCAAAGACGTTCTGTTGTTCTTTACCGGTAGCGATTGGTGCCCTCCTTGCGAAATGCTGGAATCGGAAGTCATGTCGCACGAAGACTTCCAGTTTGAAGCGAGCCAGAATTACGTCCTGATCAAACTGGATTTCCCTAAGACGATTGTACAGACCGAGCAAATCAAAAGGCTGAACGCTCAGGCCGCCGAAATGTTCGGAGTCACCTCGTACCCGACCGTTGTGCTGACCGACTATGAACTGAAGCCATTTGCGATCACGGGGTATCAGGCCGGCGGCGTAGAGAATTATCTGGGTGCAATCGAGGAGTTCCGTCGGCTTCGTATGGTTCGCGACGAAAAACTCAAAGAAGCCGAAAGCGCCGAGGGTCTGCAGCGCGCTACTCTGCTGGACGAAGCAATCGCCGGAATGAACGAGGATCTGATTGAAGTCTACTATGCGGACATAATCACTGAGATCATTGAAATTGACAGCGATGACGAACTCGGTCTGCGTTCCAGGTACAACGCTGAACGCGAAGCCGAGATGCGGAAGATCATCATCGGTGACATCAGGACCTCGTGCAGACTGGAGCGACCGGAACAGGCAATTGAGTCGATTGATGGCGTGCTTGAAGAATTCGATTTCCCGGCTGACGAGCATCTGCAGATCCTTCAACTCAAGCTGAACGTCGTCCGCAAACTCGGCGATACGGAAATGCTGGATTCGATACTTGATGAAATGATCTCTCTTGAGGGTGTAGAAGGCGACACGCAGGAACGACTGCTTGTCAAGAAAATACTGCTGATGGCTGGGACGGGCCGAAAAGACGATGCCATGAGACTGCTGGAGCAGGCGATCGACGCCGGCGGACGCAACATGTATCTCCTGCTGGCAAAAGGCGAGTTGCTACATGCCGAAGAAAACTATGCTGCCGCCATCGAAGCTTTTGACGCTGCTATTGTTGCAGCCGTTTCCGAGCCGGATGTTCTCATCGAGGCAGTAGGCGGAAAGGCTGACGCACACTTTGCTGCAGGCGATCAAGCGCTGGCTTTGCAGACCCTGGACAATTTTGCCGACAACGTCAGGATGCCCACTGACCTGCGTAGTGAAGCTTTGCTCCACAAGGCGATGATGCTTCGGGAAACCGACCGACGACGACAAGCCATACTCGCAGAAAACCGTGCGATTGAAGTTGCTTCCGGTCCGACCGAAAAGGCTGAAGTGCAAAAACTGCTGGAACGTCTTCGTGAACGTTTTGGCGAGTAGCTCTGCACACGTTCAATTCGGCTGGCTTTTTTAAAACATCTGCAAAAACTACGCACTTTTGCCCGACAGGAGTGATTCTGTCGCCCGGTAGTTTCATTGAATCCGATGCCTTGCACAGTTATGCTTGTGGGCTGGAAACCGGATTGGAATTCTCCGGAAACTATCACATTGAAAAGAAAACCATGAGCAAAAAACCCATTCCAAATTCGCAAGATACTCCGCAGAAGAAAACGAACCCGATGAACCCGACACGACGTGCATTTGTCGGTGGAACGGCAGCAGCCGGCGTCGGATTCTGGGTGGCCGGAGGCGTTCAAGCTCGTCCATCACGAATGGCAATTGACGAGATTTCATTCGCCTGTGTCGGCATCGACGGCAAAGGCTCAAGTGATTCGCAGGCCTGTAAAGACCACGGCAACGTCGTCGCCATCTGCGATATTGACGACCAGAAGATGGACAATGCGAAGGAAAAGTTCGGCGACATCCCTCGCTATAACGACTACCGTGAAATGTTTGATTTCATGGGAGACAGAATTGATGCGTTCACCGTCAGTACGCCCGATCACACCCACGCCGTAATCGCTCTTCACGGCATGCGGATGAAAAAGCACTGCTTCTGCCAGAAGCCTTTGACCCACTCAATTGAAGAAGCACGGATGATGGGTCAGGTCGCCCGTGAACAGGAAATTGTCACCCAGATGGGTAATCAGGGAACCGCCGAAAGTGCACTACGGCAATCGGCCGCTTTGATTCGCGCTGGAATCGTCGGCACGGTAAAAGAAGTGCATGTCTGGACGAACCGCCCGGTCTGGCCGCAGAGTATCGGCCTGGAAGTCGCTGAGCCGGAAGTTCCTGCACACGTACACTGGGACCATTGGATTGGACCTGCGGAACGACGCCCCTACAGTCCGGAAATCCATCCTTTCAAGTGGCGGGGATTCTGGGCGTTCGGCACAGGTGCCCTTGGTGACATGGCGTGCCACACGCTCAACATGTCCTACATGGCACTTGATCTGAAATTCCCGACATCTGTTGTTGCCGAAGCCAAAGAACACGACGGCATCTGCTATCCGGAATCTTCAAAGATCAAGTTTGAATTCCCTGAATACGAAGGCCGTGCCGCATTGCAGATGCACTGGTATGACGGTGGAGAACGGCCGGCACCGGAAATCCTCGAAGGCATTCCGAAAAGAAAAGACCGTCAGGGAAGGGAACGCCACTACACAAGTGCTGCTCTCATTATCGGTGAAGATGGTCGCCGGTTCTTCTCACCGGGTGATTACGGCGCTGATGCTCCCGAGCACACCGGCCTGATCGATCCCGATGGTAACTTTACCCGCCTGCGTCGCATTGAAATGGAAGCTGACTGGACTCAGTCTCCAGGCCACTTCACGGAATTTGCAAACGCCATCAATGGCGAAGGCACACCTGTATCCAACTTCCCGGATTACGCCGGCCCGCTGAGCGAGACAATTCTGCTCGGAAACCTTGCGGTCTGGTCTGGCGAAGAAGTCGAGTGGGACGCTGAAAACATGATCGCTAAAGACGCCAGTGAGGATGTCGAAAAGATCATTCGCCACGATTACCTCAACGGCTACACGATCCACGTCTAACAGTAGCAGGTACAGAACAAAGGCTCCGTCAACTGGCGGAGCTTTTTTTGTGGAAAGATGATGTCAGCGACGTTCCAATGAGAGTCAATTCCGAACCTGACTCAAGTGCCCCGATTCGCGCCCCTGCGCAGCAGGACTGAAATTCCAATGGAGATTGACTGGCAAGCCATTGATCGACTGATATCAGCGGACTCAAAAAGACTCCTTCAGCTGTTCACCAGTGAGATGAGCTCAAAAGGAGTTCCTCTGGATGCAATTGGCTTTGCATTTGAATTCGGAAGGAGAAGTTTGCAATTTGACATTTGTGCGAATACGGTCGCAAACGCCCGAAGCCCGGTTGCTGAACGCCGGCAACGAGATGAACAGTTCGATGAGTGGTTATGGAATAGCGGAGATTTTGATTTTCCAGGCGCGATCGCTGAAACTTTTGGCGGGTTTTCGGCCGCGTGCTGGCAGGAACTTCAGATGCTGGAACAGATTGCGAACCAAGGAGAGACTGCACGTTCATTCATTTCTTCAGGCATCACCGAAATCTGTTGCCACGTCCTTGCTGAATGCTCGATTGCAGGCGTCTTTTCGCAATACCCCGATATCAAATACAACGTGGGAGACTTGCTGGAAGAGCCGGCACTGATACGTCAACGCCACGATGTCATCAAGTCACTGATAGAGCGTGCCTCATAGCTCTTGTCTTTAATAAGAAATCTGACAGACGTTATGGCGCGGATTGCAGCGGCCGGGAACGTCTTTTTCTTTCGCCTGCGAAACCTTATGGCATCGGTCGATTTGCCATAGCTGTTCGCAAGGGAACAACCTGCGACGTTTCTCTTGAAACGCATTGCAGTTCGCCCGATGCTGGCCATCAAGCAAATCGCGACCTACAAGTCAGAAGAAAAATGACCCCGACAGTTTGAGTTCAGCTTTTCTTCTGCTGGCCGAAAATATGTTCTGCGCGCTGAAAAAGGATCCACGAAGTCACAATGTATTTGTCATTTGAAACAGGAACGTTTCCTTTGTGTGTGTGAGTGAATCCGGCGGGAGCAATCACCATCGTGCCGGCTTTGGGCGCGATCGACGTCTGCTGATAGATGAACTCAGTATGGCCACCGTCCTCCACATCGTTTAAAAAGAACATGAACAATAGAACCCGATGCAGAGTTTCGCAGTTCGGCTCACGTGGATAGATCTCTGAATGCCAGTGATGGTATCCACCTACCCCCTTCAGGTACTTCTGCATGTTCAAGTAGCCCGGACGGTACATGTGAAAAATAATCTGCCGCATCTGCTCCGGTGGAATGCGATCCATGTTGTCAGGCGAAATTTCAGCCACCTCTCCATCGGGTAGCTGGATCGTCGGCGCGAGTGCACCGCAAATCAGATAGGGATATCTGCGAATGTACTCATCCAGTTTGTCCAGAGTTGTATTCAGTATGCGCTGATTGATTCCTGTCCACTCTTTGTAGTCGGAGATCCGGCAATCGATGCTGTTCTTCTTCGATTGATCTACACCTGATCCGATTTCACCGGGCGTGTGTGTCTGCGGAAAGTTCTCAAAGGTATCAATGACTTCACGGCAGAATTCCGCGTCCAGTGCATCGTCATGGCATTCGATAAAGTTCATTTGCAGAAGTGGATTGAGTCGTTTGCGGGTTTCGCACTTTTGAGAGGATTGAATGCCGGTTATTGAATGAGCATGGCATCACACAAACAAAAATAAAGCCCGGAGGAGCTCCGGGCTTAAGTCTTATCGTTTGGCTCTGGTCTAAGTCAACCAGTTGAAAACGCTGTCAGCTTCCTCGTCTTCAGCAAACCATGCATCTCGCAGATCGAATGCGGCCGGCTCACCACGGCGCTCACCGGCTGAAAGATAGCCGTACATGACATCTGAAGATCGGCTCGCGTCGTAAATGTCGTTTTGCCCGAGTACATGACCTAGCTCATGCAGCATGGTCGTATAAAGATCCATGCCTTCGAACGATTCAAGCGTACTTATATCGCTGTCCACGTACCATCCATGCCCCGCGGCATTGCTATCGATAACAATGGCATTGCCGTACTGGACTCCAAGAACATTGTTGCGGAGATCGCTGACAGCAAATTCCACCGAGGCGAGCGGAGACGTATCAAAACCACGATGTCGCCAGAACTCGACTGCCTCATCCCGTAGCGATTCGATGTCAGACAGGTCGATATCGCCTACGTTTTGCGCAATGGCTGGCCCGGCCGCCAGAAGGGGATTCGCCGCAACAAGAGTTCCTGCCTCCATCGCAAGTACGCCTGCAACTTCCGTCGTATGGTTAAGCTCGCTGTCGTTTGAGCCTTCCTCTTCCACCCAGACGGTTACCGATGTGCTGGTCGCCGACCGGTGCCTCAACGTCGAGGTGTCGGCACCGTCGCGGGTCTGCATATCCGAAAGTATCACCGGGTTTGAAGATCCGCCGATGCTCCCGAAATTGACTGTCGTGTTGCCCTGAGTCACGACATTGCCGGAAACAACTGCGTTGAAGTCGGTATCCCCGCTTGAGCCAGCTCCCTGATCAATCGCGACATAGTTAAACGTCTCGGAGGCATGAATGCCGTCCGCGGCCTCTTCCTCCTGCATCTGCACCTGGAATCCGGACGCAGTGATATTCCGCATCCGCTCAGCAACAGCAGAACCATCGTTGGTCGTTATAACCTGGCCAATTACAAGGGGAGCCGAACTGAAGCTGGACGCAAAATTAACGCTCGCAAAGTTCTCGTTCGTCAGAGTGGTCGAACCGGCGACAATCTGCGTTCCATCAGTCAGCGTGTGAGTACCGGCTTCGATCACCATGTAGGCGATGTTCTCGGTCGTGTGGTTTCCATCGCGGTAATCCCATTCCTGGAACCGGATCTGGAAGCTGTTCGCGGTTACGCTTTGAACTCGCACAACCCCCTGGTGTCCACCGTCTCTCGTAGAACCACCGGCGACAACAATCGGATTACTGAAGGAGAATGGCAGATTGATCGTCGTCCAGACGTGAGTCACATCGACGGCGATTCCGGAGAAGCCGACATCAATGTTCCCGCCTACAACTTCGTTCACTGTCACATTAACCGTTGCCGAGTCTGTTGCAGAACCGTCAGACACCACATAGGTAAAGGAGTCGTTTCCGAAGAATCCTGCGTCAGGGGTGTAGGTGACGGTGCCATCGCCGTTGTCCACGACGGTTCCATCCGCACCTTGTGTCACCGATGCAACTGACAGGCTGTCGCCGTCAATGTCTGAATCGTTGGCTAGAACATTTATCGAAACAGCAACGTCTTCATCCGTAACGCCGGAATCCGCAACAGCTACCGGATTATCGTTAACTGCATTGATCGTCACAAAGACCGTTGCAGAATCCGTGTTGCCGTTTCCATCGTTGATCGTATAGGTAAACGAATCATTGCCGTTAAAGTTGGCGACGGGCGTGTAGGTAACAACGCCGCCGGACTCTGAAACCGAGCCATTGCTTCCCTGTGAGAACGACTGAATCGTCAACGTGTCACCATCCGGATCGCTGTCATTGTTCAGCACGCTGACATTGACCGAATTGTCTTCATTCACCACAGCGGTGTCATTGCTGGCTGTCGGAGCAGAGTTACCGGGCTGCGTAATGGCAGCCATTGCGAGCCCGAGGTCGAGAACTCCGTTTCCGACCAGTGAAAGATGGTCCGGCCTTGTGTTGTCGAGGATTGCGTCCTTGATTTCGAGGTAGCTCATGTCCGGACGCTCAGCCCACAAAAGCGCGGCAGCTCCGGCGACATGTGGTGTCGCCATCGACGTACCGGAACTGTAGTAGTAGTTGTTGTCGGACCACATGCTCGCGATGTTGGTACCGGGAGCAGCAATCTGGACTGATTCATCACCCCAGTGCGAATAGTTCGCGAAGGTGCCATCTTCATTGATCGCTGCGACAGTGATCACATTGTCGTGAACTTTACTGTATTCGGCGGGCCACGCATTGAAATTGCCGTCCATATCCGAAGCCGGAATACCGGAGCGTGAATTTCCGGCGGCGACGATATACAGGACTCCGGAATTTTTAGCGCGACCGATTGCGTCGCTGATAACCTGACTGCCGGGAACGTTCTGGCCTGCGTAGCCGTAGCTGTTGTTGGTGATCTTTGCTCCGTTGTCGGTTGCATAGTCAATCGCTCTTGCAACGTCCGCGTTGGAGCCGTTTCCAATCACCTTGAGAGACATGATGGTCGCGTCCCAGGCTACACCCGCCATCCCCTGCCCGTTGTTACCAACGGCGCCGATCGTGCCGGCAACATGAGAGCCATGTCCATTGTCATCGATTGGATCATTGTCATCGTTGTCGAAGTCCCAGCCGTAGACGTCATCGGCATAGCCGTTGCCGTCGTCATCAATTCCGTTGCCCGGGATTTCACCTGAGTTTGTCCAGATGTTATCGATAATGTCCGGCTGGTCATAGTTGACGCCGCTGTCAATCACAGCAACGGGAACAGAAGATGCGTCAGTTCGAACGTCCCATGCGGACTCGGCTCCAATATTTACAGGCCCCCACTGATATGGGCCGTAAAGAGGATCATTCGGTACGGCTTCTGGAAGTATGACGGTGTAATTCGGTTCAGCGTAATCAACGAATGAAAGGCTGTTGTAGAAATTGACCATCTGCTCGACGGTCTGCCCCTGGGCTACCGGGACTTCCCACAACTGAGGATCAGCCCGGAAGCCTTCGCCTACCTCCGTCGGGATCGTAGCCAGGTGATTGTCGCCGTTCTGATAATGCAGCCGGTCAGCGGCCACATCAACAGTGTCACTGAATCTCACAAGAATTTCTGTGTGTGTGTAGTCGGTGGGGGCGAGAACGCTGAAATCAATATTCACCCCGGCAAGCAAGTGCCTCGGCTCAAGCGAAACGAACGGGTCAGCCCACTGCGAACGGCTTACAAAACTACTGCGTCGTTTTCGTGTCTTGCGATCCCTGGAAGACGTTTTTTTCGGCATAAATCTACCCCTGATTACGGAAGTGAGTGGCTTCCGCCTTGCGATTGCCCAACCCCAAAAGCCATCAGCAACACAAGGCTCTGCCTGTTACAGAACGTTGGTCCGGCAACAGACAGTCATCCAATTAGGGATCATTCTGGGGGTTGGAAGAGCAACTTTCAATCAGTTGACAGGATTCGGCCATTCAAAACCGTCATCCTTTGGATGTGGAGATTGAATTTGCGCGTTAAGGTTGACGTGGCCTGCAAAGTCAATCGGATATGAGTTCATGGCATGCGCATATGCGGCATCGGCGAACTTTGGAATTGCGCAAACTCAATTCATGTTTGCTTTTCAGTTTTCCACAAAGCAGGTAGCTCGCAAATGCACGCAGACAAATTGAACGTCAGAATCACCGTAGTTCCCAACGCCAGACCTGCCCATCTTCTGGGTCATTTACAGTGCCGATTTTCTTGAAACCAATTCTGGATAGCACTGCTGTGCTTGCGTTCTCTTCTGGCAGCGTATGAGCAAGGATAAGGTCAACGTCAGCGCAGTGCTTAAGCGCGCACTGAGCCAACAAACGTGCTGCCTCGGTCGCGTATCCGTTGCCCCGCCATTTTTCTGCAACCGCATAGGCGATCTCCGCGCGACCACCATCGGGTGGCCCTTTGAATCCAATCTGGCCAACAGCTTGTTGATCTTCAAGACGAACGATGTTGAATCCAACCAGCCACGGATCCGCTGTGACGGCCGCTTCCAGCCTGGCCATCCACGCCGGCGATATCATCTGCTGATGCTCTTCCGGAAGTAGCGCAATCCTCGAGCGAGTTTCTTCAAGCGTTTCAACGACTAGCTTCAGTCTTCGACTTTCGATTTCCAGTGGCAGCATTGCGAACCGTCTTGATATGGTTATCCGGATTTCTTCTTGCTCAACTTCGCGGAAACCTTGAGCAATCGGTTCAGTTGCTTCTCGTCGATTTCAGAACTGGACGTGAAATTGACATGCCTTCGATATTTGCCGGAACCGGAGAGAATGCCCCCTGGATCATTGAGTTCATTGCCGTTGGCAAAAGAAAGCTGAACATGTGCTTTGTACGCAAAGATGCCACAGAACTGACCTTCAACAATATCCGGCTGTACCGTGTATAGAGTGCCTCCGTATTTTTCGAATTCACTCGCATCGGGAACTGCCGACGCAACTATGTCGCCCAACACCGCGATCAGCTTCTGTTTGGTCGATTCCGTCATAACTGCTCGCTCCTTTTGATGTGAAGTGACTTTATTGCGTATCCGGACTCCGCGTGACTCATTCGCGTTTTGTGTACATGATTTCCATCACGGTTACGGCCTCCCCACCCTCTTCAGCGGGCATTGCCAGCACAAGCTTGCGTTCCGTGTCGCTGATCTTTGTGAGCGTCGTGTGCTGCACCATCGGAGAACCGTCGATTTGCTGGGCATTGGTTGTCCACTGCACCGTTTTGGTGTCGGCGTCATACTCGCCCGTCATTGTCGCTGCATAAGGCCCGGCATCTACGACGAATCCGAATAGCTGCTTCTTATTCAGATCGTAGCCGACAATGGAATGCACGCTGGTCCTTTGCCCCTGGAATACAGAATCAAAATCTGATGCCATCCAGTGCTCGCCATAGGGACGGTTTGTCTCAACCCCTTCGAATTCAAATTCCTGGCCGTCCGGCCCCATCGGCCAGACCTTAATTACGGCATCCCATACCCCGATGGAATCTCTGATGACTTCCAACTCAGCAACGTCTTCCATGGCGGCTATGCCCGGCACTTCGGGAGCCGTTTCTTCCTGGCCGTTGCAAACAGAGATTAAAGCGATTGCAAAGACAATCGAACAAGAAAACAAACGCAGCATCGTGGTCCCTTTCAATACGGACGAGAATCTGGAAAGCAATTACGGGCGACTAGCAGGCAATTATACAAAAAGGGGCGAGGAGGCGTGTCTTATCCCGAGGAACGAAATACGGCGCCG
>JBCCFB010000180.1:0-12801 GCA_039029995.1 Planctomycetota bacterium
TGCGGCCATGGGCTCGCAGCACCGCCTGGGATTGGGCGAACTCGACGAGGCGGCCGCCGGCATCGGCGGCGGGGAAGTAAATGAAGCCTAGTTTAGAACCGAAAATAGCGGTCGCTGAAACGGGGTGCCTCGCGGTGTTGTCAACGTTTGCCTGGCCAACGTTAGCTATGTGCTGGGAAATAGCTATGTGTGCAGAGACAGCTATGTGTGCGCATCCACTTTCCAGATCCAGCGCGACAACTGATCTCTATGTCCCCTGCGATGCCGCGCGCTTATAATCGTCTCCATTGATATAGCGGTATAGCTTTACCTTTGGAGAAGACCCATGAACGGTAACCGGTTCAGCCCGTTTCACGAATTCTTCGGCTTCCATCTAGCTGCTGCAGCAATGACTTTCCTGGTTTGCATGCCGCTGTTCAGTGATTCGCTGGCCGCAAAGCAGCTTGCTTCCGGTGAGTCCGCTGACATTGACCGGCCCACAGACGAGGCTCCGGTTTCTGATTTCGAAAACACCTGGACGATCGCAACTGACATCATCCAGACGCTGCTGGACAACCACGTGTCACCTCCTGCGAAACAACAGATGTTTCTGAATTTTGCGCGAGGAATGTACTACGAAGCTGACAACCTGCCGCCGAGAGAACTTGCCGCGAGGTTCTCCGCCATGGAATCGGATGAAGCAATCAAATCAGCGTTGAAGGAAATCTGGGACCAGAACATCGATGGCAATTTCAATCGTGCTTCCCATGCCGTCTATACGAATATTCTCCACGGTGTAAAGGGACAGGTCCGGTTTGTCCCCGCCGCCGACAGCCGTGTCAACCGACAGCTTAGCGAAAATCAGTATGTAGGCATCGGAGTAGTCGTTGCCGTTCACGAAGGCCTGCCCATGATCACCAAGCCGATTATCGGCGGAGCAGCGCACACAGCGGGAGCGAAGCCCGGAGACCTGATTGTCGAGGTAGACGGCCGTTCCACTGAAGGTGAAGAGTTCCGCGATGTCATCATGCGATTGCGTGGCCCGGTCGGCTCCAGCCTGACCGTTGACGTCCGGAATAAGGAAGAAGACGAAGTCCGCACGCTTGAACTCGTCAGGGCAGTCATTCCAATCCCGTCGGTAGAGTCAATCTCCCAGAATGACGACGCCACCTGGAACATTATGATTCCGGATACCACGATCGCCCACTTCAAGTTCAAACAGATCGTCGGTAGCACCTCGGCCGAATTGAGAATGCTGATCAATCAGGCGAGGCGAGAATCTGCAACCGCAATCATTCTCGATTTCAGTGAAATGGACGTTGTCGATGGACCCGTCATAGACGTGCATCATTCAACGATGCTTGCCGACGTTCTGCTGAACGACGCCAATATCGGCACTCTTTACGAGGAAACCGGGCAGGTTCAGCTGCTGACCAGCCCCGAAGCGATGCTTGAAGATCTTCCGATCGTGTTGTGTGCAAACGGTCGCGTGCCGGCTCCTCTTTTCGCAGTACTGAAGAGCGTTGCCGACCTTGAAAACGTTACCGTCATTGGCAGCCGCGTCACCACCGACGGGCTTTGTCATACCGAAGTTCCACTCGCTGCAAACCCGAACCTTGCTGTGCTGGATCACGTACCTTATGGATTGCTTGTCCCGAATGAGAGTCAGGAGGGCCGCGACGACTCCGCGACACACGAGCCGGATTCCAATCACGATCCTGAACTGGATCGCTTCAGCTTTGAGGCAGATGTAATGATTGATCGGACGGAGATAACGCCCGCTGCGCGGCGAATTCTCGAAACATCCACTGCTGGCTAAGACGATTGTGTCTGCGCCGGCTCAATTCACGTCAGGATCAGAACGGACGAACATCAGTTTTGATGATCAGAATATATTTTGGCGGAATCCGGTTTGAATAACGCTCGAAAATCGGCGGACAGTGATTCATCGGCGTTTGCCGGCTCATCATCTCAATCGTCGATGTCTGCTTCGGCTAACGCAAATGAGCCGAACGGGACGGGCCGTACAAGAACGGCGGCATGGTTTGGCAGGCTGGCCGGTGTTCTTGCACGAATACTCCTCCTGATCATGATCGTTGTCGGAGGCCTGTTGTGGTACCTATGGAATTCGATCCAGACAGAACCGGATTTCTATTCCGAGGCACTACAACAGCAGCCGGAACTCGCTGAGGCGGAAGGAAAGGAATTCGAAAGCCGCGTATTTGAACTTCAGAATACGCTTCAGAATGACGGAGCCTGGCGTGCGACGTTTACAGAGAGTCAGATCAACGGATGGCTTTCTTCTGACATGCCTGAAAAATTCCCGAGGCTCCTGCCACCCGAGATATCAAACCCGAGGGTGTCCGTTGCCGAAGGGGAAATTCAAGTCGCCTTCCGCTGGACATCTTCGAGGCTGAACGGCGTCGTTGTCATCAAAGGCGACATCTTCAGCACTGCTGAAAACGAGATTGGTGTTCAAATCAAGAGTATGAAATCCGGGGTCATCCCATTGCCACTTGCCAACTGGGCGGATGACATTACTCAGTCTTTGCAGGAATCCGGAATTGCAATTTCATGGACTGAACTGGATGGCGATCCGGTTGCTGTAATTCCCGTTCCTGAGCTTGAACTGCAGAGAACGGGCCGCGACATCTCAATCAGCTCGATCGAATCCAAAGACGGAGAGGTTGTAATTTCCGGGAACTCAATCAGCCCGGAAGAAGATTCGGAGAACCTGGACTGACCCCCGGAGTGGTTGACGATCTTGAGTCAGGAATCACCCGAAGCGGCATAACCCGATCTTCCTGAAATCTTTTCCTAATCCGGACGGCTACAGCAACCGATACATCTTTACACTGCCGTGATCCCCCCCCGCATGGCCGGAACCAAACTTTTGAATTCCAGTGAGGGATCCTGTGCGCACTTCCGTCTTGAGTTCCGCGATTACCTGCCTGCTGACGTTTCTGGTCTTATCTGTCGCGGCCGATGCCCAGATGCTGACAGATCATGTATCTCCGTACCGAAACTACGGTAACCAGTACATGACACAGGCAGGTTTTTCACACGGAAATGTACCACTGCCAGCCAACCTCCCATCTTCATATGTGCAGCAGGACCGGTTTGCTGCCGTTCCGACCGATATGCAGCCGGGTTCTCCCGCTCCTGGACCGCAGTCGATTTTTGAGCCCGCGATCCAGGCTCCCGGTAATACAGACATGCTGATGGCGCCCGCATACCAGCCGGATATAGCAGCAACCGGTATCGACACCATGTTGGGTAGTAGAATTCAATCGCTGGAAAGCCAACTAGCTGCGATGCAACAGAACATCGGAGGCCTCCATAATGGCAACCCCTGTGCTCATATCGGACAGTCATGCTACTGCGATATGCCGCAACAGCGCGACAACTGTTGCACCGGACTCTATGGCGGGGTCGCAGCAGTCTGGATGAAACCGCATTTCAAAGAAGCGTTTCGTGTTTCAAGTACCGGTCTGCAGAGCGGATTGCGGACTCTCATTCCATTTGAATACGACTACGAGGCAACACCACGTGCATTTATCGGGTTTCGTAATTCGGACTGTATCGGTCTGAAAGCGACGTACTGGGAGTTTGAGTCCAACGGAATGGACGGACAGTTTCAGGCTGATCCCACAACAATCTATGGTGCTCATGTCGTTTCGATCATTTTTCCTGCCAACGTATTTGCGACAGCTCCCGGCGACGTGCTGGCAACTGAGGACTATCTCGAAACGAGAATCTTCAACCTGTACGGAACGTACGACGGCTGTTTTCGAAATATCAAATTCAGCATTGGTGCCGGGCTTCGATATGCGGAATTGACCCAGGGCTTTCAAGCAAGCGTAAACAATCCAGCTGCATTAGCTCCAAGTTCATTCATGCAGTGGGAACGCGAGTTCAGCGGCCTTGGCCCGTCACTATCATTCGATGGTTCGCAACGTATCAAGGGAACCTGCTTCTCGTTCTTTGGCACCGGCGGTGGCGCGTTGATGTTCGGCGAGAAAACGTTGAACCGTTCCGTCTTCAACGACCAGAGCCCGCAACCCGCTGCACCATTCCTGACCTTGCGTGAAGCCGATGAAGTTGTAGGAGTCGGTGAAATGGGAATTGGCGTCGAGTGGGCACAGAATCTTGCGTACGGAAACAAAATGCGAGTCCGCTTTTCCTACGAAGGCCAGTTGTGGGCAGAGTCAGGTGCTCCGACGCTCGGATTCCTAGGCTTCGAGGGATTCGGCGTGCAGGTTGACTTGAATCGTTAGTCGCATTGTCCTGATTCCTGATCTCCAACTTTGCTTGCGCCTACCAGTATCAGAACGCTGTAAAGCCTTGAGCATGAAAATGCTGGTCTGATGACTGCCACGGCTCTGACAAAGGCCTGACGCCGGCAGCCAGGCACGCATGCTTCAGTCCTGCAAGCGCGAACCCGTACACGTAACATGCCCTCAAGATCGAGGCGTACCGCCGTTCAGACCGGGTGATGGGTTATGCCGATTTCAAGGTTCGACCTCTTTTCCGATTCCAGTCGGGAACTTTTCGGAAAATAATCCCCGCCCCGGTGGATTACCCGATAAAAATCTCTCCCTCCTCGAATCTAATCACTCTCTGCTATTGGCGCTTTGATCGCTGTCTCGCAAACTGAATTCATGCCAACTGTGACTCCAATCAACTCGACGCCTTCCCCCGACTCAGCCGCGCAGCCGTTGCCGGAAGTCAAACCGCTTTACATAGGTGACCTGAAGGTTGACCCGCCGATCCTTCAGGCCCCGATGGCTGGCTTCACCAATTTCGCCTTCCGTCAGATCGTGCGTGAATATGGCGGAACCGGCTTGCAGGCCACGGAGATGGTCAACGCACGTGGATTTGTCTGGTTGGACGAGAATGAATGCGAACATCCGGATCGACTTTGGGGCGTGCGTGACGAACCAAGACCCCTCGCTGTTCAAATATGGGACAACCAGCCTGAAACTCTTGCGAAAGTCGGTAAACGACTCGTTGAGGACTATCAGGTCAGCGTCGTTGATCTCAATTTCGGTTGCCCGGTCAAACAGGTTACCCAGCGAGCAAAGAGTGGCAGCTACCTGCTTCGATTCCCGGATCAGATGGGCGTCATTATCGAGACTGTTGTGAAAGCCTGTGCTCCGACGCCGGTCACAGCCAAGATCCGGCTGGGTTGCACGCGGGACAACATCAACGCCATCGACGTCGCACAGGCTGTCGAGGGCGCCGGCGCTGCGGCGCTTACGGTTCATGGTCGTACCGCACAGGACATGTTTCGCGGTCATGCGGACTGGCAGCACATTTCCAACATCAAGCCGCACCTTAAGAAGATT
The DNA here is from genome assembly GCA_039029995.1 of Planctomycetota bacterium. Lineage (GTDB taxonomy): Bacteria > Planctomycetota > Planctomycetia > Pirellulales > Pirellulaceae > Mariniblastus. Next base: position 5,328 of record JBCCFB010000180.1, read on the forward strand.
CCGTTAATCGGTAACGGCGATCTCGATTCAGCAGACAAAGTCGTCAACGTGTTCCGCAACTACGACGTGGATGGTGTGATGATTGCGCGAGCCTGCCTTGGACGCCCCTGGTTGTTCGCCCAGGCAGCAGCCGCTCTCAAAGGCGAGCCAGTACCCGCCGAGCCGTCGCTGCTTCAACAGAAAGAATGCATGCTCAAACACTTCGATCTTCTGGTCGAACGATTTGGCAACGACAAAGCAGCTCAGCTTATGCGCAAGTATGCATGCTGTTACGCGCAGGGGCGGCACGGCGCTCGGCATTTCCGTACCCATGTAGCCAAAGTCAGCAGTCGCGAGGAGTTCTTTTCAATCGTTGAAGAGTATTTCCCGCGCGATCACGATCCGTCAACGGAAGCATGATCGTTTCGCCCCGTGACATAGGAGCTCCGGTTGTCTGACCCGAATTCTGAACTGATGCCGCGATCTGAATACCTCGAGGTTGCTGTTGAGGCGGCAACGCGTGCAGGTGAAATTATCTCTGGATATTTCGCCGACCTTGCCAGCGCAGCGATTGAAGACAAAGTCACCGCAAATAGCGGCGAGGGACTCGTTACGAAAGCCGACGTTGAGGCTGAAAAAGCGATCATCGATACGATCAGGCAACACTTTCCAGATCACGCGTTCATGGCGGAGGAGGAGCATACGGCAGACGCCGGACAGGTTTCGGATCTGTGGGTCATCGACCCGCTGGACGGAACCAACAATTTCGCTCATGGAATCGATCGTTTTTGTGTTTCAATTGCATATTTCAAAGACTCCGTCGCGCAAATCGGCTGTATCTACCGGCCTACCTCCGAAGAGAAATTTCTCGCGATTAAAGACCATGGTTCCTGGCTCAACGACCGCCGGGTTAAAGTCAATAATCATCAGAACCTGAGCGACACACTTATCGGCTGCGGATTCCACTACGACCGTGGTGCCATGATGCAGGCAACTCTTGAGTGCATACGCGAACTCTTTTTTGCAGACATTCACGGCATCCGGCGGTACGGTGCTGCGGCTCTTGACCTGGTAGACGTCGGTTGCGGCCGCTTTGGAGCGTTTTTCGAATACGCTCTCTCGCCGTGGGACTTTGCAGCTGGAAAGTTGTTTGTCGAAGAAGCTGGCGGAAGAATTACGACTTGCACCGGCGAGCCACCGGAACTGCGAAAGACATCCATGATCGCATCAAACGGGCATCTGCATGAGGCCGTGCTTGCCATAACAAAAAAGCATGCTGACTTTTGAAGTGTCTTGCCGTCGTGTAACTCGCACACCTACCCTGCGCGCATGAAAAACGGCCCCTGCGCGCATGAAAAAACGGCCCTTGAGCGCATGAAAAAACGGCAGAAGAACCTGTTCTCCTGCCGGATGTCGTTGGACTAATTGGCAACAGACATTAGCCGTCGGACGACTCCTGTCCGCCTTCATCTTCTGTCGCATCAACCGGGCTGTTTCCGCCGGATTCGGCTGGAACCGAACTTCGCTCACGGGCTGGAACCTCAACGCGCTGAGGGCTGTCGGGATCAACCAGCACAATCGTCGGAGGAATCTCCTCGCCTTCAGGGACGAAGACCATCGAAATCGAGTTTACGCAGTGCCGGATGTTCTTATCTGTAAATCCCTCACCCTGAAAAACGTGACCAAGGTGCCCGTCGCAGTTTTCGCAGAGGATTTCAATTCGATAGCCGTCAGCGTCAATCTCTCTGCGAACAGCTCCCGGAAGCTCGTCGTCAAAACTCGGCCAGCCGCAATTCGACGCGAACTTGTGATCCGACAGATAGAGCGGAGCGTTACATTGGCGGCAGATATAGGTTCCAGAGGCCTTGTTGTTAGTCAGCGGGCCTGTGCCACGCCATTCAGTCCCTTTGTTGATGATTACGTCTGCTTCTGCCTGCGTTAGCTGGTTGTATTCCATCTGCCTCACCTCGTTTCTGGTCACCACCGGCAGACCGGTTACAGGATCGACCTCTCGCTCAATCGATTCCTGCCCCTGTTGTTCTACGCCGGCTGTTTCATTTTCCTGAAATGCAACAGTTGGGTTGCAAGCTGTAAAAGCAATTGCTCCTGCTGCCATGAAAACTACAGCAATCAAAGTCAGAATTTTTTTCATTTCAGCTTTCCTGGATGTGCGAACAGGGGTCTAACCGCCTGCAAGACGGCCACTCAACACTTTCCTTACGCCCCAACAATATAAACAGATTCCGATTGTTTGATGTAAGACCATATCTTCATGATATTTCCGGCGATTGGGCATGAAAAACGATGGATCTGCGTGCAAACGGGCTGATGAACCCGCTCCCGGACTCGATTCACCCTACAGAAGTATCCCCCGTTCTGACCGCGTGCTTGCCCAGATTTACATACCGGAACAATTGACCAGGCCTGCCGCTGCTTGCTTTTGCTAGCTCGGATTATACGGTCCAGTCAATACTTCAGGCCTGTCGATAGTCGATGATAACGAGCGAATTCCAAGCCGATTTGCGTGCGCGAGAAGTCCGCTCAAGCATTGCGTTTTGACTCTTCTATGACCCGACCGACCCAACCCCTCAGGTTTGAAATGATTCGAGCCTATCTGGAGCCATGCTCCCGTTTGGTTTCTCAACTAAAGCGGCATACCTCGCCAAGGCTGACGTTGCCTCTAGCGCTTTTTCTGGTGATCTGCGGCGCGCAGCCGGCCATGGCGCAGAATGCGTCTGACGACTACCGCATTGCCAGCAACTACTACGAGAACAACCAGTGGCAGGAAGCCGTAGACGCATTCGAAGCGGTTGTTGCTGCGCATCCGGGTACCGAGCAGGAATTAGTTTCCCGCTTTTACCTGGGCGAAGCCGAAATGCAGCTCGGCAATTTCCGCAACGCGTACAACTGGTTTCAAGCCTTCCGAAGCGCGATGCCCTATGACGAACTTGCCCCGCAGGCACTTTTCCGAATGGCGGAAGCATCGTACCGCCTGGATCAGCAGAGCCAGTCAATCAGGTTGTTCGAAACTTTCATCAGTGAGTTTCCCAACCATCATCTGAACGAGTTTGCACTTCCGCATCTTGGAGACTTGCGCCTGCAGCGCGGCGAGCCTCAACTGGCGGAGCGTGCATTCCGAACGGCTCTCAATATGTATCCGGGTAGTCACCTGACTGAAAAGTCGCGTCTTGGCATTGCCAAAGCGATGCAGATGACAGGGCACAACAGCGAGGCGCTGGCTGAGTATGATGCCATCGCATCTTCCAACGAAGAGCTCTCAGGGGACGCATTCCTTCAGATGGGAATCCTCGCTTTCTCCAGCGAAAAATATAACGCCGCACGGTCATCGCTGGCTGAAGCAATTGCCCTTGCAAGTGACAACGACGAAGCCGTTGCAGAAGCCAATTACTGGATGGCGCGAACCGAAATGGCCCTGGGCAATGTCGATGGTGCCATTAAGTTGTTTGCCGACGCTATCGAACACCCGATGAGCGCGGAACTCGGTGAAGCGGTACTTTTCGACGGCTCGGTCGCGGCAATCGACAATGGAAACGAGGCACTGGCTCTCAGATGGTTAAACCAGCTTTCGACCGACTACCCCGGTTCGAAATGGGCTGACCGTGCGACTCAATTGCAGATTGATCTGGCGATTAAAGCCCGTGAATTCCAGCAGGCGATCGACCTGGCAGAGCGGTTCGAGCTGGATTTTCCCGGAAGTCCCGTTGACGTAAACGTTCTCGAATCAAAAGGCCGCGCTCTGTATGAACTGGGCCGCTACAACGAATCCGTAGAGCTGTTTGAAAGATTGCTTTCCCGCTTTGCCGGCAGATCAACTTCCAACGCTGCGTCCGGACGATCGACATGGATGTACCTCAAAGCACTGTCTCACCTGGGACTTGGTGAACCTGAGGTAGCTTCAGCTTTGTTGAATTCGATCAACCTCGCAAATGAATCGGACAGGACAAAAGCCCTGATCGAGATTGCACGAGCCACTGCGTTTTACGGCCAGGAGCAATTCGGACGCTCCGTAACCGGATTCCAGAACTACCTGGACATGCAGCCAAACGGCACTGATGCTCCCAGAGCACGTACGCAACTCACCATAGCGCTGGCCAAAATGGGTGTATGGAGACAGGCATCAAGTGCTTTCGATGAATTGAAGGCCAGACACCCCAACCTTGCCGAACTTGATGAGACGACGCAGTTCCTTGCCGAAGCCGCCTTTCAGGCTGGCGAGCACGAACTCTCGCAGAAATGGTATGCGTTGCTTTCCGAAGCCGGCGATGAAGCACAACTCGGCCCGCGCGGACTTTCCGGTATGGCCTGGACCCAGTTGAACACTGGTGAAGTTGAACAAGCGATGGCAACATTTGATCGCTTGCTCACTGAATACCCGGATTCCGAATATGCACCTGAAGCGGCAATCGCACGTGCAAAGTACTTCGACGACACGGGAGAATTCGTGGAAGCGTCTCAGCTTTACGGGTTTGTAATCGCCAATTTCGAAGACACAAAATTTGTCTACCCTGCGATGCTACGTCGTGCCTACGCATTGCAACAACTGGGTGGCAACGGACGTCTGGCTGAAGCGAAAGACCTGCTACAAAGGTATCTGGCTGTTCCGCATACTAAACCGGAAGCCATGGACCAGCTGACACTCGACGAAGCGACCTATCAACTCGCATGGGTGTACAAAGATATCGGCGATCAGGCCACAGCCATCGTGATGTTTGATTCGATTGCATCGAGCTACCAGGACAGCAAGTACTGGCCGGATGCTGCTTACCGGGTTGCACAGGACCACGTGCAAAATCGCCGTTTCGAAGAAGCGAATCTGGTCTTTGATGAGCTTATCGATAAGGACACGCCCGTTGAGATATTGACGCGAGTCCTTTATCTGCAAGGCAGAATGGCCGCGACTTCGGGCAACTGGGAAACCGTGACCCGTTCGATGTCAGGGCTTCTCGAGACTTCCGATGATCCGTGGCTGAGAGCGAAGGCTAAATACTGGCTGGCCGAATCCGTTTATCGAGCCAATGATTTCGATGCTGCCGGAACACAGTTCACTGAGCTTTTGACCGACCAGAAACAGTATCTAGCCGAAGATCTCGAACCGTGGATCCACCTCCGTGCGGCGCAATGTGAGATTCGACAGAGAATGTGGAATGAGGCACTTGCTTCAGCGATGTTCGCTGCCGCTAAGTTTCCTGAATTCGAAGCCTTTTATGAGTTTGAATTTGTGGAGGGCAGGGCGTTCGCCGGCCTCGGCAAATTTGATCAGGCTCGTGAACGCTTCAGCCGCGTTATGCAATCGCGAACCGGCAGTAGTAGCGAGACAGCAGCGATGGCTGCCTGGCACATCGGCGAGACATATTTCCATCAGGAAAACTATGCCGACGCAGTCCGCGCCTACCAGAAAGTTGACGCTTTGTTCGATTACCCGCAGTGGCGTGCTGCCGCGCTGATTCAGGCCGGCAAATGCCAGGAACACCTTTCCAACTGGACAAATGCTGCCCGACTCTACCGGCAGCTGATTGATAATTTCCCGCAGAGCCCTTTCCGGGACGAAGCGGAATCGCGTTTGAATTACGCCAACCGCCAGGCTGACAATGACACCGGTGAAACGATTCGTTGACCGTTATTGTCCTGCTGAACGACACGTACGAATAACCACGCTAATCAACTACGGAAAATTTGATGTCAGCTTCACACTGCTGCAATCGTGCGAGAACTTTCGGGCGCTTCCTTGTCTTCGCGTTCGTTGTTTCAGTCATCTTCTCCACGTCCGCAGTCGCTCAGGAAACCGGTTCACCCTGGGAAGTACCCGTAAACACAGGGGTGAGTGAAGAGGCCGCGGTCGATCCCGGCTTCGGCGCGGCTACGCAACTTGACAGCCCCGCAGCAGTGGAATCCGCTGAAGGACAGACTGTGTCATCAAGGCGTTTGCTGGAAGTCATCCGAAGCGGCGGACCATTGATGATCCCGATCGGCGTCTGCTCGTTCATCCTTGTCGTGTTCGTTTTCGAAAGAATGATCTCATTGCGCCGCGGCCGGATCATCCCGGGTGCGTTCGCAAGAAGATTCGTAGATCAACTTAAAGAGGGCGAATTGAACCGGGATGCCGCAACTACCCTTTGCAACCGTGACAACAGTCCATTGGCCCAGGTGTTTCTAGCCGGAATTTCCAAATGGGGGCGACCTGCGGTTGAAGTGGAACAAGCGGTTATTGATGCAGGCGAACGAAATTCAAATTACATGCGGCGGTACCTCCGATTGATTAACGGGATCGCTACATTGTGCCCGCTCTTCGGCTTGCTCGGGACTGTTCTGGGAATGATCACCGCCTTTGACGCAATGGCTACGATGTCCTCATCAGTTGCCGACCCAAAGACAATGTTCGCGACCGGAATCGGCTCGGCACTTCTAACAACAGCTGCCGGGCTTACCGTGGCTATCCCTGCACTGATCGCCTACCTGTTTTTCACCAGTCGAGTTGATCGCCATGTAATGGAGATTGACCACCTCGCCCAGAAGGTCGTCAATCACATTTCGGCCGAAGCACTTGTGACAACTGCAAAGCCAAAGTCACGGAAAAAGGCTGCCTAGTCACGCCGCCGGCAAAGACGCCGTTATCGCCGTCACTATCAAAGCCAGCCGGTACACATACTGGCCTCGCTTCCTACTCAAACCAGCTGATCAATATGGCCATAAAACTACCCCGTGATGAACAGACGACGATCAACCTGACCCCGCTGATCGACATCGTCTTTCTGCTGGTAATCTTTTTCATGGTTGGCTCCCGCTTCAGCGAGCTGAACGAAGCCGAGAAGCAGATTCCACTTCAGGTACCGCAGGTTGCGGATGGCAGGGCGATGACGGATCCGCCACGCAAACGCGTTATCAACGTACTGCACGACGGCACGATCTTCCTGGACCAGCAGGAACATACGCTTGAGGAACTCTATTCCGAAATGGTGGATGCGACAGAGCAGTATCGCCAGATCGGTGTTGTGGTCAGAGCAGACGCAAACAGCCCTTACCAGAATGTGGCAGATGTAATTGCAACCTGCCGCAATGCCGAGATCAGTGATTTGAATATCTCGGTGAAGACACTGCAGCGTTAACCGCGGCTATTGCTGCGCCACCTTCGACCACCACGGCAAGATCACATGGATGTGACAGCGCTTTTTCAAATGACCATCTGGCAGCAGTTCAGAGAACTGTTCAGCAGCTTCAACCTTCAGGTGTTTCTGCTGATTGGTTCAGGTCTGCTGGCCGTTGCCTTGTTGATTCTATCTTTGACCCGCTGGGGACAGGCGCGTCCCGTCTGGAAATGTGTCGTTCTATCAGTAGTAGCCCACATTCTCCTTATCGTTTACGCGTACGGAACCCATTTGATCTTTGAGACGCCAGAAGTCGCCGAGCAAAAACAGCCGACAAAAATCAACCTGATCGACGACACTGAACTTGACGAAGACAACGAAGAAAATCAGAA
>JBCCFB010000181.1:0-12787 GCA_039029995.1 Planctomycetota bacterium
AATTCGCGCTGTCCGGGTTCCGGTTCAACGCCGTCTTTTTGTCCGACTCTTGTCTTTACGGCAACAAAGCACCATTCCTGTTCGATGTAGTCGTTGCAAACGTCGTCCATTCCATCGGGATACTGATACCCGTTTTCGTCCATCCATTTTTTGAGAGCTTCAGAACTGCCGGCAGCCAGGACCGCGACCTCGTACATTCCGACTGCTTCCTCTTTAAGGACAACAACTTCGTCCGCGCCATATGCCATGGCACTTTCCATCGGCATGGCAGAATCGGCAACAGCCCCGTTAAACGCCCGCATTCTCCGGATCCGGAGATCAACGACGACTTCGGGAGGATCTATCGCGTTGGCAATGTGCTCAAAGACATCGTCAGCAACTTTGCGAAGTTCAGGCGGGTTCGGAAACGGGATCAACATGCCGAAGTTGTCTATGTTTCCCTGGAATCCGGGGCGAATGACAAATGTCTCCACTCCGTCTTTGTGGAATACGTAGGTCTTCTGCAGGCCGATACGTGTAATCGGCGAGACATTTCCGTCGTATATGGGCGGTACCATTCCACACGGATCAGCCATCGCCAGCGAAGCCATGATCAGGCTCAACGATGCTGCCAGGCAGACCAATGAGCTTCGATATTTCGAGACAACCGACATTAAATTCTCCGATTCAGCGTTTTTTTGATTCGGGTGTAGTTTTTGTATTTGATAGCCTGCCGATGCCACTTACTGTTCTTTCGATTCACGATTGAACCTGAAGAGGCAAAATGCGAAAAGCAGAGCAGCTCCAGGCAATGAGACGGCTGCAATGCTGCTCCGGTTTGTCATATCACCGGTTGGAGCCGACGAGATCGCGCTGTCTGTCGGAGTGCGCTCAAGGGCACCCAGATACAGACGTCCACCGGGATCGTTGCCCGGTTGATGTGTACGCGTGTTGTACCGCATTGGTGTATTGAGTTGGGCTGCCATCCTGAAGTTGTCGAAACGCAGATTCTGGCTGGCCAGAATTGCTCTCGGGAAATCACCGTCAACCACAGTCAGCGTCATCGACCGTAGTTGTTCCAGCGCCGCCTCATCTTTCTCGAATCGCGTGCTCATGGCATCCACGATCAGGTTGTCAACTTCCGCGCCACGTAGTTCCAGACGCTCGTTAATCAGGACGAGGTCTTTTTCCGAAGACTCAAGGTCAAGAAGCAGTTCTTCCCCGGCGTCCAGTTGCGACGCCAGCAGGTCGCTGACGAACATCTGCGCTGCAATTCCGTTTTCGGGTTCCGGGTCGCGTTGTTCTGCGAGGGCCTGCATCCGCCGTTCAGGGATTTCCTCGATCGTTCCTCCAAAGACCCGCAACGGCAACGGCTCGGTGATGTTGCTGACCAGCTGATTGCCGGTAATCTGGCGACGTACGTACTCCTCAGGGATGTTGCGAATCCGTTTCCCGGCGTCCGTCAGCAGGTAGACCACGTTCCGTGTGTCCCCTTCATTGAAGGCGGATAATCGCATCGGAACAACCAGTTCATCGGTTCTGAATCTGAAGGCCAGACCCTGGACGTGTCCCTCAAACGAGCTGCCCGCCGGCATTCCGGGGTTCGCCTCGCGTTGTCCCGGTCGAGGCTCGATCGCATCTCTCGCGGAGACTTTTGTTTTGACTGCAGCAAAACACCAGCCGTCAGTAATGTATTCGTTGGCGACATCGTCCATTCCGTTGGGGAACTGGTAGCCGTTTTCATCCATCCATTTTTTAAGTGCTTCAGCACTTCCGGCGGCAAGAACAGCGACTTCATACATGCCGACGGCTTCTTCACGAAGCACGCGCACTTCATCCTCGGACAACATCTGTAGCTGCATTCCGCCGCCACCGAATCCGCCGCCGCCGGGAGCAGCTCTCGCCATAGGTGGTGGTGGACGCAGGTCAATCACCACTTCGGGAGGATCAATGGCATTCTTGATCTGATCAAAAATGCTGTCGTGGACTTTGCGGATCGAAGGCGGTGTTGGAAAAGGGATCAGCATCCCGAAGTTGTCAATGTCGCCTTCGTATCCCGGGCGGATCGCAAAAGACTCGACTCCGTCATGATAGAAGACGTAGGTCTGTTGCAGACCCGATCGGGTGATGGGCGATTCCCCGGTGTAAATCGGCGGCACCATCCCGCACGGATCAGCGGTTGCGAGTGCGGCAACGATCATACTCAACGATGCCGCAAGGCAGAGCAAGGAACCGCGATATTTCATCAGGGCCGACATGGATCTCTCCGGTATCAAATTCTGGTAAAGCCTGGTTTTCGGTCGTCTGTAAAGGCTAGTGATTGTGTTTGTGGCGATCGTTCCTGCGCCGGAACCCGAACACACAAACAGCAGACATCAACAAGATGCCGGGCAAGGCAAGTGAACCGACGTCAGTCTGTTTGACGCTTGCAGTTGAATGGACTGTCACCCGTTGTTCGTCGAGGCTTCTATCTACAGCTCCCAGATAAACCTGGCCCGGGCGTTCGGGTTGAGGGCCGTAAATATTTGCGTCGTAATTTAGGGGTGTATTCAGTTGGGGTGCCATGGAAAACGCATCGAAGCGAAGGTTCTGGCCAGCCAGAACTTCACGCGGGAATTCACCGTCAACAACAGTCAAAGTCATCGAGCGGAGATCATTCAATGCGTCTGCATCTCTTTCAAACCGTCCGCTCATTGCCTGAACAATCAGGTCGTCTACTCCTTCGCCTCGCAATTGCAGACGTTCATTTACAAGTGCGAGACTCTTTTCAGAAGTTTCAAGGTCGAGAAGCAATTCGTCGCCGTCATCAAGCCGGGAGGCGAGAATGTCGCTGATGAACAATTGAGCGGCGATACCGTTTTCCGGCTCCGGCCTTCTTTCCTCAACCAGAGCCTCCATGCGATCTTCAGGTACGTCTTCGATCGTACCTCCAATCACGCGCAGTGGCAGTGGCTGCGTTATGTTGTTGACCAGCTGCCTTCCCGATATCTGGCGCATCACATACTCTTCCGGAATGTTCCGGATTCTTCGAGCGCCGTCGGTCAGCAGGTAGACGACATTGCGCGTATCACCTTCGTTGAATGCTGACAGCCTCATCGGCACGACCAGTTCTTCGGTTCTGAACCGGAACGCAAGTCCTTGAACATGACCATCAAACGAGGAATCAGCCGGCATGCCGGGAGCGACGCCTCGCTGGCCGGGTCGTGGCTCAATCGCATCCCTCGCGGAGACTTTTGTTTTGACAGCGACAAAGCACCAGCTTTCCGCGATGTATTCATTGGCGACGGCGTCCATTCCTTCGGGGAACTGGTATCCGTTTTCGTCCATCCATTTTTTCAATGCATCGGCGCTACCTGCTTCAAGAACGGCAACTTCGTACATCCCGACCGCTTCTTCTCTCAGCACTGTTACGCTGCCTTCGTCAGCGCGAGCCAGTTGTAGTCCACCACCACCGCCGCCGATGCCACCGGCTGGCATGCCAAAAGCAATTACCGGCGGCGACAGATCGACAACCACCTCCGGTGGGTCGATCGCGTTTTTGATGTGAGCAAAAACGTTGTCGTGGACTTTGCGAATCGAGGGCGGAGTGGGAAACGGGATTAACATTCCGAAGTTGTCGATGTTGCCTTCGTATCCCGGGCGGATCGCAAATGACTCGACCCCGTCATGATGGAAAACGTACGTCTGCTGAACACCGGCGCGCGCGATCGGAGACTCACCGGAATAGATCGGAGGAACCATTCCGCACGGATCAGCGGCGACAAACGAAGAGACTAGCATCGCGGCAATCGTTAATGCTGCGATGCCGGCGGACAATCCAGGATAGCTGTTTCTGTTCATGGTTTTCATTGGTCGTAAAGCGAAGTGAATGCCGGACCGTCTAGGCAGAATCGTATCGGGCCGTTTTCCAGAGTGCTGTTGAGATAAGAAGTACTGCAGCGATCGAAAGCAGTGTGGCTTTGCCTTGAAAAACTGGAGTTGTCTGTGCTGCTGTTGAGACCTGAGTCTCCGCGGCGGGTAGTTGCCCTGGTAACGACAAGGCTCCCAGATACAGATTGCCCGCAGCTTCCTGCCCGGGGCCGTTCAACCGCGTGTCATAGTTTTGAGGGGTGTTTAATGCGGCCGCCATGCGATAGTCCGCAAAACGAAGGTTCTGACCAGCCAGAACCTGACGCGGAAAATCACCGTCAACCACGGTCAGCGTCATTGACCTCATTATCTCAAGTGCTTCTTCGTCGGAAGCGAAACGATCATTCATCGCTTCAACAACGAGATCATCAATTTCCGCTCCACGCAGCATCAGGCGTTCATTGATGTTGACCAGGCTCTTTTCAGCCGATTCATCATCAAGGAGAAGCTCCTGCTGCTGATCCATTTGTGAAGCAAGAATGTCGCTGACGAACAGACGGGCTGCGATTCCGTTGAACGGTCGTGGATCACGTTCCTGCTCCAGCGATTGTGCTCTGCCTTCAGGAATGTCTTCCAGCGTCCCGCCGATCACACGCAAAGGAAGTGGTCCGGTGATGTTGTCCACCAGTTGCCGGCCGGAAAGCTGGCGGCGGACGTATTCCTCCGGAATGTTGCGAATTCGTTTTCCGCTTTCGGTCAAAAGGTAAACGACATTCCGTGTGTCGCCTTCGTTGAATGCACTCAGCCGCATCGGGACAACAAGTTCTTCGCTGGCAAACCTGAATGCAAGACCTTGAACGTGACCGTCAAAGACGCTGCCTTCGGGCATCCCCGCCTCGGCCGCCCGTTGTCCGGGAACCGGATCGACCGTGTCTTTCGCAGAGACCTTCGTTTTGACTGCTACGAAACACCAGTCTTCTTCGATGTATTCACCTGCGACATCGTCCATTCCTTCGGGGAACTGGTAACCGTTTTCGTCCATCCAGTTCTTAAGCACTTCAGCACTGCCGGCAGCAAGGACCGCAACTTCGTACATTCCGACGGCTTCCTGTCTGAGCACAACAACTTCATTGTCTGCCAGTTCTTTCAGCATCAGCCCGTCTGCAGCGTCCACCGCTCCGCCGGCACGCATCATCATCATTTCCACTTTCGGAAGTAGATCGACAACGACTTCCGGAGGATCGATGGCATTCTTAATCTGTTCGAAAACATCGTCATGAACCTTGCGGATTGATGGCGGCGTCGGAAAAGGAATGAGCATTCCAAAGTTGTCCACGTTTCCTTCGTAACCCGGGCGGATCACAAACGACTCGACTCCGTCGCGGTGAAACACATAAGTCTGCTGCAACCCGCTGCGAGTGATCGGCGAATCTCCTGTGTAAATGGGCGGGACCATGCCGCAAGGATCTGCATGAGCTGAGGGATGCGAGACCATCGCCGCGCAAGTTAGTGCAGTGATAAGTGCAGCCGCGGTGTATCGGATTGTCGAGCCTGACATGTTCTGTTCCTGTTGACGATGTTTGCTGCAGATCACTTTGTTGCAACTGATTGTTTTGCCGGTCTGTGGCAAATCGAAATGAAGGCGAAGGCGAAAATCGCGGTGGCAGCGACGGGCCAGTTGCTTTCGCCGTCCTGCCGCGGGCCTGAAGTAGAAGACACGCTGACTTGAGCCGCATTGCTTTCAGAGTCGATTGCACCCAGATACAGGCGGCCTTGCCTTGCTCCGGTTGAGTCATTCACTTTCGTGTCGTAATTCTCGATCGTGTTCAATGAGGCGGCCATGACGAAATCGGCGAACGTCAGATTCTGAGCCGAGAGTACTTCTCGCGGGAAGTCGCCATCAACAACCGTCATCGTCATGCCGCGCATGATGTTCAGGCTCGCTTCGTCCTTCACAGTACGATTCTGCATCGCTGAGGTCAGCAAGTTGTCGATTTCGACTCCTCTCAGCCCCAGTCGCTCGTTGACCAGAACCATTCCTTTTTCGGAAGCTTCAATGTCAAGGATCAGTTCGTTGTCGCGCGGCATTTCTGATGCTTGAATATCACTCAGGAACAGCTGAGCCGCGATGCCGTTGTACTGTTCAGGGTCGCGTTCGTTTCTTAGTGACTCAAGGCGCCCCGCGTCCAAATCGTCGATCGTTCCACCGAGGATTCTCAGTGGCACCGGACGTGTGATGTTCTCGGCGAGTTGTCGCCCGGAAACCTGCCGGCGTACGTATTCCTCAGGAATGTTTCGGATACGTTTTGCGCCATCGGTCAGCAAATAGACTACGTTTCGCAGGTCCCCCACATTAAAGGCGCTCAGGCGCATCGGCACGACCAACTCCTCGGTGGGAAAACGGAACGCCAGCCCCTGAACCTGTCCTTCAAAAACACTTCCTTCGGGCAGTCCCGGGTTTACATCCTGCTGCCCGGGAGTCGGCTCGACTGAATCTCTCGATGAAACTTTTGTCTTGACTGCGACGAAGCACCAGCCTTCTTCAATGTATTCACCGGCAACCGGCTCCATCCCGTCGGGAAACTGATAGCCGTTTTCGTCCATCCACTTCTTGAGGGCATCTGCGCTGCCGGCGGCAAGCACGGCGACTTCGTACATACCGACAGCTTCCTGCCTGAGCACGACGACTTGGTCCTCGTCGTACTCTTCACTCCACTGCAGCTCGGCTCCGGCAGCATCCATAGCGAAGTTGTTTTCCAACATGATCGGATTGAGATCGATGACGACCTCCGGGGGATCAATTGCGTTTTTGACATGTTCAAAGATGTCATCGTGAACTTTCCGGATCGAAGGCGGCGACGGAAACGGAATCAGCATTCCGAAATTGTCGATGTTACCCTCGTATCCCGGCCGGATCATGAATGACTCGACACCGTTGCGGTGAAAGACGTAGGTTTCCTGCAGCCCTTTTCGCGCAATGGGAGACTGTCCGGTGTAGATCGGAGGAACCATCCCGCAAGGATCAAGTGCGTGGGAATACGTAACGAGACTGATCGAAATCAATGTTGTCAGTACGATCGCCGCGGCTGGAAAAAATCTTAATGGCAAAAATCCTGATGACCTAGAAGTCCACATCTTGTTCCCGCTCCAGTTCGATTTTGATTTCGACTTCTCCTTCACAATCCTCTGCACCATTGCTGATCCAGATGTGATCCAGTCGTTGCCAGTCGCTGCCGCTTTCGTGAACCGCGAACCACGGTCCTGCCACAAAGTGGACGCCTTCCAGTCACAACCGGACCCAGAGGTGGTCCAGTCCGACTCGTTTGACGGTGCCGCTTGTGACCAGGGGCTGAAGATTTTTCGTCTCCATGCTGAAGACATGACGGCGGTCAAGTGGAACACGAGTTGCGTCCACCCAGGTTCGAACCTCACCGTGTTCATCGACAACACGGATGGAAATCAAAGCGTGCGTGGCTTCAAGTTGTTTGAGCAGAAACTCACGACGATCAGAATCAAGGCCTGAGCAACCATGGGCTTGAATCATTCTTTGAGTCTGGGGGCCGAAATAAAGCAGCTCTTCAAGCGCTTCGAATTCGCCGGGGCCGCCGCCAGTGTAGGCTGTCATCAACTCGTGGAACCGCGCGGCTACCAGTTCCCTGGTGGGATGACGACTCAAAGCACATCCGGAAGCACACAGTTGTTCTCCGTGCGGCTCGAATTCGGCTGCTTCCCCATGATCCCAGGAATCGGAGTGACTCGACGGATCATGGCCGCTTTGTGAGCTATGGTTGCTTTGGTGACTATGGCTGTTATGCCGATGAGCTTCGTCGAACCCGGACGACATGTGCGAGGTTAAGTTAATCGGAGGCACGAGGCCGCCATCGTGCCGGGCAACCGGCGCCGTATTTCCTGACTGTGTCGATTCGGGTGACTCGATCGAGTCGGGGTCACGGAGAAGATCTTCCGTTTCGTCGTTGTAGGGATCAAAGCGGTCAATCACCGGAGAAGGTGTTAGAAACTGGTTCTGGTCTTCAGGCGAAGCTGGACCGAAGATCGAACGGGCGATGAGGCCGAGTCCGATGCCTGCAATTACGAGCACCAGCTGCGTTCTTAGGTATTTTATTCTCATCTGGATCGTCGCGAGGTAGTTTGATCTGCGAAACGTGCGTGAGGCCGACTAGTCGGATGCTGTCGGGGCGCCCGGAGTTCCACACCAAAAAATGCCGGTTTTTTTCCGTTAGAAATCTGAATTCGAAAGTGTACCGGCATGCATTTTTATACCAGAATTCAACTGGATACCCTGCGGAAAGAAATTTCGCCCTTGTTTTTGCGGCAAGCGCGAATGCAGGTGTGCAGTGATTCGCGGCGCGCGGCCGAGCTACAACGATTGGCCTCGCAGGTTATTAGATTAAATTTCGGGAATTCCCGTGTTCGGGAAACGTCAGATAGAGAATCAAATTTTTTTATGCGGGCATCTGAACTTCCCTGCGTTCCGGGACGTCCCGAAACAGCTTTAAACTGATCTTCAAGGTTGATCACAGACGTTCGTTACAATGAAGACATCTGTCCGATAGCCAATCCAAACTTCCTGATGCCGACCAGGCAGCTATGCAACTTCTTTTCCGTTCACTCAAAACGCTGGCAATCCTTGTCCTGGCCTCGGCTGTGGTACCGGAGAGTTTTGCACAGGAAGAAGAGCTACCTGCTTTTGCTACATGGAGGTTTGAAACCACCGAAGGAACCGAGCCTGCCGGCGTCTACAGACTGAGCTTTTCGCCCGATGGAAGGCTGGTCGCCACACGCGACCGCCGAAACATGGTTGCTGTTTTTGATCTCTCTGCGCAAAAAAAACTCTGTGAAGTCGAGTCACACGAAGCATGGGTCACATGTGTGACCTTCTCCCCGGACAGCAGGTTCTTCCTTTGCTGTGCCCGTGGGCCAGGAGCTGGCGTAAGGGCATACAGTACCGCCAACGGCCAACTCGAAGTCGAATTCGGAGAGGATGTCCTGCAAACGTCGTTTTCCAGTGACGGAACCCACGTTTATTGTCTGAGTGAACAAGAGGTGGAGACCAGAGCGTGGCCATCCGGGGAACTCGTTACGAAACAAGCCTGGCAGTCCGACCGAGAGACACGGCTCGGCATGACCAGCGACGGTAGTTCTGTTGTTCGTGTCTCAGGCGTTAGATCAGATCGACAGGTTGAGATGTCGCTCAACAACCTTGCCGAACGAAGTATCGTGAATCTCGGATCAAGTGAGCGTGTTCCCAAGGCCGCGGTGATTTCTGAAAACCGGTTGTGGCTGGCGATGGCGTTTCATCGCGACGAAGTTTTTTCCATCTGGGATCTCAGGGATCCCCACAACTCACGGGTCAATCTGCGCCGGCACGAGTCAACGGTGCAATCAGTCTGTTTTTCGGACGACAGCCGGTTTCTTCTTTCCACCGGATGGGACAACAATGCGGTGCTCTGGGATGTGCTGACGGGCGAAGAGCTTAAATTGCTCGAAGGACACACCGAACACGTCAATGCGTGCGCCTTCTCCACCATCAACATGTTGCTTGCCACCGGCGCGTCTGGAAGAAGCGACAATTCAGTAATCGTTCGTGACCTGAACAAGATTCTATTTCCTGATGAAACACTTCCTGCCGAGTTCAGTTCTTTTGAATTCGCATGGCAGGAACTAGGGAGTGAGTTTCCGCAACCCGCGCTTCGGGCGGTCGATGCGATCGTAAGCAATGGTGATGTGTGGGTTGAAAAAGTCGCAGCGCAGATGAACGACTATCTTGTTGAGGCCAGCCACGATGAAATTGCACGATTGATCGAGCTGCTCGACAGCCCTGTGTACCGTGATCGCGAAACGGCCACCAATAAATTGATGGAAATGCGCGCAGCGGCTGAGGATCAACTTCGAGCGGCTGCAAGTGTTGCAGAAACGACGGAGGCACGTGTCAGGATTCAGTTCGTTTTGAGGCATCCGCCGACGAGGCCCCAGATGGAACCACGTCTGGAACGCCGGATGCACCGCAGTGTTTTCGCGCTTGAGCTGGCTGCCACTGAGTCGGCGGCCGCACTACTTGAGAAGATCTCGCTGGGCCATCCCAGTGTCGATATCGCCAGAGACGCTGCCGACTCGCTGAAAAGGTTGCAGTTGCGACGGCAACTAGCTGAGCAGCCTGCTCCGTAAGCTGCCCGCGTCATTACTCGTCAATCGGGCGAATCCAGGATCATCGCTCTCTTCGATTTTTTTTTTCGGGCGATCGCACTGTTGCTAGTTGATCCAGCCAAGCGGCTTTCCTGCGGGTATCAACTCTTCGTACTGCAATCTGATTTGTTCGAGTTGTTCAACCGGTTCCGGTCGAGTGGAATACAGATTGGTTGATTGCAACGGATCGACGTTGAGATCGTACAACTGTCCGGACGCGGCTTCACTGTTCCAGACTCCGTCCACGATGTCGCTGTGTGTCCGGCCTGTAAACGGTAATGTCGCGGCTCCCGCAAACAAGTGATCGCCGGGGTTCTTTCCTTTGAAGCCGCCGGAGTCTTTCGCTGCGATGTATGCAAGGCCACTGGTTCGCACCACAAGATGAGAACGTTGATTGGGCGAGATAATTAACGTGTCCCGCAATGCCTCGTCAGCAGAACCGGTAAGCGCGGCAAGTTGATTAATACTGTCGCGACCATGAGCAGGGTTCAGCTGGCCGCCGGTGATCGCGGCGAAAGTTGCGAGTAAGTCCGTGTGGCCAATCAGAGCGTTCGACTCAGTTCCGCCGGGTACGCGGCCGGGCCAGCGAACGATGAGCGGGACACGATGCCCGCCTTCCCAGGCGCCGAACTTGAATCCCAGCAGGACTCCGTTCATCCGATGACCAGCTTCCCACGCTTGCTGCCCGGTAACATTGAACATCCCTCCGTTGTCACTGGTCAGAATAACGATGGTGTCTTCTTTTCTTCCAATTCGCTCAAGCGTCGTCATCAACTGACCGACCATCCAGTCGAGCTCGTGAACAAAGTCGCCATATCGTCCGCACTCACTTGTTCCTTCAAACCGCCTTGCCGGAGTAAAGGGATGGTGAATATGCGAAGTGGCAAAGTAGAGGAAAAATGGCTCCGCCGGTTCCTGCTGTTCAAGCCAGTCGATTGCTTTGCGAGTCAGAGTCGTGCCGATCAACTCGTCGACGAACAAACGGTGTGCACGTTCAGCTCCGCCGATTGCGTTGTACCCGCTTTTTTCGGGAATGCGTTGTGTTACAGATGCGGTTCCGTATTTGAACGGATCACCGGGATCGAGGCCCACAACATGGTGATTTTCAACATAGACGTGAGGCGGGCCGCTGTTGACGCAGGGCAGTCCGAAGTAATAGTCAAATCCGACTTCGAGCGGCCCCGGTTTAAGCTCGCCGTTCCAGTCCGGCTCGCCGGTGCCGAATCCAAGATGCCATTTGCCGATCAAAGCTGTCGAGTATCCGGCATCTGACAGCAGGCTTGCTATGGTGGTCTGTTCTACGTCTATCGCAAGCGGCTCCCTGACGCCCAGTGGCCCCCACAGGTTTCTGCGTAGTGGATACTCACCGGTCATCAATCCATATCGCGACGGCGAACATACGGCTGAGGCCGAATGCGCGTCGGTAAACCTTCTCCCCTCCCCGGCAAGCGCGTCGATGTTCGGCGTTTGAAGCTTCGTCGCACCGTAACAGCCGAGATCTCCATAGCCGAGATCGTCAACGTTTATCAGGACGATGTTGGGTAGTTGATCCGTCGCAACCGCGGTCGCGGAAGGAATCGCCAGAAGAAACAGCGTCGCGGCATAAAAAAGATATCGCATCTTCAAGACTTGAAAAAACAGTGGAATGCTGCAGTCATTCTAGTAAACGTACAGTATCGAAGTCACAGCGATACTAGATCGAGTAAATCGAGGGTTTGTTCTTTGGACAGTCAAAAAGAAATCCGGGAGCGGGCTTGCCGCTCACGGACTCCACATTTTTGCGCCCTCTCAACTCTCACTGGCATCTGTCAGTCGCTACTGCTCAACCCCCCGGTTCGAAGGTGCCAATTTTATAAAGAAAATTGCCTCGCAAGTCGTAGTAGTGGTACTCCGGTAGAAAGTACTCCCAGACCGGATCGCAGGGTATGTATGTATAGTACACGCCGTGCGGGCGAACCAGTTCTGTTCCGATTTTTATCCCTTGAACGTAAACCTCACAGAGAGCCCAGTCGTCAGTCATGTTCCAGAATCCGAGGCTGAGGTAACAGTCTTCCGGATGTGTAGCCGGAAGATTTCCTGGTGTAGCCATGGATGCGCCTTGGGCAGTTGAGGCGGTTCCCGGAATGGCGATTGCGGCGGTAACCAGAGCAAGAAAGCAAAATAGACTCTTCATATACGAACTCCCTGATTAAAAACTTTGCCCCTCCAGTTATCTAATACGAATTCGCGAGGAATTCTGCCATGCAATAGCGTGACGACAAAGTGCTGCAGTTTTGAGAGAGTCGTCTTCTCTATGTGCAACAGTGTGTTATTTCGGGAGAGCGCACGAAAAATCCGCGAGTGGGGCTGCCGCTCGCGGAAATCGTTCTGAGCAATTGAGTTGTTCTCGTCGGATCGAGTCTACCAGGTCCCGATTTTGTAGCAGAAATTGCCCCTCAAGTCGTAGTAGTAATACTCAGGCCTGAAGGGTTCCCAGACTGGATCGTATGGGATGCAGGTGGAGTAGTATCTTAGCGGGGGGACCAGTTCGGTTCCGACTTTTTCCCCGTGAACATACACTTCACAGATGAGCCACTCGTCCTGCGACGAGTTCCAGAAATACAGGTCGTAAACGCAGTCTTCCGCGTGTGCTGCCCGGCAATATTCAGGACTTACAAGCGTTGCACCGAGTGTTGATGTGCAAGTCACTAGGACTGCGATTGCATACGGAGCGAGTAAACAAATCATCTTCCTCATGAGCGATCTCCCGATCAGA
>JBCCFB010000182.1:0-12784 GCA_039029995.1 Planctomycetota bacterium
AAAATCGAGAACCATTCAACGAACCGGAAGGTAGCCGGCCGCAAAATGATCCGGCCGGGGAAAATCCTTCCTACGATCCGAATCCGCAGGGTGGCTCGCAGCCAGTCCGGCCATCTCCGGAATTCGGCCAGACTCCCGGGCCTGGTTTTCCCCCTGAAGAGGCAAACGAATTTGCGAATGCCGGTGCGTACAATCCCTATCGAAGTGAACCGGCGCCTGAGCCCTACCTTCCGGTGCCCGATGAAAACCGCGGCAAGAGTGTCAAAGCATTTACCATCGCAGCATGGCTGATAATCACAGCTCTCACTGTTTTTCTTTTCTCAACGACCGTTTACGAACAATTCAACCCGACCTCTTCAGTCGGCGACGCCTCGGCCGGCGACCTGATGCAGATCAATCTGCAGGGCAAGATGATGGTCGGTCAGAATGCACTTGCACCACCGGCAGTACTTCCGCCTGAATTGAATACCGGCCCGCCTGAGGCAAGATGGTGCTTTTCGATTCTGCAGGGTGAATTCGTCGACCCTGAATCAGCATTAGATCAACTTGAAGAAACGGACGAGTTGATTCGCGAGCAGGAATACGAACTGACGGACGACCAGAAGCGACTGAGGACGCTCATCGGCGAGGTCATCGAAAGCCATGATGCAGGCGACTTTGCCGCAAACTACCTCGCTGATGACGACCAGCAGTTTCTCAAAGAACGGTTGGGATACTGTGGCAGACTGCTGCTCTACCCGGAAGGTTCCGAGGACACTGCCGAGCGCGCACAATTGGTCGGTGAGGCACAGTTCGCGCTGATTGTCATGATGCTGGTTGTGCTCGGTGGCGGGGCTGCGCTGATTGCCGGAATTATCGTTTCCATCGTCTTTCTGGTGCGGATCAGCTCCGGAACTCTCTATCGATTCTTTGAAGCGCCACGGAGTAACGGAGGCGTTTACGCGGAGACATTTGCGATCTGGATGGTGATATTCATCTGCGGCCAGCTTGGTGCCGCTCTTCTGCTGACAGATGTGGTACCTGAAGTCGGGATGATGTTCGTCATGGCTGGCGTATTTTTCGCTTCGCTGTCAGCACTTGCGTGGCCAGTGATTCGAGGCATCCCGTTTTCCCGGGTACGAAAAGACATTGGCTGGGAACTAAAGAACCCCATCGTTGAAGCCGTTCTGGGCGCGATCTCTTACGTTTCCATGTTACCGGCGATGTTTGTCGGCTTGATTTTGGCGGTCGTCATCATGGGATTTGTTGCAGCCGCATCCGGTGATGGTGGTGGTGATCTTTCAAATGCCGGAGCTCAGGGGCACCCGATACAGGAACAGATTGCACAAGGTAATCCACTGCTCTTCCTAGGCGTTTTCCTGACCGCCTGCGTTGCTGCACCGATTGTTGAAGAAACGATGTTCCGTGGTGTACTTTACCGTCACATGCGCGAGTCTTCATGGAAATGGGGAAGCGGGATGACGGTCATGGCGTCAGCGCTTTTCAGCAGCCTGATATTCGCGGCGATTCACCCGCAAGGTTTGTTTGGCATTCCCATTCTTACGACTCTCGCGTTCGGATTCTGTCTTGTTCGTGAATGGCGAGATTCTCTGATCGGACCGATGGTAATGCACGCGATCAATAACTCGATTGTGACTTGTTTGTTGTTCTCCATTATGTAAAACACAGGTTCGCATCAAATTCTGATTCAGCGGACCTCGTAATGGCAACGATCAATCAAAACTATCTGAAGCTGAAGGCAGGCTATCTGTTTCCTGAAATCGCGCGACGGGTGAAGGCTTTCACTGACGCCAACCCCGCAGCCGAAATCATCAAGATGGGAATCGGGGACGTTACGCGTGCTCTGCCCGCAGCGATCGTGCGAGCGATGCATGAAGCAGTGGACGAAATGGCGGTCGATGCAACGTTCCGTGGTTATGGACCGGAAAGGGGCTACCCGTTTCTCCGCGAAGCGATCGCAGCAAACGACTTCCAAGCGCGCGGAGTCGATATCTCCGCGGATGAGATATTCGTCTCCGACGGCTCCAAATGTGATTCCGGAAACCTGCTCGATATCTTCGCGCGCGACAACGTCGTAGCCGTCCTGGATCCGGTATACCCCGCCTATGTCGATACCAATGTCATGGCTGGAAACACGGGTGATGCAGATGCGGACGGAAGGTATGACGGTCTTGTTTACCTGCCCATGACGGAGAAGAACGAGTTCCAGCCGGCGCTGCCTGAGGGGCACGTGGATCTGATCTATCTCTGTTACCCGAACAACCCGTCCGGCGCCGTTGCGACTCGCGAAACGCTGCAGCAGTGGGTCGACTATGCACGTGAAAACCAGGCAATCATTTTCTTTGACGCTGCGTATGTTGCTTACATCTCTGATCCTGATATCCCGCATTCGATATTTGAAATCCCCGGGGCCCGTGAAGTCGCGATCGAGCTGCGCAGTTTCAGTAAGAACGCCGGATTTACTGGAACCCGCTGCGCTTTCATGGTGATCCCCCACCAACTGACCGGGCGGACGCCCGATGGCGAACTTCAATCGATACACAGCCTCTGGAGCCGCAGGCACTCGACCAAATTCAACGGAGTCTCCTACCCCGTCCAACGTGCTGCAGCCGCTGCATACTCTGATGAAGGCAAGGCCCAGATCAATGAGTTGGTTGCCTACTACATGAACAATGCAAAGCTACTCCGCGAAGGGCTGACGGCTGCTGGTTTCAAAGTCTTCGGCGGAATCAACGCCCCCTATGTCTGGTTGAAAACACCCGAAGGGACGACCAGCTGGGAGTTTTTTGACCGACTTCTACAACAGTCACATATCGTCGGAACACCTGGCAGTGGCTTCGGCGCCGCCGGCGAAGGCTATTTCCGCCTGAGCGCATTTAATACTGTCGAAAACACCAGTCTGGCGGTCGAGCGAATTCAACGTGCGGTTGCAGCAGGCGTATAGACGAAACCCGAACTGCGATTCCGTCTTATTCGGTTATTCGGAATCGTTCCGGGTGCTCCATCGGCTCGACGACTTCGGAATACTGTTTCTGGCCACAAGCATAGGTCGAACAGACACCAAGGTATTGCCAGCAGTCTTTGTGATGGGGAGTGTTGCATCCGACGCAATCAACTCGCTGGTTTTCGATCACTTCGCCACAGACCATGCACGTTGCATTCTCCAGTCGAGTGACCTTCATTTCCATTGCCGGAACTGCAAAGACAGCGTGCAGCATGCCGGTGTGCAGACTTACAAACCGGTTCACAAGTTCGAACACTTCTTTTTCGGTGAAGCTCTGCTTTACGCTCTGAAGTTCGATTTTGCCTCCATTAATGGTCAGGGAAATATCCCCTCCGGCGGTGGTAATCTGCTGTTGAACATCGACCGATAGAACCGCCAACATTTCATCCATCTGGTTGGACTGAATGACAAATTGCCTGTCGAAATCAGGTGACCCGATTTCAATGTCCTGCATTCCGATAAACGACTTGATCCCCGGAGTCCATTTGTCGTGAAAGACGCGCAGGCGGAAGGTCGGTCTCGGCCACATCGACGAGACCGTAAGTACCCGCGATCCCTGTGCAGATCGTCCTTTTACAACGAAGTTGTAATTGTTGGCCGTAAAATAGACCCGCGGAGCACCACCGGACGAAATGAAGCTCCCATTACGTCGCGTCGCGAGGGATTTGAAGGCGTCCTGAAACGGATTGAACAACTCGCCGAAGAATATGCTGCGAATGACAAAAAAGACGAAAAAGAGACCGAATGCAGTCAGGAGGCAAGCGAAAATAACAGCGATCGCAGGATCAGGGTTATTCATCAGTCGCGTGGTTCCTCTTCATCCTTTTTTGAATTTCTAACGGCACGATTTGCAGCTGCGGCGCGCACACCTGCGTCAAAACGCATGAGTAGAAAAACGCCGATCGCGATCGGCAGGACCGCGGTCACCAGTATCAGTGCGACCATGCTCAGTCCGACCGTGCTGAACAGACCAGCTTCAAGGCCTTCTGCCATAAGGCCACGCACGTTGGTCGCCAGATTCATCGCGCCCCATACCATAAGTCCGCAGGCAACGACGACGCGCGAAACCAGCAGTACTGTATTGCGCAACTTACGAACGTCTGCACGACTGGTTGACTCTTTTTCTGGCATCTTGTTGGCCCGGGAACTTCTGGCTCCTTACCGGAATTCGTTTTGTGAGGCGAAATATCCGGCAATAAGACTGAATAATCTAACGTATCAGACAGTTTCCACGTAGCTCACGAAAAAAACTGCGAAAGAGTGTCACAGGCCTGATGGCCGGTGTTACTGGATGCGTTGATGAATCCAGCTCTTTCGCGAAAGGTGAACTGATGAAATATCTGATTCCGGCTGTGGCAATCTGTCTCACGATCAGCTCATTCACTTCAAATGCAACGGCCCAGTACGACCCCTACTCGAGTCCGGAAGCGGCGATACTGGCATTTCAACAGGAACAAGACGCGTACAACCGGCAGTTCCATGCCTTGCTCGAGCAACAAATGGATCAATCAGAACGGCTCATGCAGAATGCCATCGACGAACATCGCCGACAAACAGGTGACTATCAAACTCCCGATCACGAACTGCGTCGACAATTGGAGGCAGCCTATTACGCGCAGAACCCGCAGGCAGCTCTTCAACAAGCCCGGATATTTCAAGAGACCCTGAATCAAAATCAACGTGCCTTCGAGGCGATTCAAGGTGGCATTGTGGAAACAAACAACTCGATTTCCCGAACAATTCAGTCCAGTGATCAGTACTGGAACTCCACCCGGTCCGATTTGAGCCAGCAACGCAGTGACGTTATGCGTGGCACTACAGACTTTACCAACCCTGACACCGGCCAGTCCTGGAACCTTCCTGCGTACGACCCCGGGTTTTCAACCAACGGTATGGAGTCGTTTCTTCAAAACGACTCCGGCCAGTACTTTCAAGTCGACTCATTGGGCTATGGGACTGAGTTGTATCACGACAGGTAGACGTTGATGAACTGGCTGAAATGCGCCTATCGCCTGCGATTACGGTTTCGACGCGACAACCAACTTGAACAGCCGCAAGTGCTTTGAACTGATCGGAATAGTGACCGTTGAAGATCCGCGGCCACCACGGCTCAGCTGAATCGTCTCCGGCAATAACTCCGGCAGACTGACCGCGTCAATTTCGAATCCGGCCGCTTCGAACAATGGCTTGATCTGGGGCCACAGAAATGTGAGGTAGAACATTTCGAAAGGCGGACGGATGATCGCGTTTCGCACATGCATCGCACCGTTGAACCCTCGCGCAAGCCAGTAGGCCGGTGAAAACAGGGACGGCATCAAGTGAGTGACAAACACGAATCTGCCACCTGAGCAAAGTGATTTGTATACCTGATTGATGAAACACGACTCATCTTTAGGCCGGATATGACCAAACGCACCGAAGGAAACCGCTAGATCAAACTCATTATCAAATGGCATGTCGAGTACATTTCCATGGGCGAATTCAAGTGATGCAACGGGACAGTCGTCCAAATTCCCACGGGCTACCTCCAGCATCCCCTTGCTCATATCGATACCGCATAGGCGACGATCTACCAACGGCGCTACCGCTTCCATTGCGGCGCCGGTTCCGCAACACACATCCAGGGCCGATTCGAAGCGACCGAAACGCTGTTGCAGATAATCAGCGGTCACCTGAAGAAAAATGTCGCTCGTTCGAAAAGGTGTGTAATCGAATTTGGGGGCGAGCAGGTCGTAGCCGCGCTCGGTTGAAGACAAAGCCTGGCGTGCAAGCTCAAAAAACGTGGGGCCTTGGGGATGAAACATGGTCCCGTTACGGTTTGTTCAGCCGGGCAACTACGCGACCGATGTGGCCACCGGTAACTGCAGCAAATGCAACGGTCATGAAGGCCTGTACGAATCCGCCTGCCATCGAGAGAACCGGGTTCAAAAACTCCATCCTCATCATCGCGCAGGCTGCACCTGTCGAACAACCGAACACGAGTACAACGAGATAATAATTAGTCCATTCACTTGATTCACGACGGAAATTCCTGAAGGCGTCAGGAGCAAATACGTTGAACGG
Source organism: Planctomycetota bacterium (assembly GCA_039029995.1). Lineage (GTDB taxonomy): Bacteria > Planctomycetota > Planctomycetia > Pirellulales > Pirellulaceae > Mariniblastus. The sequence goes on from JBCCFB010000182.1 coordinate 6,068, forward strand.
GGACTGATTGAACCAGGCTCCAAGAAGCAGCGGCGGCGCCAACATCATTTCAATGATGGCTGAGATAAACAACCACGCCCAGAAAAACGGAAGCCAGACGAGGAAGAAACTGAAGCTGAACAACAGCCATGAACTCTTGATCTGGTCAAAACCTCCACTGCTCCAATTGGCAACCTTCACATTTCCAAGGGCGGTGTCTCTGAAAACACATCCGCAGATGTACCAGAGGAATGCGGTTCCGGAAGCCGCAAAGCAGAAATAGATGAGACCGTAGAGTATCAGTCCCGCCGCATGAGCGAATCCAGTCTCCTCGCTTTCAATCGTCTGATACACGTAAGTCGCGAAAGTGCCGCCCAGCCCGATTAGCACTGCTGCAACCGAAATGCGCCAGATAATCCCGATATCCTTGAAGACTTCGAACGTCCGGCTGAACATCTCCGGCAGATCTTTCGGACCAAGCTCGGCTTCGTCAAACACCTCAGGCGCCGCGGTATCGGCAATCTCGTCGACACCATCTGCCGCAGCCTCATACTTGCTACGCTCAAACATCTCCCGACGTGATGGCGCGTGCGGTGCAGCGGTTTGTTGAGGCACAGCAGCTTGTTGAGCCGCGCCGTGTTGAGCGTGGGTGTGATGCTCAGAATCTTCACCGTCGGTCAGCACTTCGAGTTCGGGGATTCCGGCAGCCGCACTCTGGTGCCGTGTCGGGGCCGAAGTCGGGTGCCCAGTTCGCGGGACAGGAGCCGGGGGAGGCAGCGGCTTCAGCAGATTCTGTTCGACGGGAGGCAAGCCGGTTTCGTCTGCCTGGTCCCCGGTTCCGTCTGCTAACCCATCGTCTGCCTGATTTTCTGCGACTGGTGCAGTATCCGTCGGCGGCACATCCACAGGTGGAGCGAGCGAAAGTTCTTCGTCATCCAACGGCTCAAGCTTCAATTCATCTTCAACGTGATCCGGGCCTAGTAGCCTTCTCGCTCGTTCGGCGCCTCCTTTTGACTTCTCTTTCTTTCCAACTGGTTTCTTAGGCGGCGACACCTTGATCTCGGTGTAGCACATCGGACACTCAACGGTCTTGCCGGCGTCATCTTCTGTGACATGAATTCGTGTGTCGCAGATTTTGCATTTGATACCGTAGAGTTCATCAAGATCAACTTCATCCGTCGTAAGCCCTTCGACTTCAATCCGCTCAAGCACATCGTCTTCGTCGGGATGCCGTGGCGGCAGGCCGTGTGTCGGTGAAAGTCCTGCCGTAGAAAGATCCTCAAGTTCCACATCCGCGTCCGGTGCCGGCTGCGAAGCCATTTGCAAGGGCGCGCCGGGTTGCGGCACTGGTGGATCGGGACTAGCCGGGGGAGAAACTTGTTGACCGGTAGCAGGCGTCTGTGGAGTGGATTGCTGCGGATGCCCCGGAGCACCGGCCGGGGGAATGCGGTTCACGACCGTCTTTTTCGGTGGTGTAGGAACACGATCAAATTCGGTCAGATCTACAGGGTCAGGCTCGAGACGGACGTCATCGATATTTTCAAAATTACCGCCGTCATCATTACCACCATCATCAGAAGGCTCCTCCAGAGCAGAGTCCTGCAAAGGTTGCTGAACCGGTTCGGAGCTGTCGTAGAGATTGTCGAAAATCGTTTTTTCAGTCGAGGCCTCTTGCTCCGCTCCTCCCGAGTCTGCGCCTTCGCAGCCCGGGCAGGATACCGAGAAATCAGATTCCGACACAACAAGCTTTTCGTTGCAGGTCGGGCAACGCATTTCATTTTGTTCTGAATTCAAACGCAACTCCCGACAGCCGTCATACCGTTCCCAATCTCAATTTTGAACCAAACCCCGCTCCGACTCAATGGTTTGCACGGGTAACTTCATGGTCAACCCGCTTGCGCTGTTGCCCCTTTTTCCGCAATGATTCAAACTGGCCGTGTCAAACTGGTCATTTACATTTCACCTGACCGCAAGGTTGAACGCTGCATGAAGTTGATCAAAGTAGCCGCAGGAGTGCTGAACCAGACTCCGCTGGACTGGGAAGGCAACAGAAACAACATCGTTGAGGCAATTCGCCTCGCGCGCGAGCAGAATGTGACGGTCCTCTGCCTGCCGGAGCTTTGCATTACCGGATACGGATGCGAAGACGCTTTCCACTCGCCCGGGCTTCACGATACTGCGCTGGAGATCCTCGAATCGATCATTCCTGAAACCAAAGGGATGATTGTCTCGGTCGGACTACCGTTGATGTACGCCGGCGGGTTGTTCAACACATCAGGATTGTTTGTCGATGGTAATGTCTGCGGCTTCGTCGCCAAGCAGCATCTTGCCGGTGACGGCATCCACTACGAACCGAGATGGTTCAAACCCTGGCCGGAAAAAGTTGATGGCGAAATTGATCTCGGTGGAAAGACATGTCCGCTGGGAGACATTCTTTTCGATGTCGGGGGCATCAGGATCGGCTTTGAAGTCTGTGAAGACGCATGGGTCGGAAACCGGCCCGGGGGGCATCACGCAGCCCGCGGAGCAGACATCATTCTCAACCCCAGCGCAAGTCATTTCGCATTCGGTAAACGGGATGTTCGCGAACGATTTGTGATTGAAGGCAGTCGCGCTTTCAATGTGACTTACATTTATTCGAATCTCAATGGAAACGAATCAGGCCGCGCAATTTTCGACGGCGACGCAATGATCGCAGCGGACGGAAAAATGCTCGCCGTCGGCAACCGGCTTTCCTTCAAGCCGTACAGCCTGACAACTGCGACTATTGATGTTGATTCGACAAGGATGAGCAGAAGCCGGACGGGCAGCTTTGAACCTGATCTTGATGGAGACGAGTCTGACATCATCAGGCTCCCATTTGAGTTTCCCGACTGCGAAGTTGAACATTCGGCCCCGGTTGAGACGGTCTGGGAAACCGGCGACACGGTCAAACACGAAGAATTTACCCGCGCCGTCAGCCTCGGACTGTTTGACTACATGCGGAAAAGCCGGTCGCGGGGCTTCGTACTTTCACTTTCCGGAGGAGCCGACTCGGCTGCGTGTGCGGTTCTGGTCGCATCGATGTGCCGGCTGGCCGCTGACGAACTTGGCCTGGGCGACGCCTGCAAACGAATGGGTGGGTTTCTTTCCGAACAGCAACCGGAAAACGAAAAACAGCTGGTCAACAGGTTGCTGACAACCGTTTACCAGGCGACACGAAACAGCGGGGAAGTCACTCGAAATGCAGCTCGTGACGTCGCTACCGCAACAGGAGCGCGCCATCTGGAGTTCGATGTCGACTCACTCGTCAACGACTATACAACGATGGTCAGTGAAGGTGTCGGCTACCGGCTGAACTGGGACGAACACGATCTTGCCCTGCAGAATATCCAGGCACGCGTCCGCGCACCGGGGGTCTGGATGCTGGCCAATCTGCAAAATGCTCTGCTGATTTCAACCTCCAACCGGAGTGAAGCCGCTGTTGGCTATGCGACAATGGATGGAGACACCAGTGGCGGTATTGCCCCGATCGCGGGTATCGACAAAGCCTATCTGCGTCGCTGGCTGGTCTGGATGGAAAAGGAAGGCCCGGACGGGCTCGGCGCGATCTCCGGACTGAAAAGCATCAACGCTCAACAACCCACCGCGGAACTGCGCCCGCCGGATCAGGAACAAACCGACGAAGGCGACCTGATGCCGTATGAAATCCTCGACTTCATTGAACGAAAAGCGATTCGCGACAAACTGATGCCGGTCGAAGTATTCGAACACGCAATAGTTGAGTATCGCGACGAGTCACCGGATCAACTGGGAGCCTGGGTTATCCGGTTTTTCCAGCTCTTCTGCCGCAACCAGTGGAAAAGGGAGAGGTATGCTCCGAGCTTTCATCTCGACGATGAAAGTCTCGATCCGAAATCGTGGTGCCGCTTCCCGATCCTTTCAGGCGGCTATCGCTACGAAATTCAAAAGCTGAAAACGTTGCTGGAGTCGGATGGCTGATGAACGTTATCGAATCCCTGCGACAGCGAGCCGGACAGAAACAACGGCGGATCATCTTTCCCGAAGCACATGATCCGCGCGTGGTGGAAGCCGCACTGAAATTTTCCGAGCTGGAACTTGGAATACCTGTTGTTGTCGAAACTGCAGAAGTAGCCGGCAAACTGCCCGCAGAAATAGAGACCGTTCTCATCACTGACAAACATCATCGGGATACCTGTGCAAACCAGCTTCATGAGAACCGGAAACACAAAGGACTCTCTATCGAAGCAGCACACGAGGCGATTGATGATCCATTGCTGTACGGCGCCCTGCTGGTACGGACAGGCTTTGTCGACGGTTCTGTCGCGGGAAGTATTGCAACGACTGCAAGTGTGATTCGTGCCGGGCTTTACGGCGTCGGCACACCTCCCGGGCGGAAACTGGTTTCCAGTTTTTTTCTGATGCAGCTTGCCGATCGCGCACTCACCTACGCGGACTGCGGAGTGGTTCCGGATCCATCCAGCGAGGAACTTGCTGCCATCGCAATCACTTCCGCGGACAGCCACAAAGCATTGACTGGTGAACAGCCGCGGGTGGCCATGCTTTCCTTCTCTACGCTCGGAAGCGCGAGCCATCCCAGAATCGACAAGGTGCGTGAAGCTCTGGCAATAGTTCGGGAATCGCAGCCGGATCTCCTCATTGACGGTGAACTCCAATTCGATGCGGCATTTGTCCCCGAAGTGGCAACCCGGAAAGCTCCTGAATCGGCCGTTGCAGGCAAGGCAAATGTGTTTATCTTTCCCGATCTTGATTCAGGAAACATCGCCTACAAGATTACCGAACGACTCGGTGGAGCCACAGCTCTGGGGCCCCTGGTTCAAGGACTGTCTCGCCCCTGCATGGATCTTTCACGCGGCTGCAGCGCCGATGATATAGTTGACGTTGCGGTGATCGCTTCTGTGCTTTCCTGAGATGATCGCTCCTTTGATTTCCTCTGTGCAAGCTGCTCCAGTTGCCTACTATTGTTGAGATCAAAACTTATGAAATTTGAATCAGCAACTTTGTCCGGCTCAGAATCCGGCTCCAACCCGCAGACTTCACCTGAAGAATACGGCAACTCACCCCGCCTTCCAGGAATCGTTGCGACGCTCCTATTGCTCACAATTGCAGGCGTTTGCGGATACTTCGTCTGGCGGACGGTCAATCCGCCGCAACCGCAATACGATTTCGCGGCCAGGGTCGTTTGTTCGTTCGAAACAGGCAGCAAAGAACAGGTGGAAGAAGAAGTAACACGACCGCTCCTCAATGCGCTGCGCTCTGTTGAGGAAATTGAACTGGTAGTCACGCACAGTTTTGAAGGAGACGCGCTACTCCATATTCGGGGCTACAGCGGTAGCGATCCGGATGAAATCATTGGCAAAATTACCGAGTCAGTAGGCAGCGTATCTCTGCCTTCGTTCGCTGACCAACCCACGGTCGAGGTAGTAGCCGCGGAGAGTGAATTTACGGACTACAAGCGATACCAGCGAGTCTGGCTGACCATGCTCAAAGACGAGAACGAAGAACAAAGATTCCGTGACGAAGGTCCTTCAGAGGAAACCCTCAAAGCGCGCGAGTCCATTTTGAAGTCGATTGAACGTCGAGTCGTCATTCAACTGTGGAGAAACGACGGCATGGAGATCATCGTTGATGTACCACCGGAATACGGACTCGAAAATCTGCACATCAAACATGGAGAAGGTGTCGCTCAGATCAGGCATCTCGCGCGCGTCGTCCATTCCGAATGGCCCATCCGCACCGAATACGAATTTTGAGCTTCAGACTCAGCTGCCCTGAAAATCCAGCACGTAGTCCGTTTGTCTAATGCCGTCTTTCTGTTTCGAACTCCATTCAACGTAATTCATCAACCCTGTCAGCTCTGCGAAACCATTTCCCATGGAGTTGAAGATCTGCTCTTCAAACGGGTTGGCTCCTCCGGAAACAAAAGTCGCCACAACATTGATCAGTGTTCTGAACATGTTGCCCATCGTCCTGCCCTGAAAGCGTCCGAAGTTCACAAGAGTCGTACCGTCTTCCGTTTCCGGCGCCTGTATACCGGAATCCTGTTGAATTACCTTTCGGCTGAGATTCAGTGAAGTGGAAAAGTAGACATGCTGCCCGTCGATAAAGATGTGAGGCCGCAGATCACCTTTAAGTTTGACGGATCCGAGCTCAGTATCATCCATCCATTCCGGCGAAAGCAAGTGAGCGATGACTCCATCTCCCAGTTCCAGCTCCTCGATAAACTCCGAACCGGCAGGGCGGGTGATGTCATTTGCAGAAAACACTCCGTCAATAAGAAGTTCAAACGCCTGAAGCATTCCGTCCCGCATCAATTCAGGTTGATTCGTCTGCGATACAGCGATCATTCTCGGGAACCGATCCAGGTTCATTTCGACAGGAGCGTCCATAACATCAAGATCGATTCGCAGCGAATCAATCCGTCCTTTGGTATCCATCAACATGGCAAACGGTGGAGAATCTGCTTCAACGAGGTCATTCATAATGACTTCCCGCATCGGCGCGAAATGTTCGAAGTAGGCAACCATCACCTGCTCCAGCAGCATCGCCTGTTCAACTTCTCCTTGCAGGTTCCGCTGCAAAGATTCGCGCGCTGCGCGGTCTTCGTAGTAGATGATCCAGGCGGCAAGAAAATCCATCATTGAGCGTTGGCCGGAGAAAGCGTAGGACTCCGCTTCGGCAGGCAGTGTAGCCAGAATCTCACTTCCCGCGAGCGAG
>JBCCFB010000183.1:0-12696 GCA_039029995.1 Planctomycetota bacterium
GCGGGTAACAATGCAGGTTCGCATATTGCGCGCAAACATAGAGTTACCTGTATAGAAGATAAAAGGCGGCACGGTAATCCCGTGCCGCCCTGAGTCTAAGGTACGGCAGAATGAAAAGAAAGCTTCGCCGTCAGGCTTTCCGGTTGCGGCGCCAGACAGAGAGACCAACTGCGCCGAAAGCAAGAAGGCCGAGGGAACCGGCCTCCGGAATCGGTGACACCTGCCCGGCGAATACCGACTCACCAGGGGCCCCCCACGCGATGCGTTCAAGAGTAAACTCGTTTATCGGCGCCCCCGCGATCAGAGAAACTTCCGCCCATCCATACTGCGTTCCAGCACCAGTATCAAATCGGAATGCTAAATATCCGCCACGATCAACAAACTGGCTTTCCGGGTATCCTGATCCCCAGGCCATGTCCGCGCGATTTTGTCCGTCGAGAAATCCAAGCGTTGAAATGTTCTGGCCATACGGTACGTTGCTGCCGTAGTAGTAGCCGCGCGAACTGACTCCCGCGATTGCTATGTTCTGATTGAGACCGTTGGAACCTTCAACGCGCATCGCAAAGATTCCATGCGACGCCCTCACCTCATCTTTCGCATGTAGAAAAAGCAGGTTGGCAGTCTGTGAACCTGAAAACTGGAGCGAATAAGCAATGCCGAAATAGCCATCCCCCGGATCAGGATCAACAATATGAGCCCCTGGCTCGATAAATGTTATCTCGGCCTTGGCATCACTCCCCACTGCCGTTGCAAGTCCGGCGGCGACGTATGCGGCCCAGCGTTTTCGATCCAGCGACAGCGGAGTTCTTCGTTTGCGATTCATGGAAGCACCTTCTCGAAAATTGACGATCTGCCAGGGCTTCCATGCCGACGAAAACTATGAGTCCTGGACGCCGTCTCCGGATTGAAAGCCCGACAGCAAAGCATCTGCTTCCTGGAGGTGAGCAGCAGAACGCTCGACGCAGGAACGAACTTCGTTCATGTACCCGTCCGCCGCCGCAGACCATGAACGGTTGATAAATCGCTCGGAACTCGCAAACTGAGTCATGATTTCCGCGTAGGGCTGGAGGCCGAATCTCTGTACGAGTGAATTTCTCGCTTCGGCAAAGTCACCGAAATTTGGAGCAAGCCGGTCATCAATGAACTCAAGCACCTCACGCGGTGATTTCTTGTCCAGAGACGCGTTAAGTTCGTTGACTCCCTTTATCAGATTTTCAAGGCTTGAGGTAACCGTCGCGAATTCCTCGGCAACTTTCCCTTGCTCCTGCTCGGCTGACTTGGCGGTAGAACGGAGAATGACAACTCCGCAGATCCCGACCATTGCTGAAAGCCCGTACCAGAGCCAGGGAACAGTCGGCCACTTGTCTTCAATCCGCGTCGTCCGGGATTTCTCGAATGCGGAGGCTGATACAGGAGCAGGACCTGATTCTTCTTCGCCTGCTGTACCTTCAGAGTCAGCCGGCGCATCATCTTCATCGGACGACTCATCGTCTCCTGATTCGCTGTCATCCCCCGATTCTTCATCGCCTGCGTCGTTGTCGCTTGCGGCAACGTTCGCTGCAGAAACAGCCACCGCCTCGTTGACGACACTGGAAAATTCTTCCGTTGACAGTTCTTCGAGCGACTTCGTGGTAATGGCACTCAGTTCGTCCGTGTCGATAGTCAAGTCTTCCGGCAGACTCTTGAGAACTGAACGTTCAGCTTCCGGAAGGAGATCGTATTCCCGCTGACACGTCGACGCGAGCGCGGCTGAAATGAATCCGGCCCACAGAAGTATTTGACCTAGAATTCTCATTGTCTTGTCCAGTTACGGTTAAATCTCTTGCTCAACTTTTGAAACTGCTGGTCTTTCGATGCGGCGCTAATGGCCACCTCCGAACACCATTACCAGTGCGTATCCAACTCCGACCAGCGCTTCGCCGACAATCAGGCCTGCGGCAACGGGAATCCCTACGTCATGAGCAAACTTCCTGCCCATCGTCTTGTCACTCACAATGCGGAGCACGTTTCCAATCGTGTAGGTGAGCACAATGTTGAACGGCATGTAAAAACCGAGTCCCACCAGAACACCGATACCACCGAGCCCGCTGAACGCGAGTAGCAGCCCCAGTCCGGCGCCGGCGGCATAGCGGTATGACGGGACATCATCGCTCATGATCCCGTCAACAACCGACGCAAGCGCTGTCGCCTGTGGAGCTGGAAGGTTGTCACTGCCGATCTCGTATTGCTGGTGCAACAGAATCATCAGGAAAATAACGATACAGGGACCGAGCCACGATCCGATGTACTGTGCGAACTGTTGCCGGCGCGGAATGGCTCCGACCAGATAGCCGGACTTCAGGTCGAGCATCATGTCGCTTGCCTGCGAAATCGCCAGACAGATCGCGACCCCCACAACCATCGAAGCAATAACCGCAGCCGGATCAGACATGCCGGCTTTGGCAATCAAAACCACGATAGTGACGGCAATCAAAGTCATACCCGACAAAGGCGACCAATTTGTCCGTCCGACACATTCGGAAACGATAACACCCGCGACCCAGACCCAGAGCGTGCCCAGTAACGCCATCACGAGTGCGCGTCCGATGGTCATTTCGCTGGAAGACATAAATGCAATGGCGACCATGACGATCGCACCGCAGATCACGGCGGAGTAAAGCAGCTTGATCGGCATTTCATCGTTCTTGGCGGCGACGTCTTCCGAGGCACGCTTACTCGCAGCATGCATCGATCGAAGAGCGCTCCGGATCAACGGGAAGGCAGCGATGATACCGCCGACCGCTGCTCCGATCAGCATGCCGATACCCGTCGGCCGGTACAGCTGCAATCGCATCGCGTTGGGCGTATCGACAAGTCCCTGTACGTTCTCAGAACCGAGGTACTGCAACAGCGGCGAGAGCACGAAGTAGCAAAGAAAGCCTCCTGCTCCAAACCAGAAACCACCTTTGCCCGACAGATAACCGACTCCGATCGTCATGATCGAGATATAGAAAACGATATTCAGCATCGATGGCAGGCCAAGCTGAGAACCAAGGGCCCAGTCGTGATCCTCTCCCATCGTGATCAGAACAACCAGGTGGATCAGGCCGGAAATCAATGCTCCAATTCCAAGCAATGTCGCCTTCTTGATCCCAGCTCCCGGCGACTTCAGGATCGTCGCAACAGCGATACCTCCCGGATAGGCCAGCCGGTCGAAGTCGATCATCTGCTTACGCAAAGGGATGACGAAGGCCAGTCCCAGAATGCACCCGGTGATTGATGCAAAAATCATCAACGCGATCATCTGCGGATCGCAGGTCCCCCAGGTGATGAAGTCATCAACCGTTTCGAGGCCCTTTGTTTTGGCAAGAATATAGAGAGCCGGTGCCGTGAACATAATTCCAGAGGAGGCACCGTTGACCGAAGACGCGATCGTCTGATTGATGTTGTTTTCGAGAATACTGGTTCGGCGCATCACTCCGCGCAACACGCCCCAGCCTAAAATGGCTGCAAGCTCGGAACCCTCGATTGAAAAGCCGAGAATGAGCGCCGCGTAGGCAATAGACACGGCGATTAGAGCTCCAATGGCCCAACCGACAACGACGGCAACCCAGGTCAGTTCAGGATAAGGTCCGTCTTTGATGGTGATGTCACCAAGTTCAACTTTGTCGCCGCTTGCCATCAATCTCTCCTGCAAGTCTTCTATCGATGCAAACGGCCGAAAACCTTCAAGACGCCGTCCACCCGGCAGATAGTCTAAGCCAAACTCGAGCCGCTTTAAACTGTACGAACGCCTTAGATTTCCGGCTTTCTCGCCGACAGTAAATCCGGGACAATCTCGAAATCAAATCAAATCGAAGCGGCCCACGCGGCCCCTTATTGACGACGGATCGCATGATGAAAAAGTCTGATGAAAATCCGTACAATCGCCTTGAGATTGCCCGGAACTGGCTGCCGCGTTACACGGGAATGCCACTGGATAACTTCGGTGATTTCATTCTGCTGACCAACTTCGATCACTATGTGACCACTTTCGCAGAACGGTTTAACTGCGACGTCACTGGCGAAGGTAAGCCAATGCAGGCCGCCACAAACTCTGATGGTCTGACGATTGTCAACTTCGGTATCGGCTCGGCGAATGCCGCAACAATCATGGATCTGCTGATCGCTCGTCGGCCTGAAGCCGTCCTGTTTCTTGGAAAATGCGGAGGCCTGAAAGAGTCATCTGAGATCGGCCACTTTATTCTTCCCATCGCAGCCATTCGTGGAGAGGGGACCAGCCTCGACTATTTCCCTCCGGAAGTTCCTGCGTTACCGTCTTTCAAACTGCACAAGTTCGTCTCAGACAGAATCATCAAACGCGATTTTGAATACCGGACGGGAGTTGTCTACACGACCAACCGCCGGCTATGGGAACACGACGAGAATTTCCGTCAGCGAATGATGGGGATGAGCTGCATCGGTGTCGATATGGAAACAGCGACCATTTTCATCGTCGGGCATTACAACCAGATATCACGCGGAGCATTGCTGCTGGTGTCTGATGTACCGATCACGCCTGACGGAGTCAAAACAGAAGCTTCAGATGCGGTTGTCACCGACCAGTACGTGGATACGCACCTTGAAATTGGCATCGAAGCGATGACGATGATCGGTAGTCGAGGTGAGCAGATTCGCCACTTCCAGTACTAGGCTGGCGGCACTTGCCCGACCATCACATCCGGAATCAGCGTTGCTCTACAAGAGCGAGTTACCGATCGGTTTGACGTCGCTTTGCAGTTCAAGCAGACGTTTTTCTATAGCCTCCCTGCCGACGACCGGCTCCTGACAGGAATGCCCGGTACAGACATACAGAGTCGGCTCTTCATCTACGGCGACTTTCCCTGCAAGAACCGGTTGCAGGTTTTCAGAAACTTCTGCGCGGTCAGTTGAAACAGCGACCAACAAAGCGTCGTGGACAGGAATGGCGCGGACAAGATCCAGCAACCTCCGAAGTTGGTCCCTCGTTGCGCAGACCAGCACCAGTTCGCGCGGGTCGTCAGCAAGACGTTCCATGGCACAAAGCATCTGTCCGCTCGCCAATGGCGATCTCCGGATCAGAGAAACAGCGGCTGCAATTGTGTCGTACGCGATATCTACGAATTCGTTTCGACCAAGTAACCTGCCCAGCCGCAACAAAGCGTACGCAGCCATCGAATTACCTGAAGGAATACTACTGTCCTGAAACGTCCTCGTTCGCGCAATAAGTTGTTCGTGATCGTCGGCGGTAAAGTAGAACCCGCGATGGTCTCCCGAATCGAAGTGCTCGATCATCTGATCGGCCAGTTCAACTGCAGCATCAATCCACTTTGCGTCCTGAGTCGCCTGATGTAATTCAATCAACCCGGCAATCAGGAATGAATAATCGTCAAGATAGGCGTCAAGTTTTGCAGTCCCATTCCGCCATGTATGCAACAAACGACCGTCATCGCGGCGAAGACTGGTCAGTATAAATTCAGCCGCCTTTACTGCTGCATGGATATACCTGTCGTCATCAAGCACGACGCCACCGTGCGCCATGGCTTTAATGGCCAGTCCATTCCATGACACGAGTACTTTGTCATCCAATCCCGGGCGAACACGTTTATCCCGCAGCTCGAGCAACTGACGACGGGCGTGGCGAATCATCGTGACGAACTGCTCCTCGTTGAGCATATTGTCGTCCGCGTACTCTGCCGCGGTCTGCTCCATGTTCAGGATGTTATGTCCTTCAAAATTGCCGGAAGGAGTAACACCATAGAGCTTGCAGAAATGCGCGGCTGTTTCAGCGTCCAACGTCTCTTCGATTTCGGCCTTCGACCAGACGTAGAACTTACCTTCTTCACCTTCGCTGTCCGCGTCCTCGGTACTGTAAAAGCCGCCTTGTTCATCAGTAAGATAATTCAAAATGTAGTCGAGAGTTTCTTCCGCGATTGTCCGGTAGAAATCTGAACCTGTGACTTCAACCGCGTCGAGGTAGACATCGGCTAGCAACGCGTTGTCATACAACATCTTCTCAAAGTGCGGAACGAGCCATTTCTCGTCAACGCTGTACCTTGCAAATCCACCACCAAGGTGGTCGTAGATCCCGCCCAACGCCATCTTTTTCAAATTCAAGTTGACCATGCGCATGATGCCCTCACGACCGGGAGCTCCATCGGGAGGCCAGCGCCGTGCGACATTGATCAACAGAGAGACATCCATCGAGTGAGGAAACTTGGGGGTTGTTCCGAACCCGCCGTTCTCATAATCAAAATGATTTTCCAGCATCAATGCTGCGGTAGTCAGCATCGTCTCATCGATCGATTCTGAATACGATTCGTTGTCTTCCGAATTGAGCCAGTCGGTGATCTGCCCGGATTGAGTCTCTACTTGATCCCGACGTTCGGTAAACGCATCGAGCACACTTGCCAGAACATGATCAAATCCGGGTGTCCCCGGCCGGGATCGTGGTGGCCAGTAGGTACCCCCGAAAAACACCTGCTGTGAAGGCGTCAGAAAAACACTCAAGGGCCATCCGCCGCCGCCCCCCCGAAGCGCCATCACCGCGTTCATATAGATGTGGTCGAGGTCCGGCCGCTCTTCCCGATCGACTTTTATGTTGATGAAGTTCTCGTTGAGAATTCGGGCAATATCCTCGTTCTCAAATGACTCGTGCTCCATTACGTGACACCAGTGGCACGCTGAATAACCGATCGAAAGAAAAATCGGCTTGTCCTCGTCGACCGCCCGCTGAAGCGCTTCTTCGCCCCAGGGATACCAGTCGACAGGATTGTCTTTGTGCTGGAGAAGATACGGGCTTGATTCGTCCGCGAGTCGATTTGGCATAGCGATTGTGAAAAGTCACCCGGCTGCGTCGCAATCAGAATTGCCTGTGCGTGAGCCAGAGAATGAAACTTTGCAGGAGATACAAACCCTAAAGCCTATCCGTTGCCGGGCATCGAAGCTAGATACGGCGAAGCTAGATACGACCAAGCCTTGGATATGTGGAAGCTAGATACGTCGGAGGTAGATGCGGAGCGATCGCATGAGATGCGCCCTGCTCGCTGGAAGTTTGTTGCGAACAGCTTTCCCGTTGAATCAGCTGTCTGTCTTTTTCGAAGACTTTCGTTTGCGAGTTGTCTTCTTTTTCGCTTTCTTGGCGGGAGTTTTCTTACCGTCCGCGTCGCTTGCGTCACGTTGCTCCTTGAACGATTTCTCCAACTGCTCAATCTTGCCGATCATTTCTTCGTAGCTGTCTCCAGTCGCCCGTGCAGCGCTGCCGAGTTGGCTGGCTTCAGGCATTGACTCAGCAAGATTCAGAATCGGCTCCATCCACGTCTGCAGGACGCGGAACTGGTTTCGCATTACTTCGAGAAATACATCCGGAACTTTGTTGATGACCTGCACCTTTTGAGTCGAGGAGCCTGCTGTGTCATCACCGGCAATGGCACCATCGCTGATCAGGTCCTTGATTTCGTCCAGCGTCTTGTTGAATGTGGCCAGTTCTCCGACGGCATGGCTGATTTCTCGCATCGTTGCCGTCTGGAGCACGTTTGCCTCTTCGGTCTGGGCATCAACGATCTTTCCCACACCCATATCAAGAACGCCGCGTATCTGATTCAAGCCATCGCTGAATGTCGTGAGCTGCGCAATCACCTGCGAGAACTGATCGTCTTTGCTGGCCGATCCCAGAAGCAGGTTTCGTTTGAACGTGTTCTTGATTGAGTCCCATCGCTGACGCTCTTCAGCGGTCATCTGGCCCATGAGTTCCCAGAGCTTCAACAGATTGGCTTCCGCCCCGGTTGTCAAAGTCTGCGCCTGATTGAGGTAGTGTGAACGTATCAGAGTATTCAACTCTTCGTCGTTCATGATCGGTGCGATCTGTTCGGCGATTTTGTTCATATCGCGGTAGGAACCCTGCAATTTGAACGCCGGCTCCGTCCGATAGTCATCCGATTGGGCGGCTGACTCGATGTATTCGCGATTGACTCTCAAAATGACATCGCGGGCGACCAGCAGCTTCTGCATAACTCCGATGAATTCGTTGACTTCTTCAATCGAGTAGTTGCCTTCGAGAGTTTCACCCTGATTGCCGTGCCGGGCCATTTTGATGATGGCGTAAATATCGTCACGACTTCGTGAATTCAATCGGGCCAAAGTCGGATTCGATGTAAGACAGTTTTCAAGATAGCTCAGCTCAAATGAGCCAAGGTTGTCTCCGATCACGTCACCGAGGTTATATGTGTCAGCACGACTGGCAAGCATATCCGGTATCTGAAACTTCTCGCCGCTTTCTGTATAGGGATTGCCTGCCATCACGACGGCAACCTTACGTCCACGCAAGTCGTAGGTCCTGGTTCGTCCGTTGAAGACACCCTCAATTCGTCGCGTCGCATCGCAGAGCGAAATGAACTTCTGCAGAAACTCGGGATTGCAATGCTGAATGTCATCAACGTAGATCATTACATTGTCGCCCATTTCCAGAGCGAGGTTCAGCTTTTCGATCTCTTCCCGGGCGCTTGCGTTCGGGGCTTCGGCGGGGTCAAGTGAAGTCACCTGGTGGCCGATCGCCGGTCCGTTGATCTTCATAAACGTGATGCCCAGCCGATTGGCCATGTATTCCATCAACGTCGTTTTTCCGTAACCCGGCGGAGATACCAGCAGCAGCAGTCCCATCAGGTCCGTTCGCTTTTCTTCGCCGACAACACCGATCTGCTTGGCGAGGTTAGCTCCAACCATCGGCAGATACGTATCGTTGATCAACTTGTTGCGAACGAATGAAGTGAGGACACGAGGCTTGAACTCCTCAAGACGCAGTTCGTATCTCCGTTGATCCGTCAGCTTCTTTTTGAGTCGCAGGTACGATTCGAATGCGGGAGCCGTTTCCTGCTGAAAGAAGGTCAAGCGTGTTATGAAATCGTTGTAGTCAAGTTCGTAAGTCTTCGCGTCAACGCGGGGATGATCGCCCAGCAGGCCTTCAATGACCCTTGTCGGACTGACAGACACCACCTGACGGGAACTACCGGTGCCATCGGTCATCATCGTCGCAGCTTCGTCCAGGACCCGCAGCCACTCTGGTCTTTCCTGCTGTTCGATAAACGATGCAAGCCAGTCGCGTATGACAACAAAACGATCAATCGGGCCCAACGATGGGTCGCCGGTTGATTCATCGAACGGCCGCTGTCCGGAGTTGTGCTTGAGGTACTTTTTGAACTCGAGACACAGTTTGTGAGCCGTCTCGCCGCTGACCGGCGGAGTTCGCCTGGTAAACTGATCGAAGACGTAGCCGGCAGCTTGTGACGCCAGACGTGGGTCCCCGACTCCGGTTCCTGTAATCATTTCTTTGATTTCGGAGGCGATCTGAACAACGTATTTTTCACGGTCAGCAACTTTACCAAACAGCTTTCCGGCCGCTCCGAGGCTGGCAAGTTTGGCTTCCCATGCAGCTCGTCGACTGACGCTTGTGATCTGCAGATCCGCCTGAAACGGTGACATGCCCTGAACGCCAAGCCAGTACCAGAAAAATCCTCCAAGTGCACGCGCGGGACTGCTGTATTTGAGCAACTCCAGTCCAAGTTCAAGTTTCACAAGCTGAGCCAGAATCAGCTCCGCATCATGATCATGGACTCCTTTGACGTAGCCTTCGGAGTAGCGTGGTGCCATGAATTGCTGCACAACGTCCAACAGCGATCCTTCCGCCATTGCCGAAATCTCAGCAGGGGAGGGCAGGGTGCCACCGGTGGCGGCTTGCAGCATCAGATACGCAAGGTACTCACTTCGATAGACTTCCTTGTTTTCCGAGATCACCGTTTGATCCCATACGTCGCGGGTTGCAGCCAGCCTTTCGTTATCAACTTTTTCAAAGAAGTTTGTTCCACTGAGATGAAAATACATCTCACCTTCTTTGATGACCGCGGTCAGATCCAACGGCTGGACATTGACGGAAAACTTGTGCTCGCCGAGCTGGATAATGTTCTGGCCGTCGACATACAACTCGTTGCGGTCGCGCAGCTGGCGGACAGTATCTTCACGGATCGTCTTCATCCGGCTTTGAACATCATCGACTTTTACCGATTCGTCCAGCTCTTTGAGCTGATCAACGATGTCGCGGACTTTATCGATCATCAGATCGGAGGCGAAGTAGCTGTTAATCTCGTCGACGGTGTCAAAATTGGACAACCGGGACCGGATGCCCTTGAGGATCCTGTCAGCCGCCGCCATCAAGGCGGTCGCACGCCTGTTTCTGGCTTCGACCAGTTGCAGCTTGCGTGTGTCGAATGCCGCGTAGACTTCCTCGCGTTTCTCCGCCAACTGAACGATGAACTCATCAAAGCCGGCGAACCGTCCTTCAAGTTCTTCAATCTGAACCATCATTCTGGTCAGATATTCATCGCATTTTTCCGGTGAATCGCAGACATCGAGATAGTTGACAACCGCCTGCGAAAGCAGCTTGATCTGCGAGTTGAATTCGGCAGCACCTTCAACCGACATCAACTCCTGCGATTTCTTCTTCAACGCGGCGCGTGTCTGATTCAGGTTGGAGTAGATCGCCGAAATATTGTCGATGATGGCTGTACGCTGTGTTGCATCGTCGATCTTCAGATTGCTGACGATTTCAATGAGCATTTCGAGATCGCTTGCCCCCTGTGCGATCTCCTCATCTAGCCCCTTCGCCTGAACTCCGGTTTTCAATTGATCGATGGATTCACGTTGCCGGCTGACTTTGTCAGCGTATGGCTGTAACGAGTCTTCTTTCAGGAGAAATTCGACACACCTCTGCGAAAGCCGTTCCGTATTCTCGGCGATCTGGTTTTCCAGCTCTTCTACGGCTGCCAGGTCAATGTATTTCAATTCCTTCAGAGATATGACCTGTCCGCGCACCATCCTCAATGCCGAAAGCGCGGCGACGAAGTCATCAATCTGCCGGAACATCTTTGTCGAAGCCGTTGTTATCGCTTCGCGCGCCGTCTTCGAAGTCTCATCGAACTGTTTCTTCGTGTTACTACGGACGCGAACGACTTTGTCAAATTCATCAACAGCCGCGGTTGCCGCTTCCCGGACGCCCCCCATTGGCTCCGCGATATTGAACGTATGCTCATCTGCCAGCCAGAAATAGGAGTCGATCACATCGGTCGACTTACGGACCAGATCCACATACAGGTTGGCATAAGAATCTTCCTGATCAATCAGGTTCAAGACCTCATTGACTTCGGACATCGCGCGGACGATTTCCTTGTTGCCGATTTTGAAGATGTAGGAATCTGCCTTACCGCCATCGACCTGAACATCCTGGCCTACATAGGGAGTCTGCCAGATCTGGATGCCATGATGCTTCTGTGGCGATTCATCCGACTTGAAATAGATCAATTGACCCGTTTCAAAAATGGCGAAACCGTTACACACAATGGGCGTCTCGACCTTCTGCTCAATCATGTTATAGGAAAGCAGAACGTACTGGCCGGTATTCCGGCAGTGGAAGACGTAGAGATAATCTTCGCCGTTCGGTGAAGCGATCCGCCGTTCGAATTGCAAATCAGTGATGCCGCTTTCGAAAGTCTTGTAGACTCCGGTCTGCAGATAGTATCCGTTCGAAAAAATCAAACCGTGATCTTCCGGCAGCAGAATGCACGACCCGGCAATGGCATCCAGTCGCCTGGCCGATTGAGTCTTTTCATTGAAGACGACGTACCGGAAATCATCTTCCCGGAATGGTCTGATTTTCATCAGGATGATGTTGCCGACGATCGCGTAGTGTATCTCCGCGTCATCCAGCGTCTGGTCCGGGTCCGCAACCGGCTCGGCATAGATTCCATAACCGGTTTCCGTGTTGTCTTCGACCTTGACGGTCAGATCACCGTGAACCGTCTCCACAAACACCCTGTCGTCGATGGAGATGTGCGGGTGGTCCCCGCTTCGATGTTGCTCCCGCGTAGTCCGGTGCCATTGAAAATCATGCTGCGGAGGCGCTTGAACTTCATGGTCGCTACGATTGTCCAGATATCTCAGACTGTTTCCGTCTACAAGAAATTTGAACGTCTTGAAATCACTGACTGTCTTTCCAACCTGAAAGACGAAATATAGATTCGGACCGGCAACGTAGAACTTCAGAAACCGCGTGTCTTTGTAGTACTTGTACAAAGCGGCAAAATCAGTTTTGAATTGCTCGCTTACGAACAGGTCCAGCGAGCCCTGTTGAAACTCACCTTCTTCAAATTTGTAAACCGTAAAGACATCCGCGACCTCCGTAACAGACTTCAGGCCCATCTGGACGTTGTAGCCGAAAAGAAAACTGTCTCCAACAGGAATGATATCCTGAGCAAGACAGTTATTTGCAGTCGTGATACGTTTGGTCGATACGAGCTTTGTTTCGATCGAGCCGAAGACTTCCCGACGCTCATCGTTCAGCTGCTCCAGCCGCTTTCGAAGCTCTGCGGCATGATTCTGCAGCCTGCTCTGAATAATCTCGTAGGTACCGCGCTCAAGGCCGGGTTGGGCTTGATCCGCCTGTCCTTGCGCAGCCTCCCCCGCAGCGGAATCGACCGGACTGGTTTCAGGAGCATTGGACATGGTGCTTTTTCAGGGCGACTGACTGGAGAATTTGAACCTCAACACAACAAGCGCGGGCTGTTCGTGGCAGCCCCGCAAAGCCGAACGGGTTTGCGGGACCTCACTTGAACGGCCTCTACGACTTCTGCGTGATCGCCTTCAGCACCTTAC
>JBCCFB010000184.1:0-12660 GCA_039029995.1 Planctomycetota bacterium
GGGGTGTTCAGATCGATGTGGTTAATGGAACCGCAACAATGACAGGCGTTGTCAGCTCCCCCGCCGAAGCCTACGGTTTGAGGAGTGCGGTTCAGCCGGTTCTGAAACTGGCCGACCGTCACAGTCGTTGGCTGTCGGTTGGCCCGGAATGCCGGCGTAACGCGTGCGCGAATGTTCGAACGTTGGATTGAAAAGAACGTCTGGTTCTGACCGGCCCCAAATCCGCCACGCCCGGCACCGAGTCCACCACCGCCAGTGCCGGCTTCCCCGCCGAATGAACCTTCGAAGGGCTGTGAGCCGTCTGCCCCGACAAATCCGACTCCGGATTCATTGGGTGTGATGTTTCCGGTGTTAGCTCCAACAAACCCGTTGCGCCGTTCATCGGGGGTGAACTCGATTTCGTCGAAGTCGATCATGTTGCCAAAATCGACTGAGCCATCCTGAGTCCCTGTGTTCCCGGTGGTGCCTGTATTGTTGTTATTAGTGTTTCCGGTGTTGTTATTGTTCGTGTTGTTTCCGGTATTGCCGCCCGGATCAAATCCGATAGTTCCGGGGTCTACAGGGACACCGCCCGGGATGTCCGCGTTCTGGGCGCACAGTTCGTTGGTGCCAATGCCGAGCAGCAATCCAATGGTTATGGCAACTAGAGTTTGGCGGATCATTTGCTTTCCCTTTTTTCCGTGAGCCTTGTTTCCGGTGGGCCTTTGCCGGGCCCGTTTACGCAATAAATTGGCTTGGAACGACCTGTTTCGGCCGGATATTGAACACCGTTCTGCTCTGATTGTTGCGAAGCCGACGCAAAATTGATTATCGGAGGGGCTGAAGTCAAAGTCGAGTTGACCGCAAAGGGGTATGGCTATTCGGGGAAAACGTCATCCGAACAAGCTGAATGGACGCGATTTATGCTGGATAACCGTCCTAAAACGTAGATTTTTACAGGTAAAACAGTGTCGTCTGCTCCTGCGCTTGCTGACCTCACCTCCCGATTGATCGCGAATGCATCAGATCCCCGGACCAGGTTTGTAAGCCATTTCGGTTTTCCCCGATCCACTGCGAAACCGGCAACTGCACTGCGGGGTTTAATCGCGGGAATGTAAGATTGTTCCATTAACCCCGACGCTACTGCCGTTTTTACGGCAAGCAATACACATCAGCAGTCTCTGCTTGCTCTTATTGAAAGGCTTCCAATGTTCAAGCGAATTGACCCCGGCGTTATCGGCGACCGGATTCTTGCCATGGCTATGGCCTGTTTGATTGCCGTTTCGGCTGCCGTTGCTCCGACGGTTCTGCTTGCTCAAAGCGATGCGGCACCTGATCGCCCGCTGACAGAGGAATTGCTGCCGGAAACAACCGTCGCATATTTCGAGATTCGCGACATTCGCGAATTCATGGAAAAGATGGAAGAGGCCAGCAGTGGCGAGCTGATGCGTCAGAAAGAGATCGCTGCTCTCGCCGGTGGAATCTGGGAAGAAGCCAACAAGGCATTCGAAGAAAATGTTGACATCGAAATGTCACTTGAGGAAATGGGGTCGATTCCCGACGGCGAAATCACGATTGCCGCGGTCGCTCCACGATTCAAAGACATGGCCTTTATCTTCATCATCGAAGTAGATGATGAGAACGAAAACGTAGACAACGCTATCGAGATGGTTCGTGGCTTTGCCGAAGACGACGGCGCAGACTTTGAATCCAATGCCTCAGCCGTTGAGGAAGACGAAGTCGAATTTCAAACAATCGTCGGCAACGACACGCGGATCACCTATTTCCGTAAAGACGGATTGATGGTGGCCTCCAACAACGAGGACGAGTTGAATGCTGTTCTGGACCGCTGGAACGGTCGCCCTGTCGAAAGAGTGCGTCCTCTGACAGAGAACCGCAAGTTTGCGACGATCATGAACCGTTGCAGCAGCACTCGGGATCTGCCGGCGGAAGTCCGCTTCTTTATTGATCCGATCGAATTCGCGAAAGCCGCAACCCGTGGCGAAGCCCAGGCTCAGATCGCAATCAACTTCCTGCCCCTGATCGGCCTTGACGGTGTTCTGGGGCTTGGTGGTGCGATCATCATGAACGAAGACGAGTTCGAGTCCGTGATGCACGGTCATCTGCTGCTGGCCAGCCCGCGCAACGGCGTTCTTGAAATGCTTGCTCTCAAACCGGGCCACTACGAACCCGAGCCATGGATTCCCGCCGACTGTGCACGTTACGTCACCACAGTCTGGGACATTCCGAAGATGATGGAGGAGCTTGAGAAGGTTGTTGATCTCGCGACTGGCGAAGGTACTTTCCGCGAAGGACTCGAGTCACAGGTTAATGACAACCTGGGCATCGACCTGGAAGAGGACCTTCTGTACGCATTGTCAGGCCGCATTACCAACTGCAGCTGGGTTGAAGCTCCGGCTCGATTTAATTCCGAAACCAACATCTTCAGCATGGAGATCAAGGATAAGGAACGCTTTGAGGAAACCATGGAAGTCCTGATGGACCTTGCAGCAGAGCAGGCTGACGTTGACTCCATGTTCGATGTGGAAACCCACGAAGGCATTGACTACTGGATCATGTCAACTGAATTCAATGAGCGTCAGGAAGAACGTCGTGAAGAAGGACGTGAACAGATGCGTGAGTGGCGTCGTCAGCGCGCAGAAGAAAACGGTGAAGACTACTTCGAAGAGGATGAGGATGACGAAGATAATGTCGAAATGGAAATGCGGGCAATGGATCCTGCGTTCGCCATCATCGGAGATGATTTCGTCATCGGAACACCTCCGTTCATCAAACACGCGATTGATGTCTATCAGGGCAAAGAAGCCGCACTGCTGGATGATGAAGAGTACCAGATGATCCAGCGCAAGCTGATGCGGCTGCTTGATTCAGACATGCCATGCATGACAATGTTCACCCGGCCGTCAACGTTGATGGAAAACCTGTTCGACGTTGCACAGTCTGATAACACTTTCGACATGCTGGATACTGAAGAAGCTCGCGAAAACGAATACGTCCAGGGTTTCCGTCAGGTACTGGAAGACAATCCGCTTCCTGCATTCGAAGACATCGAGCACCTGTTCCCACCTCAGGGTGCCTACATGACCACGGACGACACCGGCTTCCATTTCCTCTTTTTCGGTTTGAAGCCGGACAAAGATGGTGAGGAAGATGATGACGAATAGACGTCAGTATTAGATTGACGCCACTGATGATAGAGGCACTGCTCTCAAAGCAACCACCTCCAGAAGCCCCGGCAATGTCCGGGGCTTTTTTCGTTGCCCGCTTAGTGCAGCGAGGGGCGTACTGATTCCTTGATGCAGCGCGCTGACTCCTTAGCTCAGCGCACTGATTCGAATCGCAATGCTGCGCACTGATTCGAATCGCAATGCAGCGCACTGATTCAAAGCGCAATGCAGCGCACTGATTCAAAGCGCAATGCTGCGCACTGATTCAAAGCGCACGAATATTGCCTATCACCCTGAAAAACCACGGCGTGAATTCCTGTTCTCGCAACTTTGCCGGTCTCATTGGATAGTCCACGGTAGACAATGACGATTACACCCTACGGTTTGTGTCAATTCGTCTGCGCGAGTCGCAAATGGGGTCTGCAAATGTCCGTGTCCTCTGGTGTCAATGTTTCCAGCCATTCCGCGCTGCCGATCGTGCCGGACGTCTGGTGCTATGGTGATGCCGCGGGAACGGATCCGATCGTTGCGAAGTGGTGGGCAGTTGACGGCGATCGAGTCGTTTGTAACTTGTGCCCGCGCGATTGCCGCTTAAACGAGGGTGATCGGGGATTCTGTTTCGTACGACAGAACATTGACGGAAAACTGCGGCTGACTACTTACGGTCGTAGCACCGGGTTTTGTATCGACCCGATCGAGAAAAAGCCGCTCAATCATTTTCTACCCGGGACTCCCGTTCTTTCTTTTGGAACCGCTGGTTGTAATCTCGGCTGCAAGTTCTGCCAGAACCACTCCATCTCGAAATCGCGCGAGGTCGAGAAACTCAGTGCTCTCGCTTCGCCGGAAAGCATCGCTGCGGCTGCGTTTGCTCATCAGTGCCGAAGCGTTGCCTTTACGTACAACGACCCGGTGATATGGGCGGAGTACGCCATCCGCACCGCACAGGCATGCCGCGAAAGAAACATCAAATCAGTTGCGGTTACCGCCGGTTACATTTCACCGGAGGCGAGGGCCGAATTTTTTGGCCATATGGATGCCGCCAACGTCGATTTGAAGTCATTCTCGGAGGAGTTTTATCAGAAAGTCACCCTTTCCAAACTGCAGCCTGTCCTTGAAACATTGCTGTGGTTGAAACGGGAATCGGATGTCTGGTTTGAAATAACAAACCTTGTCATTCCCAACCACAACGAATCCGATGACGAGCTCAAGCGTCTGTGCGAATGGGTGGTAAACAATCTCGGCCCGGATGTTCCACTGCACTTCTCGGCTTTTCATCCGGACTTCCGGTTGCAGGATCAACCACGAACGCCTCACGAAACATTGATTGGCGCCTATGACATCGCGATGGCCTCAGGAGTCAAATTTGTCTATCTCGGCAACGTTCATGACCTTGAGCGGCAAAGCACTTACTGCCATAGCTGCGGTGTTCTCCTGATTGAACGGGACTGGCATCAACTTGGAAGTTACCGTTTGTCTGGAAGCTCATGCTCCAAATGTCACGCAGAAATTCCCGGTCGGTTTGAGCGGAAGCCCGGAACCTGGGGCCGGAAACGACAGCCGGTAAAAATCGTTCAGCCTTCAAGGAGAATTACATCAGGAATTTCGGGGACCACGAATAGCCGAAAGCCACAAGGATGTGAAAATCGTCGCTTCGTACTAGACGAGCAGCAGCAAAATGCGTTACATCATGCTGCCTGTCAGTTTGTACTTGCAGAGTCCTATAAATCAAAAACGCAATTGGCCGATCCGGACATAGGAGGCATTGCGAACAAGGAAGTATTCGGGGCATTTGTCAGTCTGAAACGCGGGTACCAGCTTCGCGCTTGTGTGGGCTTCTCGGGCAGAAAGTCAACACTCGGCAAGGCGATCGCATTTGCGGCCAACCGGTGCGTTCATCACGACAACCGCTTTCCCGCGGTTCAACCTCATGAACTCAATAACCTGACACTGGAAGTCTGGCTACTGGATGATCTCATCAAAGTGGGCTGCGAGCCTGAAGAAAGAGTTGCGGCGATTAAGGTCGGACGAGACGGTCTGATGATCCAGAAAGACGGAAGCCGCGGTCTTTTGCTTCCGGGCGTCGCGATCGATCACGGTTTTGACGAACGTGTCTTTCTCGAGCAAGCGTGCTTGAAAGCCGGGTTGCACAAGGATTCATGGCGCGAAAGTGGAACCACACTGTACCGATTCGAAGGACAGGTCGTAAAACGTCTATTCGAGCGGGAGCTCCTGCCGCCGTCGGCGACAATTCAACCTGGAAGCAAACATCGGGTACGGATGCCGTGGGTCGCTGGCAAGTTCTACCCGGCAACAGAATCAGAATGTCGCAAACAACTGGAAGCTCTCGCAGCAACATCGGTCGCGACTTTGACGGCCAGCAGCACAGGCAGATCCAGGTCTGCAATGATACCTCACGCCGGATGGAGATTTTCCGGCGCCGTCGCAATGAAAACACTCGCACATACGGCCCTGGCTGAAACTGTAATCATCCTTGCTCCGAAACATACGGCTCACGGTGCAGCATTCGCCGTTTCTCCCGCTGCACAATGGCGGACACCTGTCGGAGAAATAGCCGTCGATTCCAGCCTCGCCAACGATCTTGTAACAAACGTCTGCGGTATGACGTGGGACGACGCTGCTCATGCACGTGACCACGGAATTGAAGTCCTACTGCCGATGCTGACACATTTCCGCCCGAATCTGAAGATCGTGCCGGTGGCCGTCGGAACCAATGAGCTTAAGCACTGTCTTCAAGTCGGCCAGCAACTCGGCAGTCTGATCAAGGGAATGGCTCAGCCGGTTTCGTTGATCGTGTCCAGTGATATGAACCACTTCGAAAGCGAAAAGGAAACGCGCAGAAGAGACCAGTTGGCCCTGAATGCTCTGGTTACACGTAACCCCGCGCATATCTATCAGACTGTCCGTCAGCACAGGATTTCGATGTGCGGCGTGATGCCGCTGATAATCGGCTTGCAGGCGCTCAATACAGCAGGTTTGCAGAAAAAAGTACAGCCAGTTGTCTACTCAAACAGCTCAGTCGTCTCCGGAAATAAAGAACGGGTCGTCGGTTACGCCGGAGTGCTGCTTTAAGGAGCCGGGCGATTGAACTCCGGTATCACACCGTCCCCCGTCAACTCTCCTTCAATAATCCACGCAAGGTTGAAACGAGCCACCGTGGAGCCTCCTTCGGGACCACCCTCGAAATGGCAGTAGATCCAGCCATCGCTGGCGGTTTCAGGGCGACCCGCCGTAAGCGACGAATAGGCAAATGCACCTTCGAAGATGAGGCGTTTAACCGGCCACGTTTGTCCTCCGTCGAAGCTGGCCCAGACGGTACCGTGATGTCGTCCATCCTCACTGTCGCAGTTACTGTAGATAAGAACGTCGCGGTCTTTCACAGGAATTCGTACCAGCCCGCCCATGCACCCATAGTTGGTGTTTTGCGGCCCATCGGGAAGTGCTTCACAAATTTGAAGGTCTCCCCATGTTTCACCACCATCGTCGCTCCATGCAGTCCAGCGTCGAAGCGGGTTTGCGCCCTCTTCCGCCCAGTGGCGTCTGGAGTTGTAGTAAAGCCGGCCGTCTGAGAGCTCAGCAATCGCGGCTTCACCGGTTCCATTGGCTGGAAAAGGTGCGCTTGTTTGCCATGTCCTGCCACCGTCGTCGCTGTACATTGCGTTTGTGTAGTGGTCCGGCCATTTCTCACTGTCGTTTTTTCCCGCGTACCAGCGGGTCGGCCGGATAAGCCTTCCACGGTGGTTCCCATGTCTCAATGTAATGCCGCGTTCGTTCATGTGCATCGAGGGAATATTGCCGTCAGCGTCGGGTCTGATCGTGACTTCCACCGGTTGCCATGAACGCCCGTGATCGTCGCTTCGTGAAACAAGAATGTCAGCGGGGGGATGTGCTGCTTCGGCGAATGCGAAAATACTTCCACTGCTCTCGTCTACAGTGACGCCACCACCCTGGAATCCCGGGTCGGCAATTACGATTTCATCGCCCCAGGATTCTCCACCATCTTCACTCCGACGTGCTCTGATGGAAGCACTGCCCCAGGTTGCGATTACTGTTCCGTCGGTCGCAACGACGACATTGGGAAAGCGTTCGCCTTTGAATACCTGCTTCATTCCCAGTGAGGCTTCGCCTAGAAACGAATCGATGCCGCTTTCAGCGGGCAGGCCGGCCGTCGTTTCCAGCGGAACCACATCACGGTTGCTCTCTTCGTCATCCGGATCCTCTTCGCGATGTTCTTCTTGCTGATCTTTTTCGTCTTGAACAAAGCAATACAGGCTTTCCGCGCCACGAACATAAACACAATTGCCGGCAATCGCCGGAGACGCAAACAGCGGGTCATTTAGCTCGTTGACAGCCAGGATCCGGAATTCCGGTCCCCGCGCAATAACGACGGCAGTCCCCTCTTCGCTGAGCAGATAGAGCCAGTTACCCGCTCCAGTCGGCGATGCGCTGAAGTTCAGCATTCCCGGCAGGCGCTGTTTGTAGAGTCGTGTACCGTCAATTGCGTTGTAGGCAGATATGAAACTCCGGTCCTCCAGCACGTATAGCTCATCGCCCCACAGAGTCGGGCAAGGTACGTAGGGCGAACTGTTGTCGATTGACCAGATGACGGCGTCGGTTCCTGTCAGGTCGCCGTCTTCACCCAGCCTGATCGCCTGAAGGTAGTCTTTGTTCCATCCACTTGCTGTGAAAATCAATCCGTGCCCGATTGCCGGAATTGGAATCGCACCGGCGGTATGCCCGCTGCAGCGCCACAACTCGATTCCGGTTTGGAGGTCATAGCTGATTACGGATGTCCCGTTGACCGCGACCTGTACCCTGCCCCCGTGTTCGAAAATTCGCGGAGTGGTCCAGTTTGATGGATCTTCCCGATCGGTTCGCCAGACTTCATCCCCGGTGGTCGCATCAAGCGCCATCACATAGGACTGGGTTTGCTGATCGACGACGACGACTAGTTTGTTTTCGTGTAGCGCTGGAGACGTCGCTTCCCCCAGTCCGCCTTCCTTGGCCTGAGGCTCAGGGGCTCTCTGCCAGATAAGGTTTCCGTCGAAGTCGAAACAGTAAAGCCCGTATGAGCCGAAAAAGGCATAGACCTTTTCGCCGTTGGTGACCGGTGATTGTGACGCAAAGCTTCCTTTGAGGTGATGCCCTTGATGGGGCATTGCTTCAAGTACAGTACGGCTCCAGAGTTGCTCGCCTGATTGTCGATCAAGGCAGACCAGGGCAAATCGCTGAGGCTTCCACGAAACCGTGGCCTCTTCAGTGTAGGTCTCGACGTCCGGGGTTCCCGGCGGGATCACATCCGGCACCGGCATTTCAATGTCCAGCGGAATCGCCGTTTGCAAAAAGATCCTGTCACCATAGACGGCAGGAGTTCCGTGGCCGAATCCCTCAATCGGCGTTTCCCATTTCAGGTTTTTTTCGTCCCAGACAATGGGCGGGCAGGAGCCTTCTCCTGCAAGTCCATCACAGTGCGGTCCACGCCATTGTGGCCAGTGATCTTGAGCCAGTGCGCTCTGGGAAAACAAGCTGACAGAGAGAATGGAGATCAGAAGAAGAGTGAATGGACTAGTCGGGGGCTTCCGCATATCGGCTACCGTTTTCTTTCACGGGGATTCAGATCGGCTGGTGTCTGCCGCGTTGCCAACTTAAGCAAATCTGTTGTGAAGCACAACGATTTCGACAACCAGATAGGGCCAAACTCGGGTGGCTATAATCAGATCAATCAATCGACGCGAAATCTGTTCGAATTCTGATTGCCTTTTTGTCTGAGATATTCAATGGCTGAGATATTTAAACAAATAGCCCGTATGGCAACGCATTGTCTGGCGGCATTTGTTTTTTCCACTGCATCGTGGGTGGTTGCTGCACCCGATGTTTTCACCAATGTGCCTGAAGCGACCGCCGAAGGCTATCAGCTGGTCTACACACTCCCGATCGAAAACAGTGCCGGCTACAACCTGACGGGAGCCGTCCCATGGTCTGTCGACAACTCGGCAGCGATTGTCGAGCCGTTTGACAGGATCGCATACTACCTCGAACTGGACGACAGCAATGGTCTTGTATTCGTTTATGTTTCGATGGACGCGTTCACCTCTGACGTCATTCAAACCGGTCTGCCGATTCTTGCAAACGGAGTCGTGTTTCAGCAAAACGTCGCCAGCATGAACGTCGTATCAAATTCTGCGGCGGTGACACCGGGAACGGGAATCACCACGGGGAACATCGAATTCTGGCCATACAACTATGGAACTCAAAATGCCGGTGGTGTTCCGGGAGCTGATCCTGCAATTTATGACTTCGGTGACGCTAGTGCGGGAAGTGGCGACTACGGATCATTTCAAATTCATAACCATGGCTCCGGTGAAACCTTACTGGCCTACAATCAATGGGGAGGCGTAAATACATCGGTCGACAGCGACCTTGGTATCGGGAACTCTGCGGTCAATGAGCATACGGACTGGACGTTTGCCTTCAATGCGCGCAACTATGTTGTTAAGAACCTTCAGATTCTCGTACGACCATCCCTGCTTTCAATCGATCGCAATCTGGATCGAGCCGTCTTTCAGCGCAACGCGCTGGATCAGGCAGACGTTCCTGTAACAGGGGCCATCGTCGCCGGCGCAACCCGCATCGAAGCGCGCGCGACGCCGCGACCGGGCAATTCCGGCACAGCAACCGGCTGGCAGACGATTGTCACCAATCCTCAACCAGGAAACTACGCAGGTTCCTTGACGCTGGACGCCGGTTGGTATGACATCGAAGTCAGGTCAGTCGATGGGACCGGTGTGCTGGCGCAACGCACTGCAGAACGCGTCGGAGTCGGCGAAGTATTTGTGATTGCGGGACAATCAAATTCGGCGAATCACGGGAGCGACCTGTTGTTTCCCGTCGAAGAACGGGTTTCCGCGTTCGACCTTCATGCCTGGCGGATCGCCGCTGATCCACAACCGATCGCGACCGGTGCCGGAGGTTCTTCATGGCCCGAACTGGGTGACCTGTTGTCGCAGCAACTGGACCTCCCGGTCGGGTTCGTTTCGGTCGGCTGGGGAGGAACTACCGTCGGGCAATGGGTGCCAGGTGCAGCCGGTCCGGCTGCGCGCCCGTTGTACGATCGCCTGCGAGACGCTTTACAGGCCCTCGGTCCGGGCGGAGCGCGTGCGGTGCTCTGGCACCAAGGTGAATCAGACAATCTGTTTAACACAACCACTGCAGACTACGTGCAGCGTCTTGAGTCGATAATTGACCAGTCACGCATCGATGCAGGGTTTGATATTCCCTGGGGGATTGCCGGCGCTTCGTTTGTACCTCCGTCGAATATTGATCAGAACATCCTCGACGCACAGGAAATCGTAGCTAACAACGATCCTCTGAATTTCATCGGCGCATTTACCGACGATCTGGTCGGTCCGGTCTGGCGCGCACCTGATGAAATACACTTCAACGGAGTCGGACTGCGCGAAAAAGCAGCGCGCTGGCGGGACGCTATTAACGCGCATTTTTTCCCGCCTGTTCAGGTCGTTGGGGATTCGTGGAATCTTAATCAAGGCATTCTGTTTTCCGGATCCGTAGACTCTCTGGTATCCAGTGATGACAAACGACTGTGGATTGTGCGCAACCCTCTGCAGGTTCAGTCCGTGACAGAGTTTGAAGTCATTGCGACAAGCCCTACCCTGAATCCGCGCTCACTCAGCATAAGACTGGAAGCCATGACGTTTTCCAGGTCAGCTATAAATCAGGCGCTCGAAGTGTTCAACTTTTCTACCGGGCAGTTCGAAGTTATTGATATCCGAAAAGCGCAGCCGTTTTCCGACTCGATCGTTGAGGTAGAGTTGGCCGGTGATCTCACGCGCTTTATTGAACCAGCAACCGGACGCATCGAGTCGCGAATCAACTTCACCTCAATCAACGCGCGGCAACAATTCGCGTCAGGTTGTGATGTGGTTTTGTGGCTGATCGGGGAATAGTCGATCGCCGGATGTAGCACAGGATTGACACTGGTCTCCGGGACGCTAAGAATATTGTCAATTGATTGCTCGAGCAGCATTGTAGACATACCGGCATTCCAGCCATCCGGTTCTACGATAGTTCCTTGCAGTCACGTTATCCGATCGGCTGGGCCTCCGTGTTTGCATCACAGGAATACTCATGGCAGAGGATCTATCTTCGCTTAAAAGGCGTGGCTGGGGTGAGACACTGCGGAAAGACGCATGGTGGGTTGGGCCGCTTGTCGTTTTCCTGACCCTGAGTTCGTTTATCGGTTACGCAAACATTGCTGCTTTGCAGAACGACCATTACACCTACGGCAATTATCTCTCGCCCTTTTATTCGCCGGTGCTGTTTGCATCGGAACCCGCTGAGGATGCATCTGAAGCCGAAATCAAGCGGCGCGAGGACCACATGCATCACAGCCTTTTCGGCGCCAAACCGGAGTGGTGGCCCGGGTTTATTCCCTTCTCCCCTGCACTGTTGATCCTGCTCTTTCCGGCAGGCTTCAGGTTGACTTGTTATTACTATCGTGGCGCCTACTACAAAGCATTCTGGGCGGACCCGCCCTCGTGTTCAGTCGGTGAGCCGCGAACCAATTACCTGGGTGAGAATTACTTTCCGCTCATCTTCCAGAACATTCACCGGTACTTCCTGTACTTTGCACTGCTGTTCCTCCTGTTTCTGACTTACGACGCTATCCAGGGCTTCTTCTTCAAGAACGAGGAAACGGGCAAGTACAACCAGTTCGGAATCGGAATAGGAACACTTGTTCTCTGCTTGAACGTGTTCCTTCTCAGCGGGTATACGCTCGGCTGTCATTCACTGCGTCACCTCGTTGGCGGATGGATGGACAAGTTTACCGGCAGCCCGGTCCGGACAAAGTGTTACGACTGTGTGAGTTGTTTGAATCGCCAGCACATGATCTGGGCGTGGTGCAGCCTCGTCTGGGTCGCGTTTTCTGATATCTACGTACGAATGTGTTCGATGGGAATCTGGCAGGACTTCAGGATTATTTGATGGCAGACTTTGAAACAATCGAACATGACGTGCTGATTATCGGAGCCGGCGGTGCCGGACTTCGTGCGGCGATCGAAGCCTCTTCAAAAGGCGTTTCGGTCGGACTGGTTTGTAAGTCACTTCTCGGCAAAGCGCATACGGTAATGGCGGAGGGCGGCATGGCCGCAGCTCTTGCCAACGTCGATGAGCGGGACAGCTGGCGTACTCACTTTGCAGATACGATGCGCGGTGGATACTACATCAACAACTGGCGCATGGCCCAGTTGCACGCGCAACAGGCTCCCGATCGCGTAAGGGAACTTGAAGCCTGGGGAGCGGTTTTCGACCGCACTCAGGAAGGAAAGATCATGCAGCGTAATTTCGGAGGCCACGCGCATCCGAGGCTGGCGCACGTCGGCGACCGTACCGGACTGGAAATGATCCGGACGCTTCAGGACCACGGCGTCCATCAGGGAATCGACGTGCATATGGA
>JBCCFB010000185.1:0-12655 GCA_039029995.1 Planctomycetota bacterium
GACTCAATGACTGTCTCCCATTGCAGTTCGAGGGATTCGTTGTAACGCCGAAGGTATATATCTTCATCATTTATGTTCGGCGAGCCATTCCAACCTGTGACATAAACACTTCCTTTGCCGTCTGCTGCAACCCCTGTTGCGATCGTCGATCGATCTGCTGTACGCCATTGGACCACGTTATGTGGCGCCATGCCAAAGTCAGCCTCTTGGAAACACCCGATGAATCCATCTGATAGGGGCCCGGCATCCGTGCCACCGGGCAGGGCTCCTCCGCTAACGTTTCCCACGTAAAAGACTAATCCGTTTCTCCCCGAACAAATGTCTCGGGCTTCTGCATCTTCGCCAGGTAAATCCGACTCTTGTTCAACGCAAACCGGAGTCTCATTACCATTAGTTGGGCTGAACTCACACAGTTGCACGATGAGCGGCGGAAATGGATTGGGTTTTGTGAAGCCGGCGGTGTAGATCCGTCCAGATGCGCCGACAGTTATTCCATTAACAACGTCATCGATCCTGATATTGGGTTCGACTGGTTGATCGCCGTTATTCTCTACAATGTTTGAAAACTCTGGAGCAAGATCAACGACTTGCGCAGGTGAATCAGCCGATAAAGTAGCCAATGCAATTAGGCACAATAGAATCATTCTCGAATATTTCATCATTTCTCCATCAAAGGTGTAGTAAATTGCGATGATTTAAATCGCATCAGGGAACAATGCGAGAAACTCCTGTTCGATGTGACAGAGAAATTTCGAGTTGATAAAAAAGACCAGACGATCTCCCTGTTGGCGAAAATCCTGGGTGTGTAAACACGTTTTTTAGTTGCTGAACCTACACGCCTTATTGATCACGGCTGATCACCCGAATTGGGGGCCGGTGGAAGAGTTGGGCGTTTGAAGATCAGTTCGCGAAAATTCGGTCTGTTCCTGCAACCGAAACGGCAAATTTGCAGCAAGCTAAATCTTCTTCCTAGCAAAGATGTTAAGTCCACAATCAACTGCGTAAATGCCACTAGGGAAAATCATCAACCCATGGGCGTATTCGTTTGATCAGCGGCTTCTGCTGTGGTGACGACCATCGGTGCGTCGATTGGTACATGCTGACTGCTCAACTGAGTAGCACTCCATATTGACGGCAGCTAGTCGCCGACTGGTGTGTGACAGTCTGCGCACCGTACCAACTGCCACTCATCCGACCAGAGGCTGTTCGGAGGCAAACCGTCTGTTTCGTTTAGATAGCTCAACAGGCTGGATTGAGATTCAGTCAAAAGTGCCGTGAGGTTTTCGCGATTGCGTTCTGAAAACGACTGCGCGTTACCCGGTGCCGGCGAATCGGAAACGTACTCTATTGCCATCTGTTCGATCAGCTGAGTCTGCTCTTCTGAAAGGTAGAGATAAAGCTGAAGTTGCAAGGCAATATTCGTAGAACGTGAAATCGCGTCTTCTACTTGAACCGCGCCTGACTCAAGATCATTGTCTTCGTTCAAAGAGTTTGCAGTTTCAAATTTCCGCCGAAGTCCTTCATCGAACGCGTTCAACTGCTCCAATTGTTCACGTGACAACGTGCGCGAGATGTGGTTTTTCCAATCATCGGATGCCAGTGGATTGCCGAAATAGGACAAGCTTCGATCCTCGCCATCTTCATCAATAAGTAACCGTTTACCAGCGACTTCAAGTTTGCGCAGCTGTTGCGCGTCCAATTCAACAACGTCTTTTATCTGCTGAATTCGGTTTGTAATCGTGTTTTCCAGAATCACCCTGTTTGTTGCCATTGAGCAAGCTGGCAGATCGTCGTCATTTCGCGCAGCAGCACCAGCGGCTGCAAAGGAGAAGAAGACAAGAATAATAAGCTTCGGTACAAATCGAGATCTGAGGCCTATGACGTTCGTCAATTGACTGCCCTCCTGATAATCGGATTGATAAACAACGCGAAGTGCATGCGAAAGATGAAGTGCATTCGAACGAAAAGGTGCACTGGAAAGATATCGCCAATTCAACCGGGGCGTCAAAACGACAAAGTGTCGCGGACAAAATTACGCAGCTCACTGGCATGCGATATCAAAAAGTCCCACGTTCGGTAGAAGCGAGCACTAAGGTTTTTCAGCGCCTGAACAACTTTTGAAACGCATTGGGCGCATTCTCGTCTTCGATTGCCAGCATCTGATTTCGAGTCGTAATGTATAGGACGCCATCGCTAACGACGGCGTTGGAATACACGGACTGGACCATGTCGTTCATGGCGACAGGTGACCCT
Source organism: Planctomycetota bacterium (assembly GCA_039029995.1). GTDB lineage: Bacteria > Planctomycetota > Planctomycetia > Pirellulales > Pirellulaceae > Mariniblastus. The sequence goes on from JBCCFB010000185.1 coordinate 2,254, forward strand.
CCCGGCATCGCAATTGTCGGATCCGGATGTGCTTTGAAGATGTTTACCATTCCATCTTCATCGAAAATAAAGACGTGTTCACCGTTGACCATCGGTGAAGACCAGAGTGTGGACATGCAATCGAAAATCCAGTTGCGTTTTCCGGACTGGGCGTCAAGGCAGTGCAGATGCCCGTAAATATCTGTCACGAAGAGGCAGCCTTCATGGTGTACAACGCGACTTAAACTGCATGACATCTGTTCGTCATTGGCCAGTTCACCGTCGCCATCAATGTCGAGTCCGGTGTATTCCCACACTGCGGCAGATGCCGGATTGGGAATCTCTAAGTCTCCGTTCTCTTCAATGCAATGACGGAATTCGTTATCCGGCCCGGGAGACTCGACCTTGTCACCTTTGGTAACCAGCGTCGGGCTGAGATCCCCTCTTCTCCCGCCGGGCGAAATGCACCAAACGCGACTTGGGCCGTATCCGTGTTCAGGATCCTGCCCCATCGTCACGTAAATCCGGTCTTCCACAACCGTAGGCTCGGTCAGCAGGTTGTTTCGTCCTGACGGGCGGCCAAGCGGGTACCGTGACGTTTTTGGATTACAGTCAAACTTCCATAGAAGCACCGAACTTCCGTTTCCGTCTCCTGCGGGAGCGAAACTGTACAACCACCCGTCGCCACCAGGAAAAAGAATCTGACGGACGCCGTCGATCGTCGCTAAACGTGGAGAGCCCCATGAACCGTGCATGATTGATTCTCCGGGCGAGTTGTCGTGCCAGATCAGTTTTCCACTGGTTCTGTCGAGGACGACAAAGGAAGGTGCATCAGGCGCGGGTAGGTAACGGTGTGATTCATTGACGCCATTGCTTGTTTTAACGTAAACGAACTCTGAATCGACTTCGACATTGCAGTGACTGATGTTGTGAGGGAATACTCCGAGTTCGTTTATCAAATTGAATTTCCAGATGACGTCCGCGTCTATTTCCCGTTGCGATGCCTCTTCCTCGTAGTCACCGTCATTCGTTCCATCCAGAAATCCGTCCTGATCCAGGCAGATCACTTCTCCGCGATTGCTGACATACCAGACGCATCCGCTTTCTGCAAAGGGCGAGCTGGTGACGCCTTGCAGCGGCCAATCGTTTACTCTTCCCTCAGGAAGTTTCGCGTTGGAATGTTGCCAGACGAACTCGCCGGTTCTGCGATCCAGGCATAACAGAACTCCTTGATCAATATCTGAAGGCAGGTCGGGAAGATATCCCCCGGCATTGTTTGTGCCTACAAAAATCAGGTCACCGGAGATTGCAGGTGACGAATAGGTTTGCGAACCAAGTTCTGCAATCCATTTGATATTGGTACCGGATTGAATATCCCAGCCCAAAGGTGCCGGAATTTCCTCGTTCAGCCTCGAGCCGACAAAGGCCAGGATGGGAGCAAGCAACGCGACGCCGAGAAGCATCAAGCGGATAGAAAATCGACGCCAGCGAGTACCCGATCGCCCGGGTTTTTCAGCCGGCCTTGTAGATGCGTCAGCCGTTTTGTCTAGCGAGGCAGGCATCAGAACACCGCAAACTACTGCCGGTTAACGTCTGCTTTTGCTGCGACTCGATTTCGGTCTGCTGGAACGGAACCAGTATCTGGGGTTTAGACCATCGGAAATCATGAGACGGGAATTACCACAGCACTTGCAGCGGAACGGACCGACTCCATGCATCAGTCCGAATGTCATTCCGACGACAAAGGAGTAGTACCATCTGCGGCGATAGGACTGATAGTGGGCCTCGGTTCGATTGCAACTGAAACAGAACAGGCGGCGCCGCGTCTTAGCCTGTTTGTCATCAAGTTCCTCGTCGTCGTCCTCTTCCTCCTCTTCGTCCTCGTAAACGTACTCGTCTTCATCGAGTATTTCGTCATCGAATTCTTCTGAGAATTCGTCATCAGTCAAAACCGCGTCATCAGCGGCTGATGCTAGTTCGAATCGGTCTTCTGGATCAGGTTTAAAGTCTGCAGTGCTCATGACAAAAGAAGTTGTTCCGTGAAGAGGTGGGATTGAAAATCAGGTTTCAACCGGCCTCTATTGTCATCCACTTTCGGAGAATGTCAATTTCGCTACCGGGGAATAAGAAACGCCCGCTCTAATTGAGCGGGCGTTGCTGAGTGACCGACACGATTGTTAGTCTGAGGGTTCTTTACAGGTGTTAATCTGAGGGTTCTTTACAGGAGGTTACGGAGAACAGTCTGCAAAATGCCGCCGTTTCTGTAGTAATCAATTTCCACCGGCGTATCTATCCTCACAACAGTCTCGAACTCAATTTTTGAGCCGTCATCCTTTGTAGCAACGACGTTCAGCGTCGACCGTGGCTGCAGGTCGTCGTTGAGGTCCGGAATGTCGAACGTTTCCGAGCCATCGAGGCCGAGTTCCTGCCACGACTTGCCGCCTGAAAATTCCAGCGGAAGCACGCCCATTCCTACGAGGTTGCTGCGGTGGATTCTTTCGTAGCTGGTTGCGATTACAGCTTTGATCCCCAGGAGCAGTGTTCCTTTGGCCGCCCAGTCGCGACTACTGCCTGTCCCGTATTCTTTTCCAGCAAGAACGACCAGAGGAGTGTTGTCAGCAGAATACTTCAACGAGGCGTCATAAATCGACATCTGTTCGCCGGACGGAATATGAGTTGTCCAACCACCCTCAGTCCCGGGCGCCAGCTGGTTTCTGATCCGGATGTTGGCAAAAGTTCCGCGGACCATCACCCGGTCGTTTCCGCGACGAGAGCCGAAGCTGTTGAAGTCACGCGGTCCGACACCGTTGTCTTGAAGGTACCTTCCCGCCGGGCCATCTTTTGCGATCGCACCGGCCGGTGAAATGTGATCTGTTGTCACGCTGTCTCCAAGAGCAACCAGGCAACGGGCGTTGCGCACCGGTTGAATCGGTGTTACCTCAGGAGTGATTCCCGCCATAAATGGCGGCTCTTGAATGTAGGTGCTCGTGTCGGTCCACTCATACAGGTCACCTTCTCCGACTTCGATAGCATTCCATGTCGGGTTGGACTGGAACGCATTGGAGTACTGATTGGTGAACATCTCGGAAGACATTGTGTTTTCGATAACCTGATTGACTTCTTCATGAGTCGGCCAGACGTCCTTCAGATATACGTCTTTTCCATCTGCGCCTTGTCCCAGCGGTTCGGATACGAGGTCAACATCTGTGCTGCCGGCAAGAGCGTAGGCCACAACCAGTGGTGGACTGGCAAGGTAGTTGGCTTTGGTCAGCGGGTTTACCCGGCCTTCAAAGTTACGATTACCACTGAGGACGGATGACGCCACCAGTTCGCCTTCTTTGATCGCAACTTGTACTGGTTCGGGCAGAGGGCCACTGTTGCCGATACAGGAGGTGCAGCCATAACCGACGGTATGGAAACCGAGTTTTTCGAGGGACTCCGTCAAGCCTGATTTATCGAGGTACTCGGTTACTACGCGGCTTCCCGGAGCGAGACTCGTTTTTACATGACTGGCGACGGTCAGGCCGTGCTCGACCGCTTTCTTCGCGAGTAGGCCTGCCGCGATCATGACCGACGGATTGCTGGTGTTGGTGCAACTGGTAATCGCAGCGATCACGACTGAGCCGTGAGAGATTTCGTGCGAATGACCGTTGTTGGCCACCGTCGCAGTGGATGTAAGCGCTTCCTGTTCGAGCCCGAACCCTTTAAATCCTACGGGTGCCGAAAGAGCATCATTGAATTCCTTCTTCATCGCGGACAGGGCGATACGATCCTGAGGCCGTTTCGGGCCGGCAAGCGAAGGCTCAACGGTCGACAAGTCAAGAGTCAGTGTTCGTGTGTATTTCGGAATCGCGGAGCCGGAGGTGCGAAGCAACCCCTGCTCACTCATGTAGGATTCGACAAGCTGGACTTCATCATCTGTCCGGCCGGTCTTGCTCAGGTAGTTCAGCGTTTCGCTGTCGATGGGGAAGAAGCCCATGGTTGCTCCGTATTCAGGAGCCATGTTTGCGATCGTGGCCCGATCTGCGAGCGACATATTGCCGATTCCATCTCCGAAGAACTCCACGAACTTGCCGACTACGCCGGCAGCCCGAAGTTGTTCCGTCGCAGTCAGAACAAGGTCGGTCGCCGTCGTTCCCGCATTCAGTTTTCCCGTGATCTCGAAACCGATAACCTCAGGGAGAAGCATGTAGATGGGCTGCCCCAGCATCGCAGCTTCGGCCTCGATTCCGCCGACGCCCCAGCCTAGAACGCCCAGTCCATTGATCATCGTTGTGTGACTGTCCGTTCCAACGAGTGTGTCCGGAACAGCGACGGTGCCGTGTTCGTCTTCACGCAGGAACACGCACTTCGCCAGGAACTCAAGATTAACTTGGTGAACGATGCCTACGTTCGGAGGAACAACCCGGAAGTTGTCAAACGCCTGCTGGCCCCAGCGAAGGAACTCATATCGCTCTTTGTTGCGTTCGAATTCACGTTCAACATTTGCGGCAAGCGCGTCCCGACTGCCGAACCGGTCAACTTGAACGCTATGGTCGATGACGAGGTCTACCGGGATAAGAGGATTGATCTTTTTCGGATCGCCTCCCAGCCTGCCCATTGCTGATCGCATCGCCGCAAGGTCAACAACTGCAGGTACCCCGGTGAAGTCCTGCAAAACGACACGAGACGGCTTGTAGGGTATTTCTGAAGCGGCCGGCGCCTCTGCGTTCCAGGTCGCGAGTGACTCGACATCGTCTTTCGTGACGACGTGGCCGTCACAATTGCGGAGTACGGACTCAAGCAAAACGCGGATGGAATAGGGAAGAGATTCGATTCCACCGAAACCGTGGTCAGCAAGTGCGGAAAGCCGGTAAATGCCCAGTTCGCTCGAGCCGCTTTTAAAGGTGCCACGTGCGCCGAATGGATCGAATTGAGTCGAATTCATACTGTTAGTAGTCCTGCAAAATATCTTTAACGGGGCGCTGCTATAGGCTTACATTCGGCGCCCTATGGGGATGCAAATTTGCTTTTAGTGTCTATTTTCAACGAAAAAATGTCAATTGCAGGCATCGACTCACGCGCGACTGAATAGAAAAAAACCGGAGGAGCGTGTGTGCCGCCTCCGGTTTTGCTGAAACAAATGTAGATTGTTCCGGCCACGCCATGTTCTCATTTCCGGGCCAGTCGACGAAAGAAAAATTGGTATTCGGATCGCCCCGGAAAATGGCCCGTCTAAAAACCGTACTTCAACCCTGTTGCCGGATATCTCTGACCTGGAAAACTCTAACCCGGATAAAAGTGCAGGACCTCGTCACCCATCTGCAATCGAAGAACTTGTGTTCCATCGGCTGCGTTCACAAAACGATAGTCGAATCTGGTCTCGGGACCGTTTTCGGGGGTTGCGAAGAATGTCGAGCCCTCTACGCGATAAGTTCCTGAATAGGTTTGTGTCTCGGTTCCATTGGTTTGTTCAAGGATTCCACCGGCCACGGATGTCGTGGCAATATTCATCGTGTATCTGCCACCATCAAATGTCAGAGTCGTTGTGGTCTCGATGGTCATAATATCGCTTGATGCTTCTGATTGTTTCATGATCCAACGCCCGACGAGCGGGTCCGCATCTTCGATGGTCGGCTGATCGATCGGGAGGAATACGGATTCCAGCCGATTTCCACGTGGTGGTTTGGCCACTGTAGAACCTTCATTGCCTTGCGTTGCTGTTGGAGATGAATCAGGTGGAGTGTCCGTGTTTCGCGCAGAGATGGTTTCAACCATTGCTCCGATCTCATCGGCTCGCATCGCCAGCACTTCAGGAGGTGCGACGCTGATCGCTACCACAACCGTTGTTTCAATTCTGACAAGAGTAAATACACCTCGAAATGGCTGGCCTTGTGGATTAGCCATTTCGTAAACCAGAACCCGCCACTCAGAAGATTCGTTGGCGTCGGAAATCAGCGCCGGGTTGGGAAACAGGACTTTCATAAGTTCGTCTACTTCTGCCTGAACATCGCTCGTTGCGGTCGAATTGGTTTTCTGATCGAGCGTTCCGACCATATATATTTCCATACCGGCATTCGGTGGCGTCAGAACATTGTTTCCATACTCATCAACCGCGACCGACCAGCCCGCCGGTGCGGAAGCAACATAGTCCGGTCCTGACATGTTCTGGGCAAAAACATGTAGTTCAGCTATTTGCGGTGTTGCGGCAAGGGCGAAAGCCAGAATGATTCCACGTGTAAGAGTCTTCATTTTCTTGATTCCTGTTTGCGGGGATGGTTGCTTAACACCATCGAAAGCGTGGAATCAAACAGACTGTTACACGAGTTTTTCCGGGCCTTGGCTGTTTCCAGGGGAGCGTAGAAGGTTATTGCGTTTTAGAATTGGCTGTGACGCTGCTACTCCGTCAACAGGGCTTCATAAATTACGACAGATTCCTATGCCTTCAAAACGACTCTTTCAGATGTTACTCGCGCTGTTGATGCTGGCAGTTTCGGGTACCGCTTCCAGATCTTATGCACAGTCAAACACTGACTTGTCACGAGATGACCCTGCGCCCAATATCCTGATTCTGATTGGTGATGATATCGATCGGGATTCGCTCGGCCCCTGGGGTGGTCAGGCAGTCACGCCAAATCTTGACCAATTGGCGGCTGACGGAATGAGGTTTGACAACGTCTACGCAAACGTCGCGATGTGCGCTCCGTTCCGGCAGGAACTTTACAGTGGCCGCAGTGCTTGGCGTACACGGGCGATGCCGAATCATTCCCGATCGCTACCGGAGACCAGGAGCCTGCCACATTATCTCCGGCCATTGGGGTATCGAGTCGGCTTGCTCGGAAAAAGTCACGTCGGTCCGCGAGAATGCTACCCGTTTGATCGGCTCGGAGAACTTCCTAATCAGGAGGACAACAATCCGGAAGCGATCAGGCTGGCAAAGCAATACATGGTTGAGGCGGTGGAGGAAGGCCAGCCGTTCTGTCTGGTGATCGCATCCAATGACGGTCACAGTCCGTTCACCAACGGGGATCGTTCGATCTATGACAAAAACAAGCTTCAGATTGAACCTGACGCGATTGATACAGACGCCTACCGTGACCAGCTGGTTGCCCACCTCGCCGAGGTTTCCCACCTCGATCAGCTGCTCGGCGAGTTGCGCGAGGTCCTTGAAGACGAAGCTTTGACCGAAAACACGCTGGTCATTTTCTGCTCGGAACAGGGCAACGCGTTCCCATTCTCCAAGTGGACGTGTTTTGACGATGGCCTGTCGTCCGGAGTTGTTGCGTCGCTGCCGGGAAGAATTCCTGAGGGTTCCACCTGTGATGAGATGTTCTGGATATCAGATGTCGCGCCCACGTTGATTGAAGCTGCGGGAGGACACTTAGATGACATGGATTTTGATGGCCGAAGTCAGTGGGAGAACTTTCAGGGAGGAGAGAAGGAGTTGCATCGATTTGCCTATGGTGCATTTACAAACTGCAACATCATCGACAATCGCGAACGAGTGTTTCCAATCCGCTCGATACGTGACAGCCGGTATTCCCTGATCTGGTCTCCGCGCCACGCAGAAGAGATCACTTCAAACGTCTCTCTCAGCCAGGCTCTAACGATCCGGGAATCATCCATCCCGGAATCAACGATCCGGGAGTCCAGTGCCGAAGTAGGAAATCCGAACACGGCAGGCAGTTGGGCGCTTCAGGCATTGGATTCTGAGGCCACAGAAGATGATGAACTGGTAGCCCGGTTTTTTCAAAGGCCGGAATGGGCTCTCTATGACCGGTCAACTGATCCGGAAGAACTCCTTAATCTGATCGATGATCCTCAATACGTTGACATTTCTCGGGAACTCAAACAGGAACTCAAATCGTGGCTGGAATCGCACGATGATTCGGACCCTGTTGCAACCGAACGTGGATTCGTCCGCCAGCGATGAATCGCTTAGCCGGTCAGAACCGATAGAAGAAACTGCCTATGTGCTTTGCTCTAGCGCAAACAGTTTCTGACTCGTGTTCCTTAACCTGCGACTAACTTCGCGCCCCATGTTCATCATAATGATGGCGTATTGCTCGAGGTCGCTGCGGTATAGATCGTGCAGCATCTTGAGTGACACCTCCATCGCTTCACAGTCAGTCTCCGCCAGAACCGAAGCGCTGCGAGGCTGAAGATCGATAAGTGACATCTCACCGAAACAATCGCCTTCGCCGAGACGTCTGATGATCACCGGTGCTTCGTTCCAGAGCTTTTCGATCAGAACGGTGCCTGATTGCAGGACGTAGATCGAGTCGGCACGATCGTCCTCACGAAAGAAGTAGTCGCCACTGTTGCGGCAAACAAGTTCTGATTCGTCCGCAATTTTCTGCAGTACTTCCGGTTTCATGCCTCCGAAGACCGGCATGTTTTTGAGTAGTGCAAATTCGCTGACGGCCATGTTCAATCCTTCGTTCGAAGTCAGGAAGCCTGTTCGGCCTCTTTCTGTGAAGAAAAAGACGGTGATAGATAGTATCAGACAATTCGAGAAATGACCTATCGCAATCGACCGGTTTTCAGGCGAGTTTTGCCGGCCTGTTCAATTGCGTGGCGATAATCATGGTCATCCGATTTCGGCTATTGCGAAACGGGCTCAAACCAGTAGTTCCTCCTCTTCGAATCAGTCTCGACGATCCGGATCGCTCGTTCGACATGTTTGGGAGGAACTGGGATTCCGTAGATTCTGGAACCTTCGACGATGTTTGGAATTCGGTTGTCGTGAAGGAGTTGGACAACGTGGTCCGCGTCGTCGCTGTTGATTCCTCCAACTGCCTCAAATTCTTCGAATACGACTCCCGCGTAGATATCGCTGAAGTAATGGTCGTAGACCCATGCGGAAATTGGACCAAGAAACAAAAGAGCGATCATCAGGCTTCGCAAGCTGAACCTGTGCCACCTGGGTGTAACCTCTTTAACATGTTGTTTTGCATTGCTTTCGTTCATCAACTGAGACTTTCATGTGCGGCTTTACTTAGACGACGGCGATTGGCCTGCTTATGCCATCTGGAACCGGTTGCACAGCCTTTAGAGGGTAATAAAGGGGAACGAATCGACTTAGGCGTCAAACGAAAATTGACCGAAATGACTGCTTTGTGTAACTTCTGTCTTGTTAAGAAATTGTGAGCACAGCTTGAAGTACTTTCTCTATACCACATTGCTTCTGGGTTTAGTCCTCCTTGGAGTAGTTTACGTCCTGCCGATTCTTCAGCGTCCCGGTGCTGATGCGCTTGTTGAAAAGGCGCTTACGGCGACGGATGAAAGAGAACAGGTGCGGGCAGCTCGCGACCTTGTTGCTCTCGGAAACACTGCTCAAAGTGGCCTTCGCCAACTGATGAGCGATTCTACCAATGAAAGCGTAGTCTCGGTGGCGATCGCGGGCGCGGCAGAGTTGTACGACTACGACAGCATGGACTTGATTATCGACAAACTTGATGATCCATCGCTTGAGGTCCGTACTGCTGCCGGAAAAGCGACGACCGGATTGCTGGGGCGTGATCATCATTTTCCGGCCGGAGGGTCGGAAGTTGAGCGAGCAAGAATCAAAGCACAGATCGAAGAGGACTGGCAATCGTATAACGGTTCTGAACTCTTCGAATTCAACAGGAACAGACTTGGCAACTAATCCGCGAAAGGCACGCTATGAACGGTCGTAAAGCTTTTACCCTGGTGGAGCTGCTGGTTGTCATTGCAATTATCGGCATTCTGATCGCTCTGCTCATGCCTGCAGTCCAGCAGGTTCGGGAGGCAGCGCGCCGGACTCAGTGTAAACATCGTCTGCACAACCTGGGCCTTGCCTATCACAATCTGGCATCGACTTTTCCAAACGATGATTCGTATATTCAGGAACCCGGTTCATGGATCAAAAAACTGAATCAGTATGCGGAAAGGAATGGAGCCGTTTTTGTCTGCCCGAATGATCCCGGTGATGATGGACAGACTTACTTCCCTGAACTGGAGCTTTACGTCAGGAACACCGGTATCGGGATCCCGTTCAGCCCGGGGGCACGTTGTCTGGTTGAGGGCACTCAGGAGAACCAGATTTACCGCTTTGAAGACTTTGATGACGCGGATTTCAATGACCACATTGTTTCTGCCGTTCCCATCAGCGATTTCGAAGTCAGAATAACTTCAACTTCAAAGTCAGCTGCATTTACGCATGACCTTCGAGGACCCACCGGCACATTGATTCCGAACATGTTGCCCGGCGATTCCACGGTGGTTGAGCGATTCGTTGGCCATTCAAGTTACGGCGTGAACAATCACGTTTACAACCTGAACTTCACAGGTGACCTAGTCCTAGCCCTACCCCTAATCCTAAGCCTAATCTAAGAAGCTGACCTTGTGTAGGCCCGAGCCGCGCTTGGGCCTTGCTCTTAGCCCTGGCCCCAGCCCTAGCCCCAACCCTAGCCCTAGCCCC
>JBCCFB010000186.1:0-12614 GCA_039029995.1 Planctomycetota bacterium
GTGTGGATCTGGGTGGCGTCGAAATACCGAGCGATGAAGCCTTGCTGACCCAAACGGAGATGTCTTTCAGCTGGAATGCACTCGGAGCACAGTTTGCGGGACCAAGGGATGGCAACAAGGTGACCGGTACGTTCAAGCAAGGCCCCCTGGACATTCCGTTCGAGCTGAATTTCGAAGGCAGCGATGCAGCTGATGTCCATATACAAACGTGGCAGGGAAACATGAAAGCCGGGCCGCAGGAATTTGAATTTCAGTTTCGTGTGTTCGAGGATTCCGATCAGAACGTAACCGTCAAGCTCGATTCAATCGGGGAGAGAGTCGGAGGCATTGCTTGCGAAATGACGCATGAAGGTGACACCGTCACAATTGACATTCCTGCAACGCAGGCGCAGTTCGTAGGAACCCTGAATGCGGCAATGGATACATGTGAAGGAACGTGGAAACAGCGCGGCAACGAAATTCCACTGACTATCCGAAACGTTGATGTTTCATTGACTCGGGACTGGAACGCCGTTCGTCCCCAGACTCCGAGGCCTCCTTACAACTACGAAGTCATCCATCTCAAAATTGATAACGATGCGGCTGACGGGGTTACTCTGGCGGGAACGTTGACCGCTCCACGCGGAACCGGGCCGTTTCCTACCGTCATTCTCATAAGCGGGTCAGGACCACAGGATCGTGACGAAACGATATTCGAACACAAGCCGTTCCGTGTAATCGCGGATCATCTCGCAAAAAACGGCGTCGCCTGCTTTCGTTATGACGACCGTGGCATCGCTGAATCAACGGGCAATTTTGGCGAAGCGACGTCGGCCGATTTTGCGACCGATGTATCAGCGATCGTGGACTATTTGAAGACACAACCGTTAATCGACGCTGAACGGATTTGCCTGATGGGGCACAGTGAGGGTGGCATCATCGCCCCGATGGTCGCCAGTGGGCGAAGTGATATTGCAGCGGTGGTGATGCTGGCGGGAACAGGAGTAGACGGTCGCCAGATTTCATTGAATCAAGGCGAGCTGATAGCGCGGGCTTCGGGTGCACCGCAGGAGATGATCGACCTTCAAAATACGCTGCTGTCTCAGTTGTTCGCCCGTCAGGATGCCGGCGATGAGTTCGACGATGAGTTCCTTAGTGGCTTAACTGGACAAATCACGTCAGCACTTCCGGCGGAAATGCGCGACTCCATTGATGTGGAGCCAATCGTTCGTGATGCGGCGATGAAGTTGGATTCCAAGTGGTTCGAATTTTTCGGTACCTACGATCCGGCACCAGCACTGCGAGAAGTCAAATGCCCGGTCTATGCAGTATTCGGCGAAAAGGATCTGCAGGTCGATCCGCAACTTAATGTGCCCGCAATCGATGCAGCGTTGAGAACCGGTGGTAATACAGATTTTACGCTGGAAGTACTGCCGGGCTTGAATCACCTGTTTCAGGAATGCGAAACGGGTTCAATCATCGAGTACAACCAGATTGACCAGACGTTTCAGCCTGAGGCCCTCGAAAAGATCACTGCATGGGTCGTGGACAGGCTCAAATAAAAGAAGCCGGCGACCTTGCGGACGCCGGCACGAGTTCGTCTGAGTTTCAACTGCCGATCGTCCAGAAAGCCTGGGCAACATTGGCGGAAAAATTCTGCGGCTGACCGGGCGGCAGGTAGCTGACTTCAACGAAGACTCTTCAGGATCGGACATGTTTCAGCCCTCGCCTATTTACACACCGGAAATCTGAAGAAGCTGTCCGCGCTAAAAGGAAGAAAATCAGAGAAGGTCGCAAGTCGCGTTTTTTCGATTGATTGCCGGCGAATCCTGGGAGGTTTGATAAGGGCTGTCCCCGCCGCCTGATCGCTGGTTTTTGAGGCTCCGCTTTGCTTAAGTCAGGTGCTGAGTTAATTGCACAGCAGCAGGAAGATCAGATTCTGTGGAATTATTATTTTGCCCGGGGCGTCTGATCTTCAGTTAGTACTTGCGATCGATTTACAGGCGCCGCAAATGAAGATCCCATCATGCTTAGCCGTAGCCGTCCTTCTTGCTGTCCAGTCATCTGGATTCGGAATCGAATGGAGGTATGACGAGCCTTCGATCGATGAGTCGTTGTTAGTCGCAGCTCAAAGGGGAAATGCTGAAGAAGCAATAGCGCTCATCGAATCCGGTGCCGACATCAACTACCAGTCACCTTTCAAGCCGGACTACATTGGCGGGATAGACCGGTCGTTCAACGGCCACAAAACCCCGTTAATGCTGGCCATTGAAAAGAAACATGAAGATCTCGTCGAACTGTTGATTTCAAGAGGGGCGAACACAAACGCTCGTGATCAATGGGGGTTAACTATTCTCGACCACGGTGTACGAAACGGAAGCCTGGAAACAGTCGAACTCCTCCTGAATCACGGTGCTGCGATAAACCGCGAACCTACTGAAGAGGAGGCCAGCCCGATTGAGGGAATGGCCAGGTTTGCAAGAGACGGCGGACGGTTCAATGACTGGTCCGCGCTTCATTGGGCGGCATGGTCGAACCGGCCGGAAGTTGTGGAGCTGCTTTTGAATCGAGGGGCAGATCCAAATGCAACTGAATCGAGAGGCCGAACGCCCCTGCATAGCCTGTTGATTCCAGAGAGTCTCTGGTTCGTATCAGACAATGAGTTTATGCATATGGCGATGCCGGCGGATTCAAACATTGTTGCGACTAATCGAACGCCCGAAGAGCTTGGCAGAATAAGAGAGTGCCTCGAGTTGTTGATCGAATTCGGCGCAAATCCGAGGGCAAAAGATGAGCTTCAACACTCGCCGTATTTTTATGCCAGGTCAGGCTTGCCTGATACGGACTTTGCCGAAATTCTGACCGACGCAGGAGCAGTTCCCACGCTCTTCGACGCGATTGCACTCGGAGAAACGGCTACAGCACAGCAAATCCTCAGCGAAACCACGGATCTGTTAACCGTTCAGGTGGGGCCTCGAAACGACACTATCCTGCACATTGCCGTGAAGTCCGGAGTATTGGAAAGTGTTGAATTGTTGCTCGACTACGTCGTGGATATAGATTCAGTTAACGGCTGGAAACAAACGGCAATTCTGGTCGCAGTGGAAGACGGTGACAGCGCACTTGTGAGCGAGTTGCTGAGAATGGGGGCTGCCACCAACGTCATCGGGAGTTTTCAAGGTAGTAGTTTTACTCCATTCGCAGCTGCAATCTTTAGCGGGAACTTTGACTGCATTGAAGAGTTTCTTGAGCAACGCCGGGCCATCTCAGAACATGACTATCTCGTCGCATTGGTTCGAGCCTCTTACATGTTGAAGTCGGGAGATGAATACCGTGAGTTGCTTGTGCGCATGCTCCAGCTGCAAGGCGATGCCAGTTTTAAAAATCAATTCGGCGCAACATTGCTTGGTTCACTCTGCAGGGAGCGGGACCATGAACTACTCCGAGAGGTGATTCGTCGTGGCGCCGGTGTCAACGAAACTGCCCTCGATCTGTTTCGACCGCTGTGCGCAGCATTGTTTGAAGACGATATCGAATCGGTCCGGATGTTGCTTGATGCGGGTGCCGACGTGAATGCCTGGGGGATTTACGGAAGGCGCCCGATGCACATTGCCGTCGAGCGTGCGAACATCACAGCTGTGGAATTATTGCTCAAATACGGCGCTTGCATTAACGCACCGGACTATAACGGGCTGAGGCCGCTCTCCTATCTGGCCCCCGAACACGCAATGAATCTAAAGCTGCACTTGCTCGGCGCCACCAGGTAGCCGCGTCGATAGCGGCTACCTGAAGCATCAGCGATTTTCCTATTCGTTGGACGCCGGTTCTTCTTCAGCTTGTTCCGATCCGGCGTTCTTTACGTAACGATCGAACCAGTCAATCATCTCCGCCTGAGTGTGAAGCACCGATTGCCTCGCCCGATAGCCGTGTGATTCAAAGGGCAGCATGACCAGGCGAACTGAGCCACCGTTACCTTTAACTGCTTGATACATTCGCCGCGACTGCATCGGAAACGTACCACTGTTGTTGTCATTCTCGCCATGGATCAGCAGCATCGGCTCATTGATTTTGTCGGCGTGCATAAACGGGGATATCTTGAAATAGATATCCTTCGCTTCCCAGAAGGGGCGCCGCTCAGACTGGAATCCGAACGGAGTCAGTGTCCGGTTGTATGCGCCGCTTCGAGCCACACCTGCGCAGAACATGTCACTGTGGGCAAGCAGGTTTGCCGTCATGAACGCGCCGTAACTGTGTCCACCGACGCCAACTCGATCAGGATCAGCAACTCCCATATCGACGGCTTTCTGAATAGCCGCTTCGCCCGCTTCGACGATCTGATCGATAAATGTATCGTTCATCGTTTCAGGATCACCGATTACCGGCATGGTTGCTGAATCCATAATCGCATAACCCTGAGTCAGCAGAGTCAGGTGGGTGATTGAACGCATCCGCGTGAACCGGTGCGGGCTGCCGGAAATCTGTCCTGCCGTCTGAGCGTCATTGAATTCGCGGGGGTAAGCCCAGACGATCAGTGGCAAGCGGGTACCTTCCTCGTAATCGGCCGGCAAATATAGTGTGGCTGACAATTGAACACCGTCTTCGCGTTCGTAAGTCACCAGTTCTTTTTTGATTCCGCGAATCTGCGGCGTCGGATCGGGGAAGTCAGTTACGTTTGCGACCGAATCGCCACTGAGGTCTCGCAGGAGATAGTTCGGCGGGACGATCGGGGTTTCTTTGCTGGTGATAATCACCGGATGGCTGTCTTCAGACGACGAGATGATTCTCGAAACCGATTCATAAACACCTTCTTCGCACTGCCAGAGTCGTTCGGTTTCCAGCGTCTTCAGATTCTGGCGATCGATGAATGGAAGGTTTCCTTTGTCGGAGGCTCCTGCTCCGATGCGATATATCCAGTCGCCATCCTGTCGCGCGATTGAATGGCCTGTCTCATCGGGCATACTTGCCATCCGTCCGGGGTCACCGTACCGATCACGGATACTTCGGTCTTCGACGGCTACAGGCGTTGAGCCGGGTTCGCCAAGGTCATGCAGTTTCGTTGTGAGCCAGCGCCGATCGCGATCGTATTCCATCGTCATGATCATGGATGGATTTTCGAAGTAGGTAACGCCGTACAAACGGTGTTCGATCTTCGCGAGTTCAACCGGCTCTGCTGTAAACGGCGCGTCCAGGGACATCAGTTTGTCACGGTGTTCCGCTTCGCGATTCGGATCTCCACCGTCAAGTGCTTCAGTCCAGAGGAGAGTTGCAGCGACTCCGGATTTCCACTGCACGCTTCGACGGCCGACGCGAACACCTTCGATCGGAATGTTCTCGTCCATGGGAACGTCAGCCACTTCATAGGTAAGCTCACCATTCAGGTTCCAGACC
Source organism: Planctomycetota bacterium (assembly GCA_039029995.1). Lineage (GTDB taxonomy): Bacteria > Planctomycetota > Planctomycetia > Pirellulales > Pirellulaceae > Mariniblastus. The sequence continues at coordinate 5,368 of JBCCFB010000186.1, forward strand.
TGAATCTTTCTTGGAAAGCTGCGATAGGTCAGCAGGTAACTGAACGGTTTCTCGATAGTCGTCACCAGAATTGACTCACCGTCCGGGGACGCTTCAAGGCCGTTGTATATTTTCGGCTCGCCGATTTCAGTGGTTCTGGCCGTCTCAAGGTTGATATGCACCAACTGAGTGGTGGCATAGTATTCGAACAAAGCCTCATCGTATGCGTTCTGCAAAAGGTCCTGGTAGGTCCTCGTTGGCGACATGTTTCCGTAGGACTCCTGAACATTCGGGCCGGTAGGACGGCGATCTTCCACCGGTTCTGCCCCTCTGTCTTCAGGGACAAGCTGACAGAGAATGCTGTTGCCGTCGGGCATCCAGTCGAAACCGCCCATAACCGTGTTCAGACGGTTGGTCACCTGCATTGGCTCATGTGGGTTGTCTGCTTTCACTACCCACAGTTCCTGACCTTCGTCGGTCACAACCGCATAGGCAAACCTTTGCGAGTCGTGAGACCAACTGATGCTGGTGATCTGCGCATCGTCGGCCATCGGAATGCGAACGAAGTGTTCTGATTGACTGTCTCCGGACACGAGCTCGCGCCTGCCGATCTTAATGCCGCGGAAATAGCTGGTCTGGAACGTTCCGTTGGCAGCCGGATCAATGCGGAGACCCGCCAGTTGCAACATCCGACGAGAGACTACCGAAATGTCCGGCATGGCATCCCGATCTATCAATAGCATCCACTCTGCATCGGGACTGAAACTGACCGAAGGTTCGGGAGGGGCGTCAATGATGTCAATCACTGACTGAGGGGGCAGCTGGTATCCGTTCTCATCAGCCATAACGTTGCGTGTTCCTGTCGTTGCTGAAATTAAAAAATAAGCAGCCAGAGACAGATTGATGGCGACCCTGAATGTTCTCATGACAGCTCCGTTCGAGTTGCAGAATTTAGACCGGCGTCATTGTAGTGCAGGGACTTACTCCCCGCACAGATAGAGTTCTTGATGTCCGGGCAAACTGATGTTGATCAAACGCAACACGGTTTCCCGTAGACAAATTGCCTGAATTTTCCGGCGTTCGAACATCGAATTCCGGGCTAGTCTTTAGATGCAGCACAGATATACACCGCCAACGGAGCCGATTAGGTGAAAGAGCAAACAGAACGAGGCAAAACGAAATTGCCCGGCGTCTACTTTATGGCCGCCGTCGCATTTATCTGCGGCATCATCTTTATTTTCAGCTGCTGACGCTGCTCCCGTTGCTGACGCCGCTCCCCTGTACGCGATCTTCTCCAGTTCAGCTTTCTTGAAAGAGGATCCGGGAGCGTGAGCAGGTATGTGAACGAAAAACACCTGATTGCAAGGACGCAATCAGGTGTTCCATCTTCAATTTCGATTTTGCTTGTCGAACCGCGGCCATTTCAGGTATCGGCTAGCTTTCATTGACGGCAAGCGTTCCCGCCCGGACGACGAAACCCTGCTCACCGAAATCAACATTGATCGAACCGCTTTCGCGCGAGTCATGACTCAGTAGTCGCGCCGCAATTACGTTGGTCAGCCTGTTTTGAATAACACGCTTCAACGGTCTCGCTCCGTATACAGGGTCATATCCTTCATCTGCGATCGCATCCAGGGCGGCTTCAGATACGTTCAAGCTCCATCCGTTTTCGGATACCCGCTTCTCGAGCGCTTTTATCTGCAGACCGACGATGCTGCGAATCTGCTCACGGGTGAGCGGCTGGAAGATGATTTTTTCATCGATCCGGTTCAGCAGTTCCGGTACAAAACGCTGCCGAAGCGCCTGCTCGACCACTGCCGCAAGGTTGCCACTGTCGCCACCTTCCTCGGTAACCTGCTGGATTTCCTGGCTACCGACGTTGCTGGTCATCACGACGATCGTATTGGAAAAGTCGACCGTATTTCCGTGATTGTCAGTAAGGCGTCCGTCGTCGAGCATCTGCAGCAGAATGTTGTAGACGTCGTCATGAGCCTTCTCGATTTCGTCGAGAAGGATCACGCTGTAAGGTCTTCGTCGCACTGCTTCTGTAAGCTTGCCACCCTGATCATACCCGACGTACCCCGGAGGCGCACCGATGAGGCGGCTGACGGAGTGGCGTTCCATGAACTCACTCATATCGATCCGGACCATCGCGTCCTCATCATCAAACATTACCCCGGCAAGAGCCTTGCAAAGTTCGGTTTTGCCGACTCCGGTCGGACCCAGAAACATGAATGAGCCGATGGGGCGTCGCGGATCCTGCAGGCCGCTGCGACTGCGCCGGACTGCATTGGCAACCGCCACAACTGCTCGATCCTGGCCGACGACGCGTTCATGCAACCGTGTCTCAAGCTGAAGCAGTTTCGTGCGTTCGGTTTCCATCATCCGCGTAACAGGAATGCCCGTCCATGCACTGACAACCTCGGCGATCTCCTCTTCGGTTACATTTTCACTGAGCAGTCGCTTCCTTTCTTCAATTTTCTCGTGAGTCCCCTGCTCTGCAGCTGCATCGATTTGTTCTTCAAGACGTCGCCGTGTGGTTTCCAGCTCATATAGTTTCTGATAGTCCTCCTCGGAAACCGCAGAGCCCGAAGCCTGTCTCGATTTGATCGCCGAGTCGAGTTGCTCAAATTGAAGCGATGTTTCTGCGAGCTGTTGCCGCAGATTCTGAACATCAGTCATACCGAGTTTTTCGGATTCCCATTGTTCGCGCAGATCCGCCAGCTCCTTCTTTTTTACTTCCATCTCCTCGTGGACGACGTCAAGCCGTTGACGTACATCGTCGTCGTCTTCGTCCTGAAGCTGCCGCGCCGCTAGTTCCAGCTGCGTCAGGCGTCGCTGAACGGTGTCGATTTCCACAGGAACACTATCCCGTTCCATGGCCAGACGCGAAGCCGCTTCGTCCACAAGATCGATTGCTTTGTCTGGTAGAAACCGGTCTGTGATGTACCGATTTGAAAGCTGCGCTGCAGCCACCAGTGCAGAATCCTTGATCTGCACGCCATGGTGCGTTTCGTATCGCTGCTTTAGTCCGCGCAGAATGGAAATCGTATCCTCGACCGATGGCTCACCGATGTAGACCGGCTGGAATCGTCGCTCCAGCGCCGCATCTTTCTCGATGTATTTTCGATACTCGTCCAGAGTCGTGGCTCCGATACAGTGCAACTCGCCTCGCGCAAGCGCTGGTTTGAGCAGGTTGGCTGCATCACCGGAACCTTCTGCAGCGCCAGCACCGATGACCGTGTGCAGTTCATCGATGAAAAGAACGATCTGCCCCGCAGCCCCGGAAACTTCGCGCAGAACGGCTTTTAATCGCTCTTCAAACTCGCCGCGAAATTTTGCACCTGCGATCAGTGCGCCCATATCCAGAGCAAGCACGCGCCGGTCTTTGAGGCTCTGCGGAACGTCATTTTGAACAATCCGCAGGGCCAGCCCTTCTGCAATCGCGGTTTTTCCGACACCCGGCTGGCCGATCAGGACCGGATTGTTTTTCGTACGTCGCGACAGAACTTGAATGACGCGCCTGATCTCCTCGTCACGGCCGATAACCGGATCCAGTTTTCCTTCTCGCGCTTTGGCGACCAGGTCGATCGCATATTTCTCGAGTGCCTGATACTGGCCTTCCGGATCACGGCTTTCAACGCGGGCGCTGCCGCGTACCTTTTGAATTGCGTCGTGGATGACCTGCTCTTCAACGGCGTTGAGGTGGAGAATCCTTCTGGCCTGTGATTCGATTGCTGCCAGAGCGAGAAGGATATGTTCGGTAGAGACGAACTCGTCCTGCATTGAAGTTGCGAGATCATCAGCTTTGTTGAGCACACTTTGCAGATCATGCGAAAGCCCGGGCTGGCTACCCCCGTTGGAGCTCGGAAGCCGTTCGAGCTCACTCTGAACCATGTCGTGCAATTGCGTCGTCGAAACGCCCGCCTTCTCCAGAAGCGGGCGGACGATTCCTTCCGACTCGCCGAGTAGACCATCGAGCAGGTGCAGCGGGCGCATTTCCGCATGGCCCCCGGCAACGGCGATGGATTGAGCAGCCTGAAGCGCTGCTGCGGCTTTGGTCGTCAAACGATCGATGCGAAAAGGCAAACTGGTGCTCCAACAGGTCAGGTGTCAAAAAGTGCAGTTGAATTCTGCGATGAAAGAGTGCGTTGCAACTGCTGTGCCGCGCAGCCGGCTTTCCAGACGAACGCCGCCGATTCAGTCGTTTGACTGAAGGTCCCTGGCAATTTCCGGCGCATCGTTTTTTGCCGCATGCATCGCACTGGTCCAACCGACGGTCAGCACAATGAAAACCGCGAAAACAAGAATTGCGACCGAGCCCCAGTTGCGACCGAGCCCTGCGAACTGGACTCGATCGAGCATCATAAAGAAGAGCAGGATCAGAGTGGCGGCAAACAGAATCCATGACCACTTTCTCAAAGTTCGCTGTCGGTCGCTGAGTTCATTTGTAAGTCGGTGGCTGTGCAACAGTGGTCCGATTGCCGCTCCGAACACCGGCGCCAAAGTTGTGCAAACGATAAGTTCGCCGAGAAAAGAGCTGAGAAAGGCTGAAAGACTTCCTGGCTCCGGTTCAAAGACCGGTTGTTCCGTTACCTGATCAAAAAATAGTACGAGTACTGCGCCGTAGATGGACGTTGCAAATGCACCGCCGATGGCCCCTTTGGCGGTAATGTGCGGTCTTTCCCTGGGCAGGCTGCACAGCAAAAAAGAGGTTGCAGCGACGAGGGAAAGAAAGAGCAACTGCCTGAAAAACGTCAGGTCGATTGGAAACACCGCAAACAGTACTGCGATGCATGCGGTGACGATGACAAGATCAAGGATGCGGAACTTCATTCTCGTTTCCCGTCATACACCGGGGCATAGAAAAGCCGCGTGACTCCTCGCATCCAATGCGGGAGCCACGCGGACTACCTCTCTTGCATCAGTCGTTTTTGACTTCGAATTCCGCGTCAATCGCGTCATCGTCAGCCGCCGCCGCAGCAGCTTCAACCGGCTCTTCCGGCATGCCGTCAGGAGCTCCACCTTCGGCACCCGCCGATTCATACATGGCTTTGGAAACAGCATGTGACGCCTGTTCAAGCTCGTTTACCGCAGCCTTGATCGCTGCTGTATCTTCACCCTGTGCGGCTTCACGGGCTTTCGTGATCGCAGCTTCCAGCGGCGCCTTGTCAGCATCAGACAACTTGCTCTCGTGCTCCTTGATCATCTTCTCCATCTGGTAGCACATTGCATCCGCCTGATTTCGAGCGGTCACCAGTTCATATCTCTGGCGATCCTCTTCTGCGTTAGCTTCCGCATCGGACTGCATCTGCTGGATTTCCTCTTCCGACAAACCGGACGATTCCTTGATCTCGACATTAGCTTCTTTGCCGGTTCCAAGGTCACGAGCGCTGACGTTGAGAATGCCGTTCTGGTCGATGTCGAACTTGACTTCGATCTGAGGCACTCCACGTGGCGCCGGCGGAATTCCGGTCAAGTCGAACTTACCAAGCAGGCGGTTGCTGGACGCCATTTTCATCTCGCCCTGGAACACCTGGATAGTTACCGCAGTCTGGTTGTCCGCAGCTGTAGAGAAGGTCTGCTTTTTCTCAGTTGGAATCGTCGTGTTGCGATCTACCAACGAGGTCATTACACCACCCTCGGTTTCGATACCGAGAGTCAGTGGCGTAACATCCAGGAGCAGAACGTCTTTCCGGTCACCGGCGAGAACAGAGCCTTGAATTGCGGCTCCTACGGCAACGACTTCATCAGGATTAACGCCTTGATGCGGGTCTTTACCGAATACCTGCTTTACCATCTCCTGAACTTTCGGGACGCGGGTTGAACCCCCGACCAGAACGACTTCGTCGATGTCCGACGGCGAAAGTTTTGCGTCGCGCAGAGCCTGTTCAACCGGCTTTTTGCACCGCTCAACCAGACCGTCAACCAGTTCCTCGAACCTGGCACGTGTGATATTCATCTGCAGGTGCTTCGGTCCGCTGGCATCAGCCGTAATGAACGGCAGGTTGATATCGGTGGACTGTGCAGAACTGAGTTCTTTCTTGGCCTTTTCACAGGCTTCCTGAAGACGCTGAAGAGCCATGGTGTCTTCACGTAGATCAACACCGTTTGACTTCTTGAATTCGTCCGCAACGTAGTTGATGAGAACATCATCAAAGTCATCACCACCCAGGTGCGTGTCACCACTGGTTGAGATTACTTCGAAGACCTTCATGCCGTCGTCGTCGTTAAGTTCAAGAACCGAGACGTCGAATGTACCACCACCGAGGTCGAAGACAACGATCTTCTGTTCTTTATCTGATTTGTCGAGACCGTAGGCCATCGCCGCCGCAGTCGGTTCGTTGATGATTCGCGCGACTTCAAGTCCTGCGATCTGACCGGCGTCTTTGGTTGCCTGACGCTGAGCATCGTTGAAGTATGCGGGCACCGTGATGACGGCTTTGTTCACTTTGTGACCAAGGTACGACTCGGCAGCTTCTTTCAGCTTGCGAAGTGTCTTCGCGCTGATTTCCTGTGGAGTGTATTCCTGATCGCCGATCTGAATCTTTACGTACTCACCCGCGTTGCCGACGACTTTGTACGGAACCATTCTCTCTTCAGACTCGACCTCGTTCTGACGCCGCCCCATAAAACGCTTTACCGAGTAAACGGTGCGCTCAGGGTTGGTGACTCGCTGGTTGCGGGCCGGTGCCCCGACGAGAGTTTCGCCTTTGTCTGTAAAGGCAATAACGCTTGGTGTTGTACGATCGCCTTCCTGGTTCGCGATAACGATTGGTTCGTTACCTTCCATAACGGCGACGCATGAATTGGTCGTACCAAGGTCAATGCCGATAATTTTTTCGCCAGATTTAAGGGGCACTAACGCATAGTCTGTGATACCAAAGGTGTCAGTAAAGTTTGGAGGCATCATTTCGGCCGATATGTCGGCTGAAACTCTTTTTATTCGGCCAGTTTGCACTACCTCTGCAAAAGCTAAGGACTCTTCTGTTAGAAATTGAAATTTTCGAGTTGCTTTATCAACTGGTGTAGACAGGCGCAGCGTACCATTCCTTAATCTCCGAATGTATTCAGTAAAGTCCAGCAGCCCTTCTTGTTCGTCCAGCTGCCACGCAGCTTCTGCATCTTTTAGCCTTAAATCTCCAACACCTGCCCGACCGTAAAGGTGGGCTGGACTTCTATCACAAAGAAAGAGCATCGCGCGGTCGAAACAAAAGCCGTATCCGGCCGTAATTAAAGTTAGCGTGGCGTGCCAAAGCCAGTCTTCA
>JBCCFB010000187.1:0-12540 GCA_039029995.1 Planctomycetota bacterium
CGTCAATTGAGAACGGGGATTTGTTCCAGCTGGGAACGAACGATGGGGGTGGCAGAGATCTACCTGCAAATGAAGTTGCCATGGCCCTCAAGCTGAAGGACGTTCGACTTGCCGTCATGGTCTCGGAGTTCTGCGACAGGTCGTTGCCGCGGAACTCTGCGGTAGGTCGCGGCGCGGTGGCAGGAACGTTTGACACACTTACGAATCTGGAAGATCTTCTGCTCAACTATCGTGGGTTCATCAACGTCAAGTCCGTGGACGATGGCCAGCTTGGCTGGGGTGAACAGATTTATGGTGGGTTCTACACTCTGGCGTTTACCCGTTTGCTTTCCGGCTTTGAGCCGGGAGCAGGCTGGGAGAGTGAGCTCCGGCAAATCAGTGAAGTCGTCAGCGAGCAATACCGCAAAAAGCGCGATGAGTTGATGGAAGCCGGTCAGGCCACTCCCGAAATGATCGGCCAGGAGTCTATGTCACCTGTGATCCTGGAAATGCAGATTCAGCGAGACGCTTACGAAGTCGAGCCCGGAACTCGTCCGGTTCCGCCAGGTTCGCCTTAGTTCAGGTGAGCTATTTCAACCTGCCGGAGTTTCGTCTCTGCGAACATCGCATAACGCAGCTGAGAACCGTTCAGCTTCAGCATTCGTACTGGAACTGGAGTTCTTGTTACGCAGGTTAGAGCTATGAAGCGACTGAAGATCAGTCTTCGATTGTGGTTTGCACTATTCACTATTTGCATCGTTGTATTGGTTCCAGTCAGTACAGCAATCCGCAACAGCTATGAATTTGATGCATTTTCTCAAGAGGCGATGGCAAAATTTGAGAGCGCAATCGAAGACCGGTACGAAGGAATGAGACTTTATTCGGTTACGACTAGCTCAAGTGGAAGCTGGTGGGCTGGAAAACAGGTCAACCTGAACTTCGGCGCGACTTCAAATGCAGCAAGTGTCAACAATGGCCGCTGCGGCCAACGGACAGAAGTAAGCGTTGAGATTCTACAGGGAAGCGATGTTCCCATCGTCAAAATCTGGGCGGTCGAGACGCCCCGAAACATGGAAGCCATCGAAGTTTTTCGAGCTTCGATCGAAGGGGCCGCAATCGTCTCCACGGACATCAGGCCGCACAAAGGAGTAATGGTCACGATCATCGAATAGCCAGCCACAAGGCAAATCCGCTTGGCCCCGTGATGTCGTTTTGGCACACGCACACAAGGCGAAGCCTGTTTCAAGAGGGCAAGCAGTTTCGCGTCGGTAGATGTAGACTGGTATTCAGACGTGTTGCTGCATGATCTGTTCGGGGGCAATCCTGTTCGATAGCGAATTGAAGATGATTGCAGCACCAATACTGCGACAACCAAAAGAAGTCCTCCCTCTTGTTGAATTTGCCCCATGAAAAACCTGATCAACACGCCTGCCATTACCGCAACGCTCAATGACGTAAACGGGCAGTCCTATGAGATCGGCAAGCCTACAGGCAGTTGGCAGCTACTGGTCTTCCACCGGCAACTCGGATGACCTCCCTGCCGAAAACACCTTTCACAGTTGTGGCAGGTGGAAACAACTTTAAGCCGGTTGAATACTGAAGTCCTCGTTGTGACTTTCGATTCAAAGGAGATGGTTGCCGACTACCTTGCCCGGACGGGAATCAAATGGCCGTTCCTGATTGACGAGGATCAATCTGTTTATCGCGCTTATCAATTGGAACAGCTCTCCAACTGGAATCTCTACAATCCGAAACTGATCGCCGGCTACCTGAAGATTATGCTTGGCGGACATTTGCCCGGCCGGCTGGGTAAGGATTGGCGCCAGGCAGGCGGCGATATTCTGATTGACGCGGACGGAATCGTGAAAATGCACCACGCAAGCAGGAACCCACACGACCGGCCTTCTGTTGATCAGATACTACGAGTGATTCGCGCTGAAAAAGCTGGCTGACCAAGGCAGCTTCAATAGAAATACCGGTCCGATGATCAGGCATCGGACCGGTGGTGGAATTTTAGCTGTTTACTTCAAATGCAAGTTGCATTCGTATGCAGGGCTATTCAATGCCGCCTAGAACGAACCGACGACGTCTCCCGGACCGGGATAGTTTCCGCCGGGATTCTCATAGAACAGATTGAAGACATCTCCGCCGAATGAAAAGTTGCCTCTCGGGAAACCGGATCGGTAATTGAAGTAGGCACCGTGAATCTGAAAAGTCGGTGGTGTGATGATGTCATCGAGGACTGATCCAGTGGATGCTGAATAGCGCAAGCCGCCGTACAGAATCGGAGTATTAGTCGCGAATCCGAACGGATCGAAGGTCGAGAAGAAGTATCCGTCGATATTCGAGTTCCGGTCATTCACCACATTGAAGTAACTGTCATCGCGATCGAAAGTCAGGTTCAATGCCATCGGGTTGACCTGAGTGAATGCTCCGCCGGGCGTGGCTCGAAAACCACGCGTGTGCTCATTGTTGCAATTGCCGTACAGCGTCTCGCCGTACATCTTCTGCCAGCTTTGCGAGTCTTCGGCGCTGCGAATCGTGTATCCGAAGACCGGTTTGTCGCAGGCAACGATATCGATGTATCCGGCGTGAACCTCTGTGGTAACGTCAGGGAAATTCGGTGAATCCGGTAGCCCGCGACCGATTACCGCTGTCGAGCCGGCTTGCAAAGTAAGCGTATCAATGCCCAGAACATTTTCGTCGCCGTCCCGATAGACCACCGTCAGTCCGGTAGAAGCAGTCTTTGAGGGGTTGGCAACCAGAACATTCGTTTCAAAGTTGAACATGGGTGACTCTGTCAACTCAGTGCAGGTCAGCCTTTTCTTTGGATTGTACTGGCACATTCCACTCATGATTCTTGCGTTGGTAACTGGAACAGGATCGATGTCGCCGTTCGGGTTGGTACCCGGAGCTGACGGGCCAAGTGGCATTGGTCCGGCCTGGGGCTGCAGGTCGATGACGGCGAAGTCGCCGATCAAGGGCAGAGTCGAGCGATAGGACATGAAGACATCGTCATCCGGAGCGCCTGAGCTATAGGCAGCGACCTGATAGAAGAACGCGCGAAGGTCCTGCGCGTTTCCAAAAGCAGGAATGGTAGCGGTTACCGAAGTGATCAGTCCGTTTGTTTCTGAGCAGAGATCTGCAACGACAACAACGTCGACTGGGTTCGGATTGACCAGGTAGGCAATACTGAAATTGTCGTCAATCGCGTCACGAGTTGATGCGGCGCGGACTGAGAACGGACCGGCATGCATTACCGCGCGATGGTTTCGGGCCTGCAGCGGCGTTGAATACCAGGCATTGTTCGGTATTTCAAGGACCTCTGTTGTTTCGAACGGGTTTACCACACTGGTGTATATGTGATTGACGGTTCCAACAAAATCGTCAGCTTCCGATCCAGGTGCAACCTGAACCCTGACCATTCCGGTCGCGGCGCCACCCGAGGCCGCCTCGAAAGGAAACAGCTGTACTACGGCATTGCCGTTTGGATCGACAAATACATTCGAGACGGAAGCGACCGGAGTCAGCGCGCCTGAATTATCAAACATGTCGACATTGACGATAAGAAAGTCACTAGGATCAACGTTGTGGATGACCACTGTCGCAAATGCCTGGCCGATTCCTCCACCGAAGATAGACTGCTGAAACGGAGCAAACTTTTCGCTGGCCGGATTGGTTTCCATCTTGGAACCGGAATGCGCCTGGTAGTACTCCTCAACTTCAAATGTTCTGACCGGCCTTTCAGTGACTCCATAGGGAATCGGCTCCGGTGGAAGACACAACTGCCCGTTGGCCATGGAACCAAGTAAGATTAGGAACGCCGGAAGCAGCGGCAAAAAAGAAAATCGCGTTTTCATGTCAACTCCTCACTGTTTCTGAGATTATTCGAGTAGGTGGTGGATTTGCAGCATCAGATCCGCTGCTACCACGTACATCAGAAACATTGCCGGCGACATGACACCGGTTGAACATGACACGAGCGTTTTGTGTAACAATAAGTCGCGCGCAAAAGAACGACACTCGGAGAATCAAGTGGCTGAACCTGCCGGAACAAGTCATCTGGAAGATCTTTCTGTAATCCTGAACAACGCAAAACTCGGCGATGCCACAGCAGAGTCGAATCTGCACAGGAAGTTTGTCGGCCGCCTTGTAGCCCTGGCGGGAAAACGGATCAATGCGCGATTCAAGGCAAAGATCGAACCGGAAGAAATTGTCCAATCTGTATTCTTCAGCTTTTTCCGACGCAATCAGAAAGATGAGTTCGTATTTGAAGACTGGAATGACGTCTGGGCACTTCTTGTCAAAATCACGGTTCGCAAATGCACCAATCGCGTGGAAGGATTTCTTGCTGCCAAACGTGATGTGAGTCGCGAAGTGCTTGAGGTCGATGGAAATACGCCGGTTGGATCGCTGACAGTAGAACCTACAGCCGAAGAGATCGCCGTATTCAATGAAAGTCTGGACAATCTCTTCGATTTGTTAAGCGAACTGCAGAAAGAGGTCGTTGTGTTCCGTTTGCAGGGCTATTCAAATCTCGAGATCAGCGAAAAGATCGGCCGTAGTGAACGAACCGTGTACCGCACTCTAAACCAGGTGAGAGAGATCTTCATGCAACTCGACCAGTAGGCCGATCAGAATGCGGCGCAATCCCCTCTCATTATCGCTGACGCCGAACAGGGGTGCTGCCTGAACGAGCAGAGTTCGGCGCCGAATCTGATCCAGCTTTTCAGCGCTTTACGGATCCTCCGGGTCGATGCTGTTCAACCACAGTTCCAGAATCATCATTTCATCGGCAGAGTCCACTAGTCCGTCGCCGTTGCAATCTCCATCGGTGTAGAGTTTCCCGCGATTTGCGGTGTTTTCTCCATGCGCCGCAGGTCCGTTAGCGTGATCAAGCCACCATTGGTAATCAAATTGATCAATTATTCCGTTGACAACATAATCTGCGATCGTGCAGTAGAGAATCGCCGATGGAGTCTGCCCGGGGTCACCTGCCTCCAACGGATGGATGTTCTCCGGAGTAATGACGATCCGTTCAATCAGTCGCGCCATGTCGTCGGTTGTGATGATTCCGTCTTCGTTCAAGTCGTAGTGTTCACAGCCGTCAAGGTTCGTACGGCCCACGACAAGGTTGCCGATTCGCGACATTAAATCCACGTCCAGCATGTTGATCACACCGTCATTGTTCAGGTCGCCATCGTAGAAATGGTGTGGCGGCGAATCAAAAACAGATACAGCCGTCGAGATCGGGGCTGGTGCGTGCAGCCGTGAAGTTGCATTGGCTGCCGTCAGGATTACTGGCAGGAAAACCACCAACGGCAGAACAGCGGCAACGGCAATTGATATAACGATTTGACTGGAAACTGGTTTCCGACGATTGGTGTTTTTCATCTCTATTTCCCGGTTAATTCTCGGCTGCCCCGATATTCGGCTGCCTCGCGGACAGTCCATCTTCAAACTCACGATCAGGATTTCAACACATTACATGACATAATTTTCTGAAATTTATTTTCGTGAATTTTTTCGGTCAAACTGACTGTGCGAGACGGTTTGCGGGCGCAAAATAAACGACAAACCGTCATAGCTTAATTGTTCAGCGGTTCTTCTGTGCAACTATCTAACATGCACTTCAAATTTGCAAGGCGTGCCACGGTGTCTGATCCAGCTCTCGAAAGAATCGTTGCGGAATTCGAATCCGCATTCCTGTCAGGTGAGCAGCTCGATATCGCTGAACTGGTCGACAGCCTGCCTGAAGGGGTGTCCAGGCAGGCCGTACTTTCCGAGCTCGCCAATACTGAACTGGAATTGCGACTTCGTCGCGGTGAACCGGCGAGAGTCGAGCAATACGTTGCGACGTATCCGGAACTTGACGTGCCGGAACTAGTCATCGAATTGATGAGAACCGAGTTCAAGATCCGCAGACACCTTGAAACAGGTCTTCGATTCGATGAGTTTGTCGTGCGATTTCCAGGCTCTTATGACATGCTCGTTGCGGATTTGGGCGATGAATCAACGTTTGCTCCCGACGGCAGCCGGAACGGGACCCGCCTCGACAGTACTGCGTTGAGTACAGGAACGCATTCCGACGAGGTTTCACGCTTTCGAAAAACAAGGCTGTACGACGAAGGCGGTCTTGGCAATGTTTGGCTCGCCCATGACGTTGAATTTGATCGGACGGTTGCGCTCAAGGAGATTAAAGCCAAATACGCGTCCAGCCGTGACTTCCGCTTTCGCTTCAATCGCGAAGCAAGAATCACCGCGTCACTTGAGCACCCTGGAATCGTTCCTGTTTACGGCATGGGGCGACTGCAGAACGGGACCCCTTACTATGCGATGAAACTGGTCAAGGGACAGAGTCTGCAAAAGACAATCACTGATTTTCATGACGCTGAAAACAAGCCGGAGTCATCGAGCCGCTTCCGCCAGTTGGTCCGCCACTTTCTGTCGGCGTGCGACGCTGTGCATTACGCTCATTCAAGGGGCGTTATTCATCGCGATCTGAAACCGGCCAACATCATGATCGGCGACTACGGTGAGACATTCGTTGTGGATTGGGGGTTGGCCAAACTCATCTCTGGAAATGAGCCAGCCGATGATGGAGATCGAATTCAGTCGGGACCTTCTGCAGAAACTGAAAACAACGATCTGGAATGCAATGTCTATGATTCCGGGCTAGAAGTCCTTAGTGACGGCGCACTGAACACGCCGGCAAGCGCAGCTGATTTCAGCGAGACGCTCGACGGTCAAACGGTCGGTTCGCCCGCCTTCATGAGTCCCGAACAGGCTGAAGGCAACTGGGATGAACTTTCGCCTGCGTCGGATGTCTACTCGCTCGGCGCGACGCTGTATTCGCTGATCACCAACGAGCGCAACCCGAACAGTCTTTTGAAATTGAGAGATTCGAAGGCGGAGAGTCTGGCGTCGGATGCCAGTAGCCAGTTTCGCTCGAAGGTTGATCGAAGCCTGCAGGGCCTGGTTTCAATCTGCATCAAAGCCATGGCGTCAATGCCTGAGCATCGTTACGAGTCCGCGGCGCAATTGGCAGCAGAGGTTGAGCGATTTCTCGCCAATGAAAAAGTCTCAGCGCATCGTGAGTCTGTTGGAGAGCGACTGACTCGATTTACACGGCGATATGAGGGCATTGTTCGTACGGCTCTCGCCGGGCTCGCAGTGATTGCCACCGTGTCCGTTGTTTCAGCAGTTCTGTTTCTCGGTCAGCGCAACCGCGCAATCGCATCTGATCTACGTTCACAGGAGCTACTTCGAGGAAGAAATATTGCAACGGAAACGACGATGCTTGTCGCATCGGGAAGCGGAACCTGCAATGCCGAAGCAGCCAACTCGATAGATGGAGCCGTTCAGTTCATCGGCCAGATGATCAAACAGGTTGATCGTTCCCAACGCCCCTTTCTGTGGAGCGTTATTGCTGCAAATCACCTTGGCAGGGGCGATGCTGGACTTGCTGTCGAAAAATATCGTCTTGCGGCTGACGGAATGGCTGAGTTCTATCCCGATGACCTTTATCTTGTCATCGAAAACGATCTCGGCCTGTCCAAGGCCCTTTTGACATCGGGGCGACATGATGAAGCCTACGCACTGATTGATCGGACAATGGCGACGGTCGAAAACAATGATCAATTTTCGAGGCAGGAATTCGCCGCACGAATGCTGCTGACTTCTTTGCACCTGAGTCACGACGATGTCGAGTCAGCAGAACAACAAGTGGATCTGGCTTTGGAGATCGCTGACGAGGTCTACTCACAGGAACATCATCACCGCTTTGCTGCTTTGCTGCTGAAGGCTCAGGTAAACGCCGCAACGGGAGATACGCAAGCTGCACACGATGAGGTTGAACAAGTCCTGAACGACCTTGAGCGGCTTGGACTTTATGAATCGGTCACCGGCATCAATGCCAGGGTGTTGCGCGGAGCACTACTGGCTGACGCGTCGGTTGTCACCACGGACGCAGGTGGGCGCGGCAATGACGCTTTAACGGAACTGGAAGCAGCCCGATCGCTGGCTGAGTTCATGCTGGGACCATCACATCCGACAACGGTCGATACCGTTCGAGAACTGGCGAATTTTCATGCCCGCAACGGGGGCTATGTCACAGCGGTGGAGTTGCTGGAACAAGCGTCTGACGTGATTGAAACGTTTGCCGCGCCGTACGAACCGAAGCGGCTCGAAAATTCAATGATGCTCGCGAACACCTGTCTGCAGCTTTCCGGACGACCCGAGGGCAGAATGCGAAGAGTTCAGTTGCTCTCACGGGCAAAAGAGATTCTGGAAACTTCGCTTGCAGCCGCAAACGCCCGTCTCCAATCTCTGGCCGATCGCGAACCGGAGCAAAGCGACGACGCCGACCCTGTGGCAAATGGCTATGACACCAGGCTGTATCGTTCTCTTCTTGCGAAACTGCACCTTGGCGCAGGACGTTTACATGGACGTTCGGGAGACTGGGCTGCTGCGATCCGAGACCTCGAATCGGCAATTACTCACGCGGCCTCAGTCGATGATGTTGAAGTCATTCAGCTGGCCAGAGATAACCTTGCTCTATCAAAACTTTCGGTTGGAGATTTTGCGGAGGCCGCAGAACTCTTTGCTGACCAACTTCAACGTGCCGAAGACAGTCGAGAGCCGGACGAAGGAATCGGGCCGGTTGGCGAATTGGCGGCACAACAGTACGCGCTGGCCGTCGAACTCGGCGGCGACCTAATCCATGCGTTGGAACTTTACCAGGACTGGCGTGAGGATGAAAACCGCTTCAGCTCGCGAGCCCGTAAAACGTTCCTGTCGCGCGAGCAGGCGATCCTGCTTGCGACAGGTGATCTCGCAACGTTTGAACGGCAGATTGAACAACATCGGCGCGCGATCGACGAAGCGGATACGCGTGGCCCGGGCAAACTCCTCGATGAATACTACTTCAACTTGAACCTTGTTGAGTTTCACTTGTTGCGGAATGATGCCGCTTCAGCACGAGCCGCACTGAATGAGATTCCACAGAACGGTTTTTTCGGCGCCCGTGGAGCGCGCATAAATGCCGTCCGAAAATTCCTCGACGGCTTGATTACAGCAACTGAAAACCAGGGTGACATCGATAAAGTCACCGAGGCTTTTGTGATCATGGAAGAAGCCTGGCCGGAAATTGACGAAGCGAACAAACATCCAATGGTCGGGCCCAACTACCGGTCATGGACAGCCAGGCATCTAAACTTGTTGAATGACCTGCTGGAGAATCTTGATGCTGCGGACCAGGGAGAGTGGACGTCACGGCTTGAAGCTCTAGTCGACTGACTGTTCGCATCCATAGCGCAGAAAAAACGTCTGCACGGAAGCGACGAATCTATTCAATATGAGTGGAAGCAAATTAAAAAAGGCTAAAACGTTTTTTGATCACTGTCGGCCAGTCGCTACCAAGGTTGGTGATTCTTGGTTGACTATCTGCTTCGGGCGATGTGACCGACGCAGCCGTTCGATGAATCCGGCTTGGCTCACAATAAACAGATCGCAACATTGGCAACCCAATTGTCATTGGCTCATGGTGCAAGGCTGGACTTCACAACGCGATTATGTCCTGAACATGGTATGATGGCGGCGGTATTTGATTGTGTGCAGATACGGAACTAAAGATGAACTCGATTTCTGAACATCCAGTTTTTGCGCGTCGGATAACTGCGAGCCTGTTTTTGTTGCTTGCAATTTGTCAGCCTGTTCTTGGTGAAAATGTCAATCCAACCAGCTACTCGATGCCAAACGGGCATGGCCGAGCTTCAGGTGGAGACTTCAACTACTGGGATCTCTATTACACAGGTTCCGGCAATACCTCGTCTGATGGAGCGTTTCTCAGCGGCGGATTGGGCGACTTAACAGATGGTGTCATTGCACTGGACAACTGGGGCGTTGTCGAATCGGTAGCAGGTGACGGCCCATACGTAGGGTGGTCGAACATCGATCCAACGATTAGTTTCGAATTTGCTGCGCCTGTTATGCTTCAAACCGTTCGGGTGCATCTAGATGATTCAAATTTTTCCGGTGGTGTGCTCCCTCCGGAGAGTGTCACGGTTACTTCCGGAGCGTTTAGCCAGACGTTCTCGGTTCCCGATCCACTCAGCGGCGATCCATTCTGGTTTGACATAGATCTTCAAGGAATGACGACATCAAGCACCACACTGGACGTAACATTAAATCGGAGAGGCGAATGGGTCTTTTGTAGCGAGTTTGAATTCGTTGGCCAGTATGTGATCAATCCCAACTCAATACTCGTGACCAGGGGCGACTACGTTTCGGGCGGTATCACGGAGATTTCCGAGAGTGACAATACAGACCTTGCCATTCAAAGGGGCGTTTTTGATATCCAGTCGAGAACAGAATTCGTAATTGGAGGTGTCTGCCCCAGCCAACTTCCTTCCGGTCTGACTGTCCAGCTTGAAGGTTCTGTTTTTGCCAGATCCCCGGTCATACAGTCAATTGAGCTGTTTAATTACGATTCCAACTTGTGGGAAGAGATAGACTCTAGAGACGCAACGCGTTTTCTGGACTCAACAGTTTTCGCTACCGTGACCGGTGACGTTACCCGGTTTGTTGATCCGACCACAGCAGGTATGGAAATCCGGATTCGGTATCAGTCTGCAAGTCAGCGGCAGCAATTCTCTTCCAACACAGATAAAATCTGTTGGCTGATTGAAGATTAATTCGCGTCGTGTTGGCGGCAGACACGATACGTCGATGTGAACGGGACAGGCCCGAACAGATCTTGATTTGGACCACCGCGTTAGCCTTCGTTCGTCGCCGGATGCGCCGGATGCCGCAACTGGCTGACGATGGGTTTGAGAGAGGAGATCGAGTTACCGGATAAGTTGATGATGTTGACTCAGCTAACTAGGTTATAGCTCGATTCATGCAGTTTAGACTCAGGAAGTGAAATGCGATCAACCAGCCGTGCACGTTCATTTGTTTGGACGGCACTAGTCGCCCTCATCGCGACAGCCAACTTGTCGTTCGCACAGAATGCGCCGTCATGCAAGTTTCCTGAACGCGAATTTCGCGTCGGTCTTCAACCCGAAGCTATCGAAATCGGAGATCTTGACGGCGATCAGGACTTGGATCTGGTTACAGCGAATCTGTTTAGCCGGGACATCTCCGTGCTATTTAACAATGGCGACGATACTTTCGCGCCGCACATTACATTCAGCGCAGGTTCGGGTAATCCGCTGGCGATGGCAATGGGCGATCTGGACGGTGATGACGACCTGGACGTCGTTGTAGCTAATGGCGGAGTCACTGTGCTACTTAACAATGGCAATGGTCATTTCGTGATTGACGACACTTATGCGGTCGGAAGCACGCCGATTTCCGCATCACTCGACGATCTCGACGGTGATCTGGATCTTGATGTCATTGTCACGAACAGGTTCAGCAACGACATATCTGTCTTACTCAACCTGGGGGACGGCACTTATTCGGCATCTACTGAATATGCGGCAGGTGCTGATCCTGTTGAACACGCGACTGCGGATCTAGATGGTGACCTGGACGTTGACGTGGTTATTTCCCAGCGAGGCAGCGACAGCGTAACGGTGCTTCCCAACAACGGTGACGGAACTTTTGCCTCTGGCACCTCGTACAGTGTTGGTGACGGTCCGGAATGCATTGCGATCGGTGACATCGATGGTGATCAGGATCCTGACATGGTTGTAGCCAATGCGAACAGCGACGACGTTTCTGTGCTGCTCAATCTAGGTGGCGGAATGTTTGCCACGGATACGACCTATGACGCAGGAAATAACCCGACGTATATTGCGCTCGGTGACCTTGATGGTGACCTTAACCTGGACGTTGCTGTGGCCAATGCATTTGGTGATGATATTTCCGTTTTCTACGGGCAGGGTGACGGAACTTTCACAGACGACATCAAGTACGGAACCGGTGTACGTCCACTATACGTCACCTTTGCCGACACTGACGGCGATTCCGACCTTGATATCTATGTCGCCAGCTCCGGCGCGAGCGTGTCTGAGCTGAAGAACCGTGGTGACGGAACTATTGACACAAACAGGTCACTGAACAGCGGAGGAACGCCATTGTCGGTTGCAACAGCTGATTTTGATGGTGACCTTGATCTAGATCTGGTATCCGCGAATCAGACAAGTGATAACATCTCGATCTATTTGAATAACGGCGACGGTTCTTTTGCTCAGCACACCACTCATAGCGTTCGCGACACGCCCGTTTTCGTCTCAACCGGTGACCTTGACGATGATAACCACGCGGACGTCGTAGTAGTCAACCGAGGTACGGATAACATCTCTGTCTTGTTTGGATGGTTTTCCCCTAAATAATAAAGTTTCCCTTCTGGTGTTGTGTGTCCGTCCTGATTTTCTCTTATTGTTGCGTAATTATCAGCAGTAAGGGCGAATCTACAGACGAAGTAACTCTTGATTTAATTCAGATCGAAAAAGATGCAATGTCCGAGATTGAATTTCGTCTTGGAACATCCAAGGGTCTTTATACAATTAGAGCGTCCCTTGTTTCGGAAGACGGAATTGATTGTGACAATGA
>JBCCFB010000188.1:0-12495 GCA_039029995.1 Planctomycetota bacterium
GCATTCGTGTATGACGATTGGTGTTCAGGCCGTCTTGCCAAAACCTAGATTCGTACAACATGGCTTTTGCGATACGCCTTCTGCACACCTCGATTGCTGTTCAATGCTCGCTGGGGTGGTAGACCTTTTGTTGGTTCAAACCGCCAACTGGCATCAGGAGCGGTGTCGTAAGAACTTTCCGTTGTGCGACTCAGGCGAATCGTTTCCGCAACCCATGAATGTCGCTGACGAACTCGAACTCGCCCGCAAGCTCGCGTCGAAATGGCAACTCAATGTCTCCGAACGCAACGCATTGCCTACTGCGGGACTTGCGGCTTCTATGTTGGTTCAGGCCATTCGCGAAATTCTGGCCGAATCGCCGTGCTACCCTGCTGACTGGAATCCCGACGTCGCGAACTACGACGGTGTCGTTATCACCTCCACCGCAACCGGCTTTCGCACCCACACTCGCCACGAAATTGGTTATCAACGTTTCTCTGACGCAACGGTGGCCGACGTGGATGCGCTCGACGATGCAGTACGGGCGCTGGTGTCCCACGTTTTCTCGCTCGACAACATTGACGGAATCCCGTTGGATTGGACACGTTAACGCCGCTTCAGAGTCGCCTAACATGGTTTTTACGCTAGGCCTTCGGCACACCTTCGCTCTTTTGCAACGGGCGTTGGCCTTGGTACAATTTCCCGTAGTTCAGGCATCGTTTGCTTCGTTCAGCGCGGTGTCGTAAATGCGTTCCGCGTTAGGCGACCAATCTAATCTGATGGATGATCTTTGGCGCGCTCTTCGTGTTGGTGACCGAGTGCGAATCGCGCACATGCCGCAGGAATTCGTGGGTGCGCCAGACACTTACCGACTCCATAGTGAGACTCGCGAATTGTACGAAAACCTGATCGCGGAGAACGCAATTCTCACGGTGACGGAGATCGACGATTGGGGCGCTCCGTGGATCGACTACACGTGGATTCGCAATGGTGTCGAAGAATTCCATTCGCTCAGCCTCAACCATGACGGGCTGGAACGCGTACCTTAGTTCAGCGTCGCTTGACATGGTTATTACGCTGAGGCCCTTCGAGCCCACCTTCGTCCTTTTGTAACAATCGCTGGCCTTGGTACAATTCTTGAAGTTCAGACATCGTTCGCTTCGTTCAGGGCGGTGGCGTAAAAACCTTCCGTTGGCGGACACAGATGAAACAGCTTGAGCGTTTTATGTTTCTGCTTCCAATGCTGCTCTTTTCCCAGACGGCACTCGCTAGCGGTTGGAACGACTACAGCTTGAACATAGCGCCCGGCTACGAAATCGCGCGCTGCAATACCTTTGATATCGGCCTCGTAGATGCCAGCAGCGCCTTTATCTATTTCCCTGAGCGCGGCGGTAAATCCGGGCCGATCAGCGGCTACATTGTCTCACCAAGCCACATCTTCCTCAGAACAACTGGGCAACGACCACGTAACAAATTCGCCGGTGATACATACGTCTACGCGGACTCGTCAATCGAGTACTTCTTCGTCGTTGACCGATCCGACAACAGCCTGGTGGGGCCGCTAACGGCCGCCGAATTTTCAGCAGACCCTTATGGAAGCACTCTGGGCAATCCAGATTGGATCGTTCCGAAGAACCCTGGCCCTGAACGCGCATATGCTGGCCAATTGATGTTTTTGGCCATATCTGCCGTGATTTTCGGGGGTCCGATCTTGCTCGTTGGGATGTTGATCTTCGTGGTGTACCGTCTGGTACGGAAACCAAAGGGCAACGCGGCCCCGGGCGTCTAGTGCCCGACAACATGGTTTTTACGCTAGGTCTTCGGCACAACTTCCCTGGCGGTCACGGGAGCTGGCGTTGTATAATTTCCGGTAGCTCACGCATCGTTCGCTTTGTTCAGGGTGGTGTCGCAAAAACCTCACGTTAGGCGACTCAATCAAAATGACGTGGACGCCATTTGATTCTGGATCATCGATCGGCACGGAGGGGTCCGAATCTGGCACAATTGTTGTCGACTTCGAGCACGACCTTGGCGCTCGCATCACCATCGAATGTGATGGTGATATCGCTCCGTTCGCCATTACTTGCGGCATCTACGGCTGGTTCTTTCACACTCGGTTCTTTTCGACACGCGACGAGGCTGACGCTGAATGTGCCGCGATGCAAACCGCCATGGACACCATCATCCAGACTATCCCGTTGGCCACGGATCCTGAATGTGACGCGAAATCCGGCGCTGTGTCGAAGGCAATCTCTGACTTCGTGGACGCCTACCCGTAGTTCAACGTCGCTTGATATGGTTTTTACGCTGGGCCTTCGGCATACCGCTGTCGTTTGTTCAGGCCACCCTCCGGTGGTAGAATATGATGCTGTTCATACTTGATTCGCATCGCAACGGCGGTGTCGTCAAGCCTTCCGTTAGCCGCCGCAGGTTACTGGCAATTCATGCCCAAAGCACACTCAACCAACAGAGTGCATTTCGCTTGCTTCGAGTGCCGCTCGTGTTTCAAGCAGCCCGGCTCGTCCAACTGGGACTCGGACGTTGACCCCCGGCCGTTTGAATGCCCTAACTGCAAAATCCCGATGACGCGAATGGGGAAATACTTCAAAGCGCCACCCAAACGGGACGTGAAACAGTGGTTTAAAATCGAATTGCTCTACGCATACGGCGAACGTTTCGTTTCGTCTCACACCAATATCAGCCATCTCTGTGACTCACTACCTGCAACGATCGGCTATTTGGTTGGCTGCGGCCATGACGAATCGGATGTTCGTTCCAGACTGGATTCAATCCGAGGATTGCGTCGTTCGTAGTTCAGCGACGGCTAACATGTGTTTTACGCTAGGCCTGCGGCACACCGCTGTCGTTTGTTCAAGCCGCCATCTGATGGTAAAACCGCTCGTAGTTCGGACATCGTTCGCTTCGTTCAGGGCGGTGTCTTAAAATCTTCCGTTAGGCGGACGATACCAAACGTTGTGCAAGCTCTTTACTCCTCGAAACCTGCGGCCATACCGGCGATTCGTTGACCGATTGACGCCGTACTTCCCGCGCCTTTGGTTTATCGGAATCCCGGCCATCGCGATCACGTCACTGGTATCCGGCCATGACAAATTCTGGGTACTGCTTGCATGCAACCTAACGATCTATCCGGCGTTGTTCATCTTCTTTTCTCTGCCTGCGATCGAGGCCATTTGGAAAATCCTACTACGTGCTCCTGTTGGGAAACCGGTGGACGCTTGGCTTAGATTTCTGCTGGTCTTGGCGTTTCCGACCGCCTTCTTCTGCTTTGGATTCGTAATCTACGTTAGTTCCATCTGGCATATGGTATCCGCTGCCTAGCATGGTTTTTGCGCTGGGGCCTTTGGCACACCTTCGCTTGTTGTCAAGCCTCGCCTGGGTGGTAGACTCCTATCTGGTACTAGCCGTTTCCTGTTGTCAGGGGCGGTGTAACAGAACCATCTGTTAATCGTCCCCCGGCATTTCCATGAGCGGCGCAATCGCCAGCGTGATACTTCGTTCGCCTTTCACGGTTGCTCAAAGCGGTTTGGTTTTACAACTGCTGTCTGATCAGACATCCGACGTCGCCGAGACTCGCAAAGGTCGCCACTGGGACTTCACTGATGGCGGATCGCGCGCATCGCTGACCGTCTTGGAGACACATGACCGCCCAGAGTACCATGACGATCTGATGGACGCTGGATTGACGACCGATGATGCTCCGGAAATCGTCGTGATCGCATACCCATCAAAAACTGATCGTAACGCATGCAGACGGCTTGCCGTTCTTGTTGCTGACCTGCTGGCTGGCCTTGATCGCGGGGTCGGGGACGGCTGACATGGTTTTTACGCTGGGGCCTTCGGCACACCTCCATCCTTTGGCAACGATCGCTGGCCTTGGTACAATCTTTCGCAATTCAAACATCGTTCGCTTCATTCAGGGCAGTGTCGTAAAAAACTTCCGTTGTCGGGGAACAACTCGGTTCTCTTTACTTCGATGGCTCTGTCTTTGCTTTTCGGTGTGCTACTGCCTCCCTCTTTGTTCTGAATGTCTTGAATCGTTGCACGCCGTCTTCATGCCATGTTGCGACCCATCGTCCGTAGACATTCCTGCTGACACCCGTCACGCCGGACGTGTTGTTAGACGCTTTCTTTCGGGGTCCCTTGCGCCATTGTCTTTGCCCTAACTCGCGGAGTTTCTGGTCTCGCCATCGCGTGGCTCGGGCAAGTGCCTTCCTTATCCCACCGTTGGAGAATCGAAAGTACTTTGAATGCTGCTGGCCCTGTCGGACGATACGCACGTTCCAGCCGTCCGGGCCGCGATCAATGTTGGTGAATTTACTCATGCCTACACAGTAACCTCCCGATGGCTGCCCGACAACATGGTTTATGCGCTAGGGCCTTTGGCACACCTTTGATCTTTGGCAACGGACCATGGCCTTGGTACAGTTTCCGTTTGTTCAGGCATCTCTCCCATAGTTCAGGGCGGTGTCGTAAGCCTTCCGATGGTGCGACAAAAATAATTCTTCGATGACACGATCGCCGTACGAATTTCAGCCGTTACTCGACGAATTCGCGGATGTGCGCGACGCAATCCACTCTAAATCGGCTTGCCGGTTCGATCCCCTCGACTTTGCCCGCTACGGATTCGCATTAACCGCGTCTGAAACTTCATGGGCGATTGAACACCATCGATTCATCGACGAACGCTGTAGCGGCGAGCTTTCCGATGCATCACTCGCGGATCACGGGTCTGCGGCACCCGCATGACGTGCATTTTCGTGTCTGGCTTTGGGCTATCTGCTGGGCCTCTATCAAACCGAACGCATCATTGGATTGCAATTCGAGGCCGCGGACGCTCAACTTGCGGGCTTCATGTTGCTGCACTCGCCACAATTTGAGACCTTTTAGGCGGGGTGTTTTCTGTACATCATGGGTTTTTCGCTAGGCCTTTGGTATTCTTCGCGTTTGGCGACGGAGGATGGCCTTGGTACAGTCTTTGGTAGTTCGGACATCGCTCGCGTCGTTCAGGGCGGTGTCGAAAATACCTTCCGTTGTGGGACGCAGATGGCTAGACATTGGATCGAACCGCTCGACCCTGAACGTCACCGTGACTTCATGTCCTCTAGCTGGGTTGGTGGTATCCCCGCTGACACTGACCGGACTGGTTCACCGGATGTCTTCTTCGTGGCCGTTGCCGGATTCACGTTTCAATTTGCCAATCTCGACCAGCTTCGTGAATGTCTCGACTGGTTCCACGTCAAAATTCATCCGTCGTCGCGCGAACCGGGCCACGAACTGGAGCACTACTGGCAACGGTGGCACGAACGTCTCCCCAAAGGCATAACCAAAGAATCCAAACGCCAAAAGGTCGTCAAGGCTTTGGAAAACGCATTGGCAGATTTCGCCATCGGTAAACAGTCCAAGGCTGGCGGATAGCAAACGACACCGCTCTGAGCGGCGCAAGCGTTACACAGCATGGTTTTTTTTGGCGATAATGCTTTCGGCATGCATTGGCTTTTTGGCTATGCGAGCTGGCCTCAGTACAATTTTCGTAGTTCAGGCATTGCTCGCTTCGTTCAAGGGCGTGTCGCAAAAACCTTCCATTAGTGGACAACGCCTTTGCCCAATATCATTCCAATTCCGCGCTTGATCCAACTGTGGGAGGACGGCGTGTTTTCACGCGGAGAAATTCCTTTGCGTGCCATTGCGACCCTTGGTACGGTGCCGGTTGCGGAACATTTACCAACACTCCCGGACGACATACGCGGGTTTGTAACGGAATCCGTTCGTGATGCCCCTGCTACTGACTCCGAATGGAACGAATTCAAGATTGTCAGCTCCCACTGCGGTCGCGAAAAAACAGCTGAGGAATTCGAGACTGATGCTCGGGCGGATTTGCTGCAGTACCGAATTGGAGTGGAGGCTGTTCGTGCTTTTCTAGACGGCAAACCGTAATCGACATTCAGTTGTCCGCTAACATGGTTGTTGCGCCAGGTATTCGGCACACCTTCGTCCTTTAACAACGTTTGCTGGCTCTGGTACGATTCGTCGTAGGTACAATTTATCTTCGTTCGCTTTGTTCCGGGCGGTGTCGTAAATTTTTCCGTTTGGCGGACCCGGGTTTCCTTTGACCGAATCAGCTGAGAACTGGATTGCGCTTCTTGACGCGTCTCGTGCGGGTGACGTTGATCTCGTTCGCGAACTCCTCGAAGCCGGCACTGACCCTGATTGCCCTGACATATTTTCCGGTCATACCGCGCTGCATTGCGCACTCGGCAGCAGTAATGTTGCGTTGGTTGAATTGTTGCTCGACCATGGTGCAGACATCGAACATTCGAATAACAACACGTTTTCGACTCCATTGGAATCCGCTGTAAAGTCACGACGGGTTGAAATAGTGCGACTACTGCTTCGCCGGGGTGCGAAACACGATGTTGGCGTTTATCCGGATGGCCGGACGCTCATTGATGTGGCCCGTGACAAATCTACTCCTGAGATTGTGGCTCTTCTCGCCGCGCACGGACGGGCAAAATAGATTTCAGGCAAATTCCTTCGGCACACCTTTCTGGTTTTGCAGCGCTCGCTGGCGTTGGTACAGTTTCTGGTAGTTCAGGCATCGCTGGCTTTATTCAGGGCGGTGTCGTAAAAACCTTCCGGGGTGCGACTCAGATGGATACGAACGCATTCGCACGAAGCGTCGAAGCCGAATTCGGCTTCACTTGTCCGCTTACATTTCTGTCCTTTTATGCGGACTTTCTCGCATTCGCGGACACTTCAAAGTTCAGCCAGAAATTTGGTGAAGCGCACGTTATTCGTGACGTGACAGAGGTTGTCGATCTGCATGATCAATGTTGTCCACGGTGGATTGTTCCATTTCTTTGGGTTCAGAACTTCACCTCGCGTGACTATTACGGATTTGACACTTCTCAAAAAATAGAAACTGAATGGCCGGTATGCGTATTCGCAGTACATGCGGTCGTCAATTCCTGGCCCGACTTCGAGTCATTTTTGAATTGGGCGAAATCGTAGCGCAACGTCGCATAGAATGATTTTTTCGCTGAAGCCGGTTGGGCGCATTTTGGCTTTCCGGCATAGACCCACTTCCCTGGTATAAACTTCCTTTAATCAGGCCGCGCTCGCTTTGTTCAGAGCGGTGGCGTCAAACCTTCGGTCGCGCGAGCCAATGGTCGAGCAATTCATACAGCTTTTCGCCGGGGAATCGTTTCGCTATTCCGATGAGTTGTTCCAGCTACTCTCGTCGCAATCGCCTGCCGTTACCCGATCATCCGATTCTGAAGGTTCTCGTGGAAATCTACCGTGCAGCCATTATCTCGGCATCTATCGCCATCGTTCTGCCTCATTAGCACGGCGGAATATCGGCGACGCATACTGGGATGACGTTTGTGCTGCAATGGACGATCTTTGCGATGGCCTCGCATCGACACCGGATTCACCTTGTTGTTTGTGGTGCATCAGGGATGATGTCGTTGAGTACGTGGTTTTTGAAAACACCGATTCAAACACGATTGCAGGGTGTCTACGTTTCGACACCACTCGACAGCCCGAGCGATAGAAACCCGTGCTCCAACAATCCCCTTCCCCTGTAGCCGGAGCGTAGTCGTACCACGTTGCGGCGGCATGATGGAGCTGAAGCCGAAGCAGTTCGATGACATGAATCGGTCAACAATCATCGGAACCTCACCCGTTGCCATAGCAATAAGAGTACACGACGATTTTCTATGAACGGTGTGCAACTGCTATGAAACAAATAGAGCTACTAGATCGGACTGTACTAATGAGAATTCTGTTGTTGATCTCTTTGCTGGCTTTTGCAGGCTGCGGGGATTCAGGTCCGGAAACTCCACCGCCGGCGCAAACAAATACTTCGCGCCCGGAACCGCCTCGGCTGACCGATCCCGGAATGCTGGCTGAATTGCCGGAGGAGCTTTCCTATCTGGTGGAGCCTGCACTCGAATATGGTCGCTTTCAGTTCGAGGAACAGATATTTGATTTTCTTGACACGGCAACGCCGCAGCAGATGGAAGAACTTGCTGCCGTTGCCCGGCGGGTAAAGAGCAACGATCACTACCCTGAAGTGAACCGGTTTCTGGATGAGTATCCCATCACAGAACACAAACAATCTGCCTGCTTGTATTTTCTTTTTGGAGTCCTCGATTTCGCCGAACTGTCGTTTGAACCTCCAGCTGAACAGCCTTGAATTGAAGCTGTTGTTTATGCACTAGCGATCCGGAATGACATTCGAAAATTCTCGCGATTCAGTTTCAAGAGAGGTGCGCATTCCGTTGCGACGGGTGGATGCTGTTTACGGCGCCGACAATCGCGACAACGCGGCGGACGATGTCGTTTACTGCCTGCGGTGTGTGTCGGGCTTTCTCGACCAGTATCAAATGGAGATCAGAGTCGATACTTCTCAAGACAATCCGTGGTATCACGCTATGGTTTGCAGAATTGATGACATATCTGATTCGCATTTTGCTCGCTTTCTCAAACGGCTGGCCGAACTCAAACTAGCGTAAGTTGACCAACCGGATGCCTTTCGTCGATGCACCGGGCTTCGGTGCGATCTGATATGATCCTGCGTGTAACTTCCGGCTGTCGTGGACTGCAGCCGGATGAATGATTCCATCAAGGAAATTGCAGAAGAGACTCATGTGCCGATATGCAATCCATGGCCCGTACAAGCGTCATTTCGTTTGCTTCACATGCAGAAAGATGTTCAAGCAGCCGCCGATTGTTGAATACCTTGCGGTGCAAGGGCTTGGATATGCCTACAACGAGCTCATGTTGATCCGGCATCATGCCGCAAGTCTGCAGCGTCGCGAGCGTGAATTGAACATGACTCTTGAAGACATTGAATCAAAGTATCTCAATTCGACCCACAAGTGTCCTGTCTGCTCCGAGCCGATGATTGATATGGGACTCGACTTCAAACCGCCTCGCAGTTCAGACACGAAAGCGTGGCGCAACCTTCGGGGTTTGTATCGAGTCGGCCACGTTTTTCATACGTGCGGGTGCGACGGCCCGGGCTGGATTCCGGTATCCACATCGGAGTTCAAAGACTACTTGCTAGATCGTAGGCAGAGGTACTCTCAAAATCTTGCCGGGGTTCAACAATCAACTGAATTAAATAGCGAACAGAAATTCGATGGCGCAAACTTCTGGCAATCGCGAGTTGATGCCATCAATTCCGAGCTTGAAGCACTGCCCATGCGGAACTCGTAAACGGGCGCCAATAGCAGAGCGCCCGACCGGCTGGCATCTGCTGGTAGCCCTCGGCAGATATTCTAGATCAGGAGTTACATTTCGAATGTTCGCTTTCGGTTTCGGGCTGTTTTCTATTTTTATTATAGCGCTGGAGTTGTTTACCGGCTTTGCAGTGATCGGTTGGACCGGTGACAATATGCTTGTTGAGCGAGCCAGATCTCCCGGCCCGTACTGGTTCGCAATCGTTCTTCACGTCCTGATCGCCATCGGGCTGCCTGCGTTGATTCACATCGCAACCTGATAATTCTTCGTGCGAGATGGCTCGCCGTCCCTTGAAGGGCTGATGACCGGCTCTGTCGAAACGACACAGAAGTCTCGCGCTCGAAGAATTTCCGAACGTTGATCAGGATTCGGTGTCTGAGGTACCGTTGCCAACCCGAATGCAAGAGGCCCTGCTCTGAAAACTGACTTCGCAATGAGACTGGAAACGGAGCTTCAAATTGAAGCGAGCGCGGTAACGGGAGCGGAATTCCGCAGCGTCAACTCCCGATTGCTGGGGTCGTTTTATGCAAACGTAGAACGGTCAACAGGAAAGTGGGTTTACAACGTTTACCGGTGGCACGCCTACACTTACCGATTTGAACAGGCAATCGTAGGGCCCGAAGCGTTTGAACGCTTCCATCAACAAACGGTCATGCCGTTTTACATCTACCGGGAAACCGATGATTCCCTGTTTGACTGTAATGCCAGGTCGTGGCCGGATGTTCGTGTTTTTGAAGACGACGTTTACGTCTTTCCACATGACATGGCTTGGCTGTTCATTACAACTCACGAGGCGTCGCGCGGAATCGGACCATTCTTCGCCCTGCCCTGTTCGTAAAGCGCGAGTTTCGAGCGAGAGCCTGCCGTGAATCCACGTTGCGACTAAACGGGAAAAACAGATGGCACATCGAGACAATTACACACTGGGCCAGCCGCTCGGAAACTAGCCGCGCGCCAGCGCCTCGCTCTGATCAACGAAGTCGTCACCGGTCCATTGAGCATCCTCACGGATCATGCGGGCATCGTGTTCAGCCTTGCGCTCGGCGCGTGCTTCCGCCTGAATCTCCACGAGTTCGGCATGCGTTTTGAAAAACTGAAGGCTGTGCCCTTTGAATTCATCAATTGATTCGAAGCCGTGCTCATCCATGAATTGAGACAACTCTTCAATCATTGTCCTGACCATCCGGTATCCCATTTTCATGACACCGGTGCAGACCTGAACAGTGTCCGAACCAAGCAGGATAAATTCCGCCGCATCGTAGCCGGTCTCAATTCCACCGATTCCGCTGAGCGTCCTGCCGGGAAATTCCTGGTTAATCAGAGTTGCGATTTCCATGCAGTTGCGCAGAGCGATCGGTTTGATCGCCTGGCACGAGTATCCGCCGGGAGTCGAATAGCCTTCAACGCACGGTTCCGGACGCAGGCTCTTCAGGTCAACGCCCATTACGCTTCGAATCGTGTTGATCGCCGAGATCCCGTCGACTCCACCACGTAGTGCTGCCGCGCTCGGGTCTTCGATTCGTGTGACGTTCGGTGTCATCTTTGCCCAGACGGGCACTGTTGCGACTTCGGCCACCCAGCCACAAACCTCTTCGACGATTGCCGCATCCTCGCCCATCGCGGATCCCATTTTTCTTTCAGGGAGACCGTGCGGGCAGGAGAGATTCAGTTCAAACGCATCTACGC
Source organism: Planctomycetota bacterium (assembly GCA_039029995.1). Taxonomy (GTDB): domain Bacteria; phylum Planctomycetota; class Planctomycetia; order Pirellulales; family Pirellulaceae; genus Mariniblastus. The sequence continues at coordinate 10,933 of JBCCFB010000188.1, forward strand.
CGGTTTCCTGACATCGCTCGATAATTTCGTGCCATGCGTCACGACGGTATTCATCCATCACGGACGCGATCAGGATGCGATCGGGATACTTGTCTTTGATCTGTTTGAATTCATCCATCCAAGTATCAAAGCTGCGATCACTGATCAGCTCGATGTTTTCCCAGCCGAATATCTCCCGCGACTCGCGACTGCGCAGGCGCGCGTAACGTGGCTGGACGTTGATGATCTTGTCGGCTTCCAGACAGACTGTTTTTGCGATGACAGCGCCCCAGCCTTCGTCAAACGCTTTACCGATCACGTTTGCGTTGGTGCCCGGAGGGCCGGATCCGATGACAAAAGGGTTGGGGAGTTTGAGTCCATTTACCGTTGTGGACAGGTTTGCCATGCGAGGCACCTCGAGACTTCTAAGTAGCTTGTCAGGCTGAATTCTACGGATAGCAGGATGATCAACCAAGACGCCGTGCCGACCCTGGCGTGATCGGCGTTTGACGCTACGGATTTCCTCGACCGTTACAGGCCGGAGTTTCATGCCGGGGCCTGAGCGGACATTCCGTTTGGACACATTCAGGCGGGGCTTGAGTTCCGCAAAGAGGCCTAGGGATCGACGACTGGTTGATAGGTATCAGGCCGACGATCGCGGAAGAATTGCCACGTATTTCTGACCTCTCGAATCATATCAAGGTCGAGGTCGGCCATGACAATGTCGTCGCCGTTGCGATTCCCTTCAGCCATTATCTGTCCGCGCGGATCACAGAAATAACTCTGGCCGTAGAATTCACCGATGTTCCACGGGGCCTCGGTTCCGGGCCGGTTGATGGCACCTACAAAATACTGGTTCGCAACCGCGTGAGCAGGTTGTTCAAGTTTCCACAGGTATTCGCTGAGTCCTGCTACTGTCGCTGACGGATTAAGAACGATCTCTGCTCCCGCCAGTCCAAGGCATCTGGCTCCTTCAGGGAAGTGCCTGTCGTAGCAGATGTAGAGACCGATCCGTCCGACCCGTGTGTCAAACACGGGATAGCCGAGATTTCCGGGCCGGAAATAAAACTTCTCCCAGAATCCGGGCTCACAATGCGGCAGGTGCATCTTCCGGAATTTGCCCAGGTAGGATCCATCGGCGTCGATAACGGCGGCTGCGTTGTAGTAGACGCCGGTCAGGTCTTCCTCGTAAAGCGGAACTACCAGCACGATCTCATGCTTCTTCGCGAGTTCCTGCATCAGCTTGATGGTCGGACCGTCAGGAATCCTTTCGGTCATGTCATACCATTTCGCATCCTGCTCAGCGCAGAAGTACGGGCCGTAAAAGAGTTCCTGCAGACAGACAAACTGAGCGCCCTGGTCAGCTGCCTGTGCGATAAGGTCGACATGTTTGTCGATCATCGCCTGTTTGATCTTTTGAATCGGAGAGGTTGCGGGCTCGCACAACGTTGCTTGAATCAAAGCGCCGCGCACGTTTCTGGCCATTGGGATTTCCGTCGAATGGGCGGATGGAAAACGGGGAATGTATCACTTTTGTTGTACTTCAGACAACGGGCTGTGCTTCTGGAGCAGCCCGATTCCAGC
>JBCCFB010000189.1:0-12410 GCA_039029995.1 Planctomycetota bacterium
CAGCACCGTCTCACCCATCGCACCACCGAGGATTTGGAATTTCTCCTTATCCTTGGCGTAGGCCTCAGCGGTTTTCGCCGCTGCGACCGGGTCTTCCGAATAGGCGAGTACAGTCTGCCCGGTCAGGAGATCCTTCATGCCTTCGCATGGGGTTCCTTCGAGGGCGATCTTGGCGAGCCTGTTTTTGGCAACACGAACCTTCCCGCCTGCTTCTCGCATGCGGCCACGAAAGTCCTGCATCTCCGCAACCGAGAGGCCGGCGTAGTGAGCCACCACGACGACACCAGAGTCCGAGAAGATCTGGTTGAGTTCACCAACTCTATTCCCACACACTGAACGACTCGCTGATCGTCGGCATCGGATCCTTTCTAAATATCGGTGACGGCACGGACGGTCTTCACTTCGTTGTTGATGGTGAAACTCTGATCGATGATGGAACGGTGAGAGTCGGAAGAGCGGGTTCACTGACGACGAACGGCCCGGTGAATATTGGTAGCTCCACCAATGCTTCCGGTTTCCTCAGCTTGCAGGATACTCAGTTTGACGCCAACGGTGTCGTGTGTCTCGGACTCGGTGACAATGCGAGTGGCAGGATTGTAGTCGCGGATGAGACAGTGGCGAATGCACTGAATGTGGACATCGGTTGCGACCCGGATGCAAACGGCAGGTTTGAAGTCACCGGAGCCGGAACGGTTGTCAACGCGACCAGTGAACTTGACGTCGGAGCGCGGGGGCGCGGAGTACTGGAGGTTCGCAACGGTGGTGTACTCAACTCACAGATCTCGGCGGTGGGCTTTCTGGCAGGGGGCGAGGGGATTGCTACCGTCAAACATTCCGGCTCGCTGTGGGCAATCGACAGCAACCTCGACATCGGTTGGGCTGCCGGATCAACGGGCTCCCTGACGATTGAGGAGGGGGCTTCGGTCCTGGCAGGTGGTAATGTTACCGTGGGCACTTCGACCGATGTACCGGGAAGCAGCATCATTATCAGGGGCTTCGGTTCAAGATGCGAAGCCGGTGGTGATGTGACGATCGGAGGCGGTGCTGATGCAAGTGTTACAGTTTCCGGTGACGGAGAACTCGCCGCTGTGGGCTCAACAGTCCTGGTTGATTCCAACGGAACGTTGCATTTGACGGGCAACCTGACGCCGGCAGTTGAAGCGACGGAGATCGTCAACCACGGTTTGATTCTATGTTCGGCCGATGAACCGGATTTGTTCTCTACCGTCGAAAATTATGGAACCATGTGGGCAGCCGGTTTTGCCGACATCTGGATATACCAAGGACTGGACAATCGTGGTGAAGTTACCACAGGGCCCACCTCTGAAATACGGGTTTCCGGTCCAGTCACGGGCGATGGAGTTTACACAGGTTCGGGTCGGCACTTGTTTCTAGACAACGTCAGTCCCGGGCTCGAATCCGGTGCCGCGCGAACTCACGCAATGTCCTTCGATGGCAACCTCGAACTTGTCAGAACCAGCAACCTCGTAATCGACATGTTGGGCGCATCCGATTTCGATCGACTGGTTGTGCAGGGAGACGTTCTGCTGGACGACGCGACGCTTGAACTGGAATCCGTCGGCTACATTCCGGAACTGGACGCACGATTCGTGCTGATTGAAGTTGGTGGGACTCTAACGGGTGAATTCGACGGTAGCCCTGAAGGTAGTCTTGTCTACTATGTCGGCGGTCAGCCAATGGCAATCAGCTACGTGGGTGGTGATGGAAACGATGTGGAACTCACGGTGGATCCGGATCGTTATCCGCGCAGTTTCATCGTGAACCGCGGAATTCGTCGCAGCGGTCTCTTTACCGAACTCGAAGAGGCGGACAATCAGGATTTCGTCATGGAACGGAGAGCGACGGACATTCAGGCGGTAACAGAAGTTGAATTCGGCGCCACAGCACCGCCGACCTCAACGTCGATGTCGCTCACGCTTGAAAGTTCTGTTTTCGCTCGCAATGTCGTAAATCAGTCGATTCAGCTGTTCAACTATGACACGTTGAGCTGGGAAACTATCGATACTCGTGCAGCATCGAGATTCGGCGACAGCAGGATCACCGTTTCGCCGGCAGGTGATCACACAAGATTTATCAATCCGGCTGACTTGCGAATCTTTGCACGCGTCCGCTACCAGTCTCCATCTCCAAGGCAGCAGTTCTCATCCTCGATCGATGAGTTCAAATGGACGTTCACTGAATAGGAACCGGGGCAGTGAAGGAATGGGAGCATTCAGCGCCTCTCTCAACTCGGGAGAGGCGCTGGATTGTTGTGTGCAAAAAGAGAACCAGAACTGCAGGTCTAACGTTGGCGTGGCAGTCCGACGTACCTGCTGTCGACAGCGCAACTAGAAGTCCTGTAGGTCATCCATAGAGAATTCGAATTCCATCACGGAGTCGAGTTCTTCCAGCACCGGCCTGACTACGTCCGGAATGTGCGGATTCAGTCGCGAGTAGAGTTCGGCTTGCAATTCCGCCGTCTGCGATTTAAAGATCTCGACTTCCGCAGCGGTTACTGATTCCAGCTGCTCAATCTCAGCTTGCTGAAGATCAAGTCGCTCGGCCATTATCAGCGGCCATTCCACTGGCAGTTCGCTCTTGTTTGCAGCATGTAGCCGATAGCAGAAGTCGTCGAGCAGTTCATTCTGTTGTGGAAGCAGGATGTCTTCAATATCACTCGCAGCTTCTCGCATGACACGATCGAAGATTTCTTTTTCCTCGGCCGCATAATCAAAGCCTTCTGGAAGCGCCGCCCGATTTCCCGATTCAATTAGCTCAGCTTTCTTTTGTAGCTCTATAAGTGCCTCATCGTTTGCCAGCCGCGCGGTGATTTCCTGAATCTCCTGCAGCTGGAAATCCAGCAGCTCGAGTTTCGCGAGCTCGCCGGCCGTCAGCAGTAGAAGCACAACTTCGGATCGAATCGAGTCGATCGAATTCAATCCCTTGAAGGCTGCCGGATTGAACAGGTCGTTTCCCGGGTTCGTCAATTCAGCATAGCGCCGTTGCGCCGCGTCCGGCAATATGGACAGGGCCTCCCTGATGCCCTCCTCAGCTAACACCAACTCCTGGTCATCGAAAATCGCGATGAGGTTGTCTGTTTCAGCGGCTAAGCGTTCCAGTTCGGATGTTTCGACATCCATGGTGTCCGCGATCAGCACCGGATAGCAGAATCTGGGCACGGGGTCGAATCCAGCAGTCTGCGATGATACGCGAACAGCCAGCAGCCTAAGGCGACTTTTCGTTGCTCCGTTGGAGAGCATCTCATTGACTTTTTTCCGCAGTTCCGCCTCATTCTCAGTTGCTCGTCTGACAAAGAGCTCTTCATTTCTGTCCAGCGACCGAAGTTCTTGCTCCATGCGGTCCAGAACATGGCGGAATGAAACCCGGCTGTCCTGGCTGACGCGCAGGAAATCCGCAAGTTCATTGTCTGCAATCATTGCGCGTACGATTCTGTTTTCCGCGTTGGCAACCGAATCAAGAGAGGGCCGCGCCATACTTGTTCTGAATTCAGTAGCGAACAAGGTCAGTTCGTCATTGGAACGGGTGTTTTCAGCATCCACGAGGTTGCCTATTGAATCATCAGCCTGTCCCATACTGGCAGTTGGATGACAAAGAATCAGAAAAAGAACTGTCAGTAACCAGACTCTTACGCTATGCCATTCCATGACTATTGCACCTTATTGCATGACTTAAGTGATGCAGCGCCGAAAATCCGGCGCTGCTACTCGGTTCAGAATACTACTCAATACCGACGTTTCCACCACCGCCGCCTTGTGGGTCAACATATTGGTAGGTGTGGCCTCGTCCTACCTAAGGCAGATAGATTTCCAGTTTGTCATTGTTCCCTCTCTGGTGTAACTAAGATGTGCACCCATAAAATTAGGTGCAGCAAATGCTATTAGAGGGGTGGGCACCATGTCAAAAAGATGCGCATGAATTCCAGTTCATTGACTGCATAGGTGCATGCGTTGCGCAATTGTAGTCGCAATCTTTTGTTTTGTGGCAGGCGGTAGTCGTACTGTCGCGATGTTTGGGGAGCTGCGACTGTTCCGGGGGCGTTCAATGAAGAGGGGCTCCACCAACGAGGCCTTCTAGATCCGCCAATCGCCTGATACCGGCAGCATTTAAGTGAAACTTTATGACCGCCGTGCAGTAGACCTAAACGACTTGTAGTCTGGCGCATTTGAGATCGACTGGTTTCCCGTCAATCCTGGCCGGATTCGATGAGCTCTTTGATCTGTTCCCGGCGTGATTCGGGAAGGACAACGTTTTCGTCTGCAACGAATTCCTGCTCCGCCGCGTTTCTGACTTCGCCGTCGATTCTCAGCAGCGCTCTGCGGAATTTCCGGCAAAGACTGCACATCATCATGTGCATCCGGATCTGCACCCGTTTCCAGAAGCTGAGGTCGCCGTCAAGCGACCTCGAAACAAGCTCGGATATCTTCCTGCAATTAAACATTTTCGCCTGCCTGGAACCAGTTCTGTTTTATGCAGCTTGCGAGTCGAAGTCGCGCCCGATGAAGTATGACCCAGTAGTTGGACGAGGAGATATCCAGTTCCTTACAGATGTCGTCTGCTTCTCTGTCATCCATCGTCCTCATTGTGAACGCGTCTGCCTGTCTGGACGGAAGCAGCGCGAGGCATTTCTGCAGAATGGAACGGAATTCTTTAACCTCGAGCGAATCCAGTGATTTTGCGATGAATCCGCGTACCTCTTTTTTCCAGTGTCCTCCTTTGTCGAATAACATGTCGGAGATGCTGCCTGATTCCTCATCAAGGTTGACAGGATCGCGCTGGCGTTTCCGGTAGAAGTCGATGATTTTCCGTTTGAGGATTCCCATCAGCCATCCTCGTTCGGAGCCTTTGCCGGAAAATTGTTCTTTGTTTCGTAGTGCGGCAACGAATGTTTCCTGCACAGCTTCTTCAGCCGCGTCACCATCTCTCAGCCGCGAGAGCGCGAATCGATAAAGATAGTCTCCGTACTGATCCAGCCATGTTGCTGGATCGGAGGCGGCGGGTTGCGGGTTCTGGTCCATCGGATATCTACAGGTGGGATCAAGAAGTGGATAGGAAAAGTGAAGTATTAATACGTTGCCGGTTTGCTATCCGTTCAGACGGCGTACTATGAGAAAACTTACACTTGCGATCAGGGCAGCAGTGGGCAGTGTGATCAGCCACGCCATCAGAATCGTGACAATGGTCCTCCGCCGCGCACTTCCGTTGACGGCTCCAAGTCCGAACAGTGAACCGCAGCTGACGTGGGTTGTTGAGACCGGCAAGCCAAAACGGCTGGCTCCGATCACAATAAGGGCGGTGATCAGGTTTGCCGTTAAACCCTGGCCGTGATTCATGGCCGTTATCTTGCGGCTCATCGTTTCGGCGACCCGTTTTGCGCTGACGAGGCCTCCGATGGCGATGACGATACCGACCAGCGCGAGGCTGCTGCCGATTCCCAGTGAAGGTGCAAGCAGTAACAAGGCGGCAATTTTCGGAGTGTCATTCAAGCCTCTGGCAAAGCTGACCATTCCGGAAGATAGAAAGTGCGCTGAATCAAGTGCGGGTCCCGCAGAAATGCCCAGCACGTTGCCTTCGTACCGGCTTTCGCAGACTACTTCGCGATCAACGCTGGCACTGAGTGCACGGGCAGCGGTCATAGCGGCAGCATGACTCCCATCTGGAATGACTTCGACGGTCTCTTCACCGACACAGAGACAGATGTCGCTTTTGATTTTGAGTCTCTTGCGCAGAAAGCGTAGTGGCGGGTACAACACGGTTGTTGCTACTACGGCCAGGACGGGGCTGAGCAGTAACGGGATCAGAAACTTTGATCCGAGGTTGGAATAGTTCAAGCCGGAACCCGCTACCCAGCCAGTCCCTATCAACGCCCCGATCAACCCGTGGGTGGTTGAGATGGGCATTCCGATTCTCGTTGCCATCAGAACGGTCAGTCCTGCTCCCAGTGCAACGGCAGCTGCAAACGCAGGCTGTGATGCTACAGCGTCATCAACAAGGCCTTTCCCGCCAAAACTCTTGATGAGACTCTCTGCAAGAAAAAACGCGGCGATAGACCCGGCAAAAGTAGTTCCCGTCGCCCATGCCAGTGCCCGTCTGTAATTCGTTGTGCCGCTTCCGAAGAGCGTCGCAACTCCTTTGAAGTTATCGTTGGCACCGTTGGCATACGCGAGACAGATTCCGGAAACGATGATCAGCAGAAAAATCATTGGGTCCAATCAAGTCGAGTTTGATTCTACGAATCAGTTTGGATGGGCAGAGTGTCCGGCAAAACAGGATTCTTATTAACGATTTCACAGAAGTTAGATCGTGTACAGAACGCAGTCGGGTAGCGAGCAGTTTGCTTACACCTTGTAGCGCAAGTTACAGAGCAAAACGGAAGCCTGATTTGCTGCGTAAGTAAACCTCCGCGTCAACGACGCCCCAATACCTGCCGCGGTCGAATTGCGACCTTGTGTTTCCAACCTTGAATGAGGAGTGACTTATGAACTTGTTTTCAATTACCCGAATCGCGGCTCTTGGTGCTGCGTTTGCGCTGGTTCTGATGTTGAACCCTGCCGCTGAGGCACAGTGCGCAAACGGAACCTGCAGTCGATCCGCGGCTCCGGGGTATTCAGCCGGCTATGCGTCTCCGTACACATCCGGATATCAGTCTTTCGCAGCGCCGGCACGTGGATATCAGTCAGGATATGCCAACGCACCGGGTTATGGGGCGGGCTATGGCGTGGGGGTAGGTTACGGTTCAGCAGCATATAGCCGCAGCGGATATGCGGCTTCGGCTTACCGTAGTCCTGCAGGCGCCGGATATGTCCGTTCTACGGGATACCCGTCATACGGGCGCTCGTACGCCGGTTACCCCTACTCTGCTTATGGAAGGTCCGCATATGGCGGCGGCTGTGGCGGCTTCTAACTGAGACGTCGCGCACAGAGCGCGAACTGAAGTGGGGTGTGTCTCCCGCTCCCATCGGAGTGAGTCTTCGGCAATCTCGTGAATCGAGCAGTGGGTTCACCTACCGGAGGCTCACTTCGGCTTTTGGATGTCGATTCAATACCGTTGGCAATCTGCAAAGGGTAAGCACGCGAATCGCGGCGTGAGACAAAGCTGAAACAAAAAAAGCCGGTCGCTGTTTGCGACCGGCTTTTCTATTTTCTATTCGACTGCTCAGCTCTAACTGCTCAATCCTGAGCGCGACGACGACGTCCAAGTGCCAGAACAGTCAAGCCAGCCAGCACAGCAAGTGAGCCGGGCTCGGGAACCGAAGACGGGTGAGCCTGACGGAAGCTGAATGGAGGTGCCTGAATTGTCCACTTATCCGGGAATCCACCGACGATGACACCGTCGAAGAAGTCAGGATGGAAGCGGTTGGCAAAACCAAGGTCAACAAACTGTCCGAGAGTGACATCGCTGAGGAACGTTCCAAGCGGGTTTGCAAATCCGGTCATGATGGCTGTTGTACCGCCAGGACCCTGGAATGCTGGATCAAAAGTGTCCCAGTGAGCGCCGGCCGTTCCGCCACCACCGATCTTTTCAAGGGAAACCCAGGTCAGCGTGGGATCGCCACGAACTCCGCGGTAGACATCCAGGCCGCGCGTACCGACGTACTCACGGAAGCCGTTCGGCTGGTCAGCAAGCAGTTCGTTCTGCTCCCAGAGTGTTCCGAATCCGAGGGCGTGAGCCATCTCATGAATTGCAGTTGCGACCAGATCATTAGCTCCGAGATCAGCGTTGTCGAAGGTCATCGTTCCTGCTTGAGACATGACCCATGGACGGCCGGCACTGTTCTGTCCTCCAAATCCGGGAGGGAGATTACCGAAGCCACCGCCGCCGCCATATTCGATCGTGCTGGTTACTCCGGCAAACGCAAGTGCGCCACCGGGACCATCGACGTCGGCCTGTGTTGCAAAGATTTGAACCTTGTTCCAGTTCGACTTAATGGCTCTGGGCAGGTCGTTGCGGATGCCGAAAAGCTGGCTCTCCCAGAAAGACTCTGCCTGTGACAAGGCTTGACGGAGTCTGAAGTCCGTAATGCCCGAAGTGTTAACGTCCATGATGTCGCCAGCTTGAGCCGGCGCTGGTGCCATGAACGTGCATGCCGTGACTGCCATAACGACAGCGCTGAACACGATCTGTTTGAATGATGTTCTCATGATTTCCCCGACTGTCCTGTTGGATCCGCTGGCCGGAATTTCCGGCAAGTCATAGATGCGTCTCAAAGAGATCAGACGACGGGAAACGTTCAAATACGAATCAAAAGTGCTGGCACTTATCCGGCAATGTTCATGGAATTGCCTTTCCTGACCATTATCACATGGAATTTGGTCGGGACTGGATGAAGGACCCCGCCGTCATAATCCAGAAAAACAGAATAATCATGCCCCGGGGCCAATGCAATCTAGAGCCATTCAAATGGGCCAAATCGAGTGGTTTTGCCGTGATTTGCGGCATTTTAGCGAACTAGGAGGCATTGCTAGCCCGATTTAGGCGGGTGTCGGCGTGTTCTGGAATACCGATATGTTCCTCAAAATTTGGCTTTCTTGTTCAACCCGCACAATCACATCATCCGATACAACCATCGAACGGAAATCCACAAGCGGATTTCGGCGCATCCGATTTGCATCTGCTCGCGCAGGAAAAAAGATGGTTCTCAAAAACATTCTGACAATCTTAAGTCTGGCAGTCACCCTGGTGGCAAGCTGCCATGTTCAGGCGCAGGTGGACATTCCGGGTCCCCGCTTTCGCCCCCGCGGCGTAGAGTCGCCTGAAAACACCCGTCCCTTCGCGGATCCCGGCGTCTTCAATTATGACGCCCAGGCATTCGCGCCGGTCGATTTCGCCTCGAATGACGAACTCGACGGACACTCAGGTTTCTTCTTCAGTTACGACAGGCTGGCGACTTCGATGTCGCGGTCCAGTGGGGATAACCTGCAACCGAACCTCCGGCGTCAGTCCGGTACCAACAACCTCTGGGGTAACCGATACAACATCGGTTGGTACGGCAACGATGAACGCGGCTGGATGGTCGGTTATCAGCAAAGCGAAGGTAATGACTTCGTTAACGGCCAGGATATTCTGGTTGCCAACCCGATGCTCGTTACCAACACATTTGCATCTGTCGAACTGAACAGAATCTTCCGACAGGAAACGCAGAACGGTGGCTACTTCGAGCCATACATGGGACTGCGATACATGTACCTGTCCGATAAGACTCTGGAAGACACGACTCAGGCGTTCGGCGGTACAACTTTCGACAACCGCTTTACTCAGAGCGTCAGTAACAGTGGAACCGGTCTTCATGCCGGTGGACGTTACAGCCAACGCCGTGGCCGCTATCGTTACTCATGCGACCTTGCCGTTGCGACACTGTACAACGAACAGCGTATGCGGGCCGGTGACATTGCAACTGATCAGGCAACCGGTGCCGTCGGTATCACCGAAGTCTACTTCAACGATCAATCCTTTGTGCCCGTGATCGACATGAACTTCGATCTGGCCTACAACCTCAGCCGCGACATCGCGATTCGCGGTGGTGTTCAGGTGATGTACCTGTGGGACGGACTGGCGAGAGCAAACACGCTCACCACCAACTTCAACTCGAACTCGAGCTTCGGGTTCGGCGGAACCGACCCGCTCGGCTTCATCGAAGACGGCGTGTTGAATGCCGGATTCACACTTGGCGTAGAGTGGCGTCGCTAAGCGGCACTGATGCAAATCGACAAAACAAAAAGCCGGTCGAAATTCGACCGGCTTTTTCTATTTCTACTTCCAGGTGTTGATCAAACCGTAGATCGCAAAGCGGCTACTGGCTTTTGAGGATGGCAACCTAAAGAGCAAGCAGCAAACGGCTGGGAGCCTCAAGGTATCCGATGACTTCATTCAAGAAGCGTGCCGCAGCACCTCCATCGATCAAGCGATGGTCATAGGAAAGACTCAGTGGCATCATGAGACGCACCTTGACTTCGTCGCCCACGACAATCGGCATCTTCCGGCTGCGACCGACAAGCAGAATTGCCGTTTCGGGAACGTTGATGATCGGAGTGGAGTACGTTCCGCCGATCGCGCCGAGGTTGCTGATCGTAAATGAGCCTCCTCGAAGATCGTCAATCGAGAAGTTGTTGTCACGAACATTGGCGGCCATTTCGCCAAGCTGTTTTGCAATGTCCGGGATGCCGAGCGTGTCGGCTGAGCGGAGGCTGGGTACTACCAGCCCACGATCAGTGTCAACGGCGATGCCGACGTTGACATAGTCCTTGTAGATGATCTGGCCTGCGTCGAGGTCGACCGAAGCGTTGATCACCGGGTGTTCTTTCAACGCCATCGCTACGGCTTTAATCACGAACGGCATCGTCGTAAGTTTGATGTCTTTGGCCGCATACTGCGCTTTACTGCTCTGCCGGATCTCCTCCAGATCAGTGATATCCGCATCGTCAAAGTTGGTCACGCGTGGAACAGTGGTCCACGATTCGTGCATTTTTCGCGCGATGGTCTGGCGAATCTTGGGCATCTTCTCAATGCGTACGGGGCCGAACCCGTCGCTCTGCCCGGCTCCGTTGGATTGTGCCGAAGTGGTTCGCGTTCCATCGCGGACGACCGCCAGCACGTCTTCCCGCGTGATTCGACCGTTAGGACCGGAGCCCTGAATGGTCTGCAAATCGACGCCGACTTCCCTGGCAAATCGTCGGATGGCAGGGCCAGCCGCGACGATGCCGCCGTTGGATGGAGCGACGGGCGCGGGTGCAGCCGGCGCTGGGGTTGCCGCCGCGGGTGCTGGTGGTGCCGGAGCGGGGGGCGGAGTCGCGAGCTGCTCTGCAACGGGTGCAGGTGCCGGCTCGGGCGCGGCAGCCGGCTCAGGAGCAGGCGGCGCGGGAGCTGTTTCGGCAGCAGGCGCTGGAGCAGCCTGAGGTGCGCCGGAAGGCTCAAGCTCAAGAATAGCCTGGCCCACGCTGATGGTATCGCCTTCGCCAAAGTGAATCTTCTTTACGACCCCGGCGGCGGAAGAAGGAACGACAACGGTTGCTTTGTCCGTTTCCAGTTCCACGACTCCCTGTTCAATTTCGACGGTGTCGCCTTCGCTGACGAGAATTTCAAGCACATCACCTGATTCGATGCCTTCACCAAGGTCCGGTAGTACTACTTCGACTGTCATACTGTTCTGGTAGGTTTCTGTAGGTTGATCGATTTATGTCTGTTTGCTGCCCGGTTCAGGCAGTCTGACTATGCATAGAGCGGGCTGATCTTGTCTGGATTCACGCCAAGATCTTTGATCGCTTTTGCAACGTCTTTCTTGTCAACTTTGCCTTCTTTCGAGAGCTGGTAGAGCGTTGCGATTGTGATGCATTCAGCATCGACTTCGAAATGACGGCGGAGTGTGGGGCGAGTTTCACTGCGTCCCATGCCGTCGGTTCCAAGTACCATCATTTCGCCGGGCAGATAGGGTGATACCTGTTCGCTGACTGCACGGACGTAATCGCTGGCCGCGATGAACGGGCCTTCGGAGCCTGCGAGGACCTGCTCGATGTAGCTGACTTTCGGGGTTTCTGTCGGGTGCAGCATGTTCCAGCGGTGGCATTCCTGCGCGTCACGTCGCAACTGGGTGTAGCTGGTAACGCTCCAGAGGTCGCTGGAAATGTTGTATTTCTCAGCGAGTATCTTCTGTGCATCGCGAACACAGTTCATGATCGCACCGCTGCCGAACAGCTGGACACGATGTTTCGATTTGCCGGCTTCGAGTGAGTTGAATTTGTAGATACCGTTTACGATACCTTCGCCGCAACCCTCGGGCATTTCCGGCATCTCGTAGTTTTCGTTACCCACCATGATGTAATAGATGGCGGTCTCGCCGCCCTGATACATCTTCTTGAGGCCGTCCATAATGATGTACGCGGTCTCATAGTGGAAAGCCGGATCGTAGGCTCGAACCGTCGGAAAGGCGATCGCATTGAGCAGGCTATGGCCGTCCTGGTGCTGAAGTCCTTCCCCGTTGAGTGTTGTCCGGCCTGCGGTGCCACCAAGCATAAATCCTTTGGCACGCTGGTCAGCCGCGGCCCAGACGAGATCGCCGATCCGCTGGAAACCGAACATCGAGTAGTAGATGAAGAACGGGATCATGTTCACGCCGTGTGCGGAATACGCCGTACCCGCGGCACAGAACGAAGACATGGAACCGGCCTCCGAGATACCTTCTTCGAGAAGCTGCCCGTTGCGAGCCTCTTTGTAATAAGCAAGTTGGTCCGAATCGATCGGTGTGTATTTCTGGCCGGCGTGAGCATAGATGCCGACATCTTTGAACATACCTTCCATACCGAAAGTTCGGGATTCGTCCGGTACGATCGGCACGATGTATTTGCCGATCTTCTTATCGCGACAGAGACTCGAGAGCAGGCGGACAAAACCCATCGTC
>JBCCFB010000190.1:0-12308 GCA_039029995.1 Planctomycetota bacterium
CAATCACAGCAGATTTGACGACGTTCGCTGAAAACTGGTCTCAGAACATGAGCCAGAACGGTCTTAGACACTCGAACTACTCGCAGAATGGTTACCTCCGTGAACGTGGCAGTCGTTCGAACTGGGCCGAGAACATCGTTTACACCAGTGACACCTCGCTGAGTGCAGAAGAGGTTGCCCAGTTGTTTCACAACACATGGCGCAACAGCTCCACACATTACCGGAACATGATCAACTCCGGATTTACAGAAGTCGGAATTGGAATCTATCGAACATCCAACGGCTGGTACGGAACGCACACGTTCTCAAACGGATAACGGCGGAGAAAGGTGGACGTCGTCGCAGCAGCAACTTCGTAGATTCCCATCGAGACCGCTGCGGAATCAGTCTGCCGCCTCCGGAGACACCCACTTGTCTCCGGAGGTTTTCCCATGCGCGGGTAGATTGCGCCGATTAAGATTGCAACGATCAAAATCCTGAGTTCGCGTCCCACATATGGACCTTTCCACTTCGCCCTGCGGCCACCAGCATTTTTCCGTCCGGACTCCAGGCCACCGCCCTCGGAAGCAGGTCATCAACAGGTAGCGAGAGCAACTGCGTTCCCGATTCGACATCCCAGATTCTGACCGTGCGGTCATCACTACATGAAGCAAGCCTTCGGCCCGTCGGATGCCATGTGACAAACGTGACTGCGCCAAGGTGGTCGATCATCTGATGTCGAATCTGCTGGCCTGCCGTCTCCTGAATCAGAATTGTCCCGTCCTCTCCGGCTGATGCCAGAAGCGTTCCATCGGGGCTGAAGCGAATACAGTTGACTGAACCAGAATGGTTGTGATACGAGGTTCTTGACTTGCCTGTGACATCGGTTCCGAATATTTCGCCACTGCTGAAACCAATCGCGACCTCATCTGCTGGGCTCCAGTCCGCCGTAGACGGGCTCTCAAGCAACTGGAAAGTTGTTCTCTGCGATCCGTCCGCAGAACTGAATACGCCTGCTTCACCGGAGGGAGTTACGAACAGGAATTGATCACTGTGCGGGCTCCATGCGATCGCATCACCATGATCTTCTTTTTCGTTTCCTTCGAAGGCTCTCTCGATTCGGAACCGTTCGTCTATGGACTCCAGATCAAAAATGACACAAGCGTCAGTTTGCACGGTTGCTACTGACTTGCCATCAAGACTCCATCGCGCATTCAGAACGCCGCCAGCCGGTACGGTCAGTGAACCTGTGCTACTTCCATCGGCTTTGATCAAAGAAATCGAACTCGCCGAGCCGGCTACGAGTATCTGTTCCGCCTGCCTGTTCCAATCGATGGTGAATACTTCAGTTTCCTCATCAGGGCAGGAGTAGATCGTTCGAACCGCCGCGGTCGTGTTCATGTTCCATCTTTTGATGGTCTTGTCATACGAACAGGTCGAAATAGTTTCGCCATCTGGATTCCAATCGAAATCCATGACTGCCGCCGCATGTCCCTCAAAGGTTCTCATTGGTTCTCCCGTCGCAGCGTGCCAGATTCGCAGCGTTCGATCGTTACCGACCGCTGCAAGAAAAGCGCCGTCGGGACTGAATGCAAGTTGCGAAACCGCCCGTGCTGAATCGACGGTCCATACGATCTGCTCGCCCTGCGTCCGTCGCACTTCAATGAGTCCATCCACGTTTCCTGCGGCGATCAGTCCAAGGTCGGGACTCACGTCGATCGTCGAAGTAGAAGGGATGCTTCTTGTTTTGAAATTCTGCCTTCTGTTTTCAAAATCCCAGAAGCTGACTTTTTCATCCTGCGTTCCTGTTACAACGAACTTGCCATCACGCGACCAGACCAGTGAAGATGCAGCGATCTCCTCATTGATTTCAAATAGAAATCCATCTGTGGCGTGCCAGAAGATGATATCGCCCGCCGATCCGGTCACGGCAAGTACAGGTTGCTGCGGATGGAAGGCCAGCGCGCTGACCTGCCATTCCGTCTGGAATTGATGTACCTGTTGTTTCGATTCGAAGTTACGGACATCAACAGAATCACCCGAGGCAACAGCTAGTAGCGCTCCATCCGGGGACCAGTCAACGCTTTGCACCGGCGCGGTCGTCTGAACCGGATCAATCAGGTTTGTCCAATCCCCGGTACCATAATCAATCACCCGGACTGCACCGTTTTGGAATCCAACCGCAAGTTGCCTTCCGTCGGGATGAAGGCTGATGCACTCAGGTTGGTCCAGGCAAACGAAGTCCGCTGATTCCTGATTGCAAAGTGCGTTCAAGTAGTGCCATTCCCAGCCCGGTTGGATCTTCTCGACTTCAGAATACTGTTCCGCATCCCATCGTCGAACGATCTCCTCCATGCGCTGGATTCCGCCCGCACCTGTATAGGCTTGACCCGCGAGATTCATTTCAGCGAAATACAGCTGCAACTGACTCTGGTCCTTGAGCTCGTTTGCAAATTCGACCTGTTCTTCGAGTTTCCCGTGCGTCTTCCATTCTCTCCTTCTCGCGTCTTCAGCATCGAGGTAGTACAGCCATCCTGTCACCGCCGCTGCGGCAACTACGAAAAAGCTCACCAGTGCCATGCCTGCAAAAACCTTGTACCGGCTGAGTGTTTTCCGCATGACGTACAGAGCGCTGTCGCGTTTGGCGGCGATCGGCTGGCCGGTCAGGTAACGGTCGATGTCCTCCTCGAGCGCGCCGGCAGTCTGGTATCGCCGCGACTTTTCCTTGCTCATCGCTTTGAGCACGATCGTGCCTGCTTCGTTTGTAATGGCGCGATTGAGTTTTTCCGGTCGAGTCGGCGCACTGTTGATGATGGCTGAAAGGTTCTCAGCCAATGAGAAATCCAGCTCGTAGGGCAGTTCGCCAGTCAGAAGTTCATAAAGCACCACTCCAAGTGAATAGACGTCGCTTCGTACGTCGATTTCGTCAGGCTGACCGGCGGCCTGTTCGGGAGACATATAGGCGAGCGTGCCCATGATCTGGCCCGTCATTGAAATCGTGGTCGAGTCTTTTCCTTCTTCCTCCGGTTTGGCCAGTCCGAAATCCAGAACGTGCGGTTGCCCTGCATCATTGACCAGGATGTTTGACGGCTTGAGGTCACGATGAATTACCCCTCTTTGGTGAGCGTAATTCACCGCATTGCATACTTTTTTAAATAGCTCCAGCGTCGCGTCGGGGGAGAGCGAGTGACTGACGGCATACTCGTCCAGCCGCTCTCCGTCCACGAACTGCATGGCATAGTAGTAATGCCCTGATGTAAGTCCGCTGTCAAAAACGGGAACAATTCCAGGGTGTTTCAGTCGCCCTGCCAGTTCCACTTCTCGCTCAAACCGCCGGCGCGTGGACTCACTGGCGAAACGACCCTCCAACATGAACTTGAGCGCGACTTCACGGCGTGTGCTCAGTTGCGTCGCTTTGTAAACAACGCCCTGCCCACCTCGATGAAGCTCTTCGTGCAGTTCATAGCCGGGGATCTCATCAGCGGGGACCTCTCCGACGCTCACGCCTCGGGGCTCTGACTTGCCGACCGGTGACTGCTCCAGTTCCTCTTCACCGGGATCAAACGAAGCAAGCAGGCTCAGGACTTCTGTCTGCAATTGTTCATTGTCGCCGCACCTGCTGCGCACGAAATCCTCGCGGTCATCGACCGGTTGATCAATCGCCTCCTCAAACAACGATTGAATCTGCTGCCAGAGATCGTGCTCACTGTTCGGAATCGGTCATCTCCCGATGCAACCACGTCCGCGCGAACTGCCATTCTCTTTTCACCGTAGCCGGAGACAGATCCATGGCGTTTGCAGTCTCTTCGATACTCAAACCGGCAAAATATCTGAGCATGACAACCCGGCCTTTTCGCTCGTCCATCTGCTCAAGCTTCTCCAGCGCTGCGTCCAGAGCGAGGATACGGTCAGGAGGTGGTTCGTTGGCGAAGAAGGCATCATCAAGTTCCTGCCGGTGCAGACCGCCACCGTGCTTTTCTGCTTTCTTCTTGTTTGCACGATTGATAAGAATCTGTCGCATCGAACGCGCCGCAGCACCGAAAAAGTGCCCGCGGCTGTCCCATTGCAGATCAGGATTTCCTACCAGTCGCAGATAGGCTTCGTGAACGAGCGCGGTTGGCTGGAGCGTCTGTCCGGGCGTTTCGCGTTGCATCTGGGCCAGTGCAAGCTTGCGAAGTTCGTCGTAAACCAGCGGCAGCAATTCATCCGTGATTGCCTCCCCCTGCCCTGCTTTTTCCAGCAACAGGGTTACTTCTTTCCGTACCGATTCCACCACATTTCCGCCCTAAGCTCAGGAGCTCCAGAATAGAACAAGCCGGCACCCGGACCGGGCACCGGCTTTTCTATCTTTAGATGATATTACTCCGGGAGCAAATCCCTATTCGTAAACACAACGTTTTTTGCAAACGGTGCATTGCGATCTGCCAGTAAGCGTCAGAAGACGGTCCGCGGTTTTACAGGTCTCCGCTGTTGACAATTTCACCGCCCGCAATTGTTCCAAGGGCCCGCCAGACGGTCAGGTCAATCGTGTCGGAAACGGAAGTCGTTGAACCATCGAGCAACGAAATGTTGACCATGCCGCCAGCGTGATAACTGCGCGACGTAATCGCAGCATACGTCCGCTTGGTTGTACTGTTGCCTTCTTTTTCCGAATTGAAATCGATGTCGTAAGTCTGACCACCGTATTCGTACGGAACAAATGTATTTGGTGTGAACACTGTTGTGATCCCGGAATGATGAACGCGTCCATCACACCATTCGGTGTGCCCGGTGTTGCTGTTTGTTGCAGGGCCAAGCTTGATTTCACCGGTAAAGCCACCGAATGCAGTTGGATCCGTTGGAGGAATCGGTCCCGGATCAGCCGTATTACGAATGTATGGAGTAAAAGCCTTAACTTCAGCAATGCAGAGTGTGTTACTCTGGCCATCCCGAATCGAACCGAAACCGACTTTGCTGTTCACGTAGAACGCTCCGTCGCCCCGTTCTCCGGTCGCAGGATCGTAAACAAGCCACGAGCCGAAATTCAGGCCGTAGTTCTGTGGATAAACCTTCGGGTTTCCGCTCGAGTCTACGCGGACAAAATCGTTCACTTCGCTTGGACATTGGTAAAGCGGTACTCGTAACGTCGGCACGCCGGTTGCAACATTGACGGGGTCACTCCAGGGAAGCGACAAATCAATGAAGTCATATGCATTTGCCTGCTCGCAATAAGGAAGCAGGTGAGCGTGAATCGACCATGATCCATTTCCCGTGGCGGTTCCACCTGCATCGAGCTCATAACTCGGTGGCAGTTCGCCGATTGCTGATTCGTAGCTGTGCAGACAAAGTGCAATTTGACGGATATTGTTCAAGCAGGAGGTTCGCCTGGCCGCTTCGCGGACCATTTGAACTGCAGGTAGAAGCATGCCGATCAGAATGCCGATGATGGCAATCACCACCAGAAGTTCGACAAGAGTAAATCCGCTTCTTTTTTGACTATGCATTTTGCTCGAGAGACTGTAGTACCACACGTCGATTTGTTCCGTGATAAGATGTATAGAACTGATGTTAATCGACCCCTTTACCGGCAAAAACCGTGCCGCGCTAACGGATTGTTGCAAATGTAGAAATCAGTTGATTTCCGGTGCGGATGTTGTCGATCAGTCCGACAAGTCGTCACTGTCATCGACAGTGCTGCCGGTTTCGTCCGGAGGTTAATGTGCGCTGGCCACTGAAGAATCAGATTTTTGTCCGGATCATTCTGCTGCTGTTGCTGACGATTGCAGCGGTCACCTTTGCAAATATCCGCTCAGCCTTCTCTTTGAATCGCTCCCGCGAACTTGCCCGCGTTGAGAATATCGCAGATGTACTTACATCCAGCACTCGATTTCCACTAACCAGTGGAGTGCTGGAAAGCATGAGTTCACTTTCGGGTGCTCAGTTCATCGTTACTGATGCAGAAGGAAGCCTGTTTTCGAAAACCAGCAAGGCTCCGATTCGCGGCCAGGACGATATCGCAACGTTGAACGCCGACGAAGCAGCCACGACGACCGTTCGTATCGGAGACCGTGACTACCTGTATTGCAGCGTAAAAACACTCGGCGCGCTCAACTACCAGCTGCCGCCAACAACGATCACGCATATTTTTATGCCGCAACAGAGCCGGACAGAAGTCATGTGGCAGGCAGCTCGTGCTCCCGTGCTGATCGCATTGATAACTCTGCCCGTCGCGCTCTTGATCAGTTTTGCAATTGCTGGTCAGGTTACCAGGCCGCTGGCTCATCTGCAGAACCAGGTCGCGCTGATCACGGCTTCTGAACCTGTGGAAGTTAAAACGCCTCTGCGTAACGATGAAGTCCGCGATCTCAGTCTGGCTATCAACGAGATGTCAGTACGTCTCAGTGATCACGACAAACAGGTGCGAAGCAACGAAAGGCTCGGCGCACTGGTTCAAGTCGGGCGCGGACTGGCGCACAATCTGCGTAACTCGGCAACAGGTTGCAAGATGGCAGTTGAGCTACTGGTCAGTGAACACCCTGATGTCAGCCAGTCAGACAATATCACGGTTGCCCGGAGACAATTGAATCTGATGGAGAACTATATCAGGAAGTTTATGCACCTCGCGCAGACGGAATCTGATATTGAAGTTTCAACTGCAGAGCAAGTTGAATTGTTCGAGATGCTGGACAAAGTGATATTTCTACTTTCCCCGTCAGCCGCGCATCTGGACGTTTCATTGACGGCCACGAAACAGGGCAACAGCGCCAGCCGGTTTATGCCGCGTGACGACGCAGAACAACTGATGGTGAATCTGATCGGCAACGCTATCGCCGCGTCTGCAGAATCAGCGGTCAATGATTCGCAACAGAAAGCTCAGGTCGAAGTGAGTCTGGTCGTAACAGCTGACGACCATGTCACACTGACTGTAGTCGATTCAGGCGAAGGGCCGCCGGACGAAATCGCAGATCAGATTTTTGATCCGTTCGTATCCGGAAAACCAGAAGGTACAGGGCTGGGACTTTCACTGGTTCACGAAATCGCGACAAGAACCGGTGGCCGCGTCCATTGGAAACGGGAATCAGGAAAGACAATATTCGAGTTTGAATTCGGATCATCGGCATCGTAGCGGCTCGATACGACCAACGGAAAAGAAAATGACGGAATCCTCATCCAACGTCCTGATCATTGATGACGAAGAGAGTATCTGCTGGGGGCTGTCGAGGCTTTGCGAGCAGTTGTCACTTGGAAGTGCAATTGCGTCCAGCGCAGAGGCGGGGCTGAAACTGGCAGGTGAAGAGAGGTTTGACTTGATCATCATGGACGTCAGGTTGCCGGGCATCGACGGGCTGAGCGCGATCAAGTTGTTCCATGAAAAACTAGGCCCGGTTCCAGTGATTACGATCACGGCCTTCGGAGACCTGCAAACCGCGATCACATCAGTCCAGAACGGCGCATTCGAATACATCGTCAAACCGTTTGAGCTGGAGACAGTGCGCAGTCGAATCCTTCAGGCCCTGGCGGTTTCTGAACTCGCCGATTCGACAGGATCCGGAGCGGGCTCAGAGCCGGCTGTCAGCGAAAGTACTTCCGGCTTGATCGGTTCTTCTGCAATTATGCAGGAGGTGTTCAAGCAGATTGCGTTAACTACAACGACGAACTCTCCGGTTTTGATTACCGGGGAAAGTGGAACCGGCAAAGAGTTGACGGCCCGGGCGATCCATAAATTCAGCCAGCGGTCTTTAGGACCGTTTGTTGCCGTCAATATCGCGTCTTTGAATCCGACACTGGCGGAAAGTGAGCTGTTCGGCCATGTCAAAGGTGCTTTTACGGGCGCGGAAACCGATCGAATCGGTTTGATACAGCAGGCTTCCGGAGGAACCCTCTTTCTGGATGAGGTCGCAGAGATCCCGATCGAGATTCAGGTCAAATTGTTGCGCGTGCTCGACCAGGGCGAAGTGACGCCCGTTGGAAGCGGGCAATCCGTTAAGACCGATTTCCGTCTTCTTTCGGCAACGCATCAGGACCTGCTTGCTCAAGTCAATCACGGTGAATTCCGGCACGATTTGTTCTACCGGCTTCGAACTTTTGAGATTCAACTACCTGCGCTGCGTGAACATCGCCAGGATATTCCAGCGCTGGCCAGCCATTTCCTGAATGCCGTCAGCGGCGATCGCGTTTTGACAATATCGCCGGACTTTGTCGCAGCACTGCAAAACCGGGCGTGGCCCGGCAACGTTCGCGAACTCAGAAATGTCGTTGAGCGCGCCGCGATCGTTGCTCGCGGCGGTGTCCTGACGGCAGACCACATCGACGACATTCAAGTCGAACTTCCGACGCAGTCTAGTTCCAGCAACGACGCGAATCTTGAACAGCTTGCTGCTGACTGGGTACGTTCAAACTGGGATAGCGAAGGCCCGCTCTACGAGAGATTTCTTCAGATGATCGAACCTTCGATCATGAAAACGGCTTTCGAACTCAGCGATCGTCAGTATTCCGCCGCTGCCAGAAAGCTCGGTATTCACCGGACCACGATCAAGAAAAAGCTCGACGAAGCCCACGAAAAATCAGAAGGCGGGGAAAGCTGAGTGTCACGCGCGGCTGCCTGGTCCTTCGATGTCCGGCTTCCGATGCCGGAAGAACGGACTTTCTTTCGAAGCGAAAAGCGCGGCGACAAAAATCAGGCCGGCTGCCGCGCAAATTGGGCCTGCGGGAGATATTTCCAGTCCGATTCCTGCGGCTGTCCCGCCCAGGGCTCCTGCAACGGCCAGTATCGGACTGATCATCAGCATGCGCGAAAGTCTTGAACTCAGCAGGTTGGCTGCTGCCGGAGGCGCTATCATCAGCGCTACCACCAGAACTGTCCCGGCAGTTTCAAAAGCCGCGACGGCGGTCATTGAAACGAGGGCAAGCCAGCATGAATGAAGCAGCCGAGGCCGGAACCCGAACATCCTTGCGGAAACCTCGTCGAACGACGCCAGCTTCATCTCTTTGTAAAAGACGGTGATGAATAGAATCAGCACTGCCAGCATCAGCATCATCGTAACGAACGCTTTTGGTCCGAGGTAAACTCCTCCGACTTCGAAGGGCTGCAGCGGTGCAAAGGAAAGATTGCCGTCGATGATGCAGTGGGCATGAAAGTGGACTTTTTTAAGCTTGAGACTACTGGCAATGATCCCGACGCTGAACAGGCCCGAAAAGACGATTCCAAGTGCAGCGTCTTTCTCAACGCGCCCCGTTGCAGTGATCAACTGTGTCAACCAGACCATCACCAGTCCGCTCAGCCCCGCAGCAATGACCAGCCACGGGGAACTCCTGTCCGGAATGACGAGAAAAGCGAGAATGATTCCGGGTAGGACTGCATGGCTCAAGCCTTCCGAAACAAATGCTTCGCGTTTGATGACCAGAAAGACTCCGCACAACGAGCATGCGATTGCCGTGACTGCCGCAATGGCAAAGGTCCAGAGTATCAAAGGAGTCATGCAGTCTGCTCCTCGATGTTGCCTTCGCGGTTGATGCCGCCTGTGATGACGCCGCGTTCGGGCGCAAACAGAACGGAGACTACAAAAATCGCGATGCCGGCCAGTACGATTGATGGACCGGTCGGTACGTCAGACCAGAGTGAACTGGCAAGAGATCCGGCTGCGCCGCTCATAGCGCCGAAAATCGACGCCAACAGAACCATGCCGCCTAGCGAGCGTGTCCACTGTCTTGCCGATGCCCCGGGCGTTACCATCATCGCGATCATCAATACGACGCCGATGCACTGGATGCCGATAACGATCCCGTTAACCAGAAGAACGATCAGCAATGCATCGAGCCAGCGGAACCGGTATCCCAGGCTTTGACAGAAAATCGGATCAAACGTGTAGGCTTTCAATTGTTTCCAGAACAGCAGCATCATCAGAATGGAGCCGGCACCGACGATTGCGATCATGATCAGATCGCTCCGGGTCATCGCGGCGGCCATTCCAAAGATGTAATCTTCGAGGCCGCGTCTGCCGGGAATCACAGGCTTTGCACTTTGCACCCATCGCAACATAAAGATTCCGCTGCCGAAGAAAATCGCCAGCATGACGCCAAGCCCGCTATCCTCACGGACTCTGGTGTTATGAACGAGCCAGTTGGTCAGCCATAAAGACAGGAATCCTGCGAAGATTGCACCCGGGATCAGAAGAAATAGTGATTTGCTGCCCTGCCCCGTTACGAGATAGCTGATGATGAAAAACAGCATGACACCGAAGAGCGACGAATGGGAAATGACGTCGCCGATCAGGCTTTGTTTCCGCAGATAAGCAAAACATCCCAGCGCTCCGCTGACAGCACCGATCGCTGCAGTGCCCATGAACACGGTTCGAAACGTCGGGTCGTTCAGAGTTTCGAGAAGATCCAGCACGGTCACACCCCTGCGGTTGGTTGGTCAAGGGGCATCACGACGCTTGCGATTTTGATTGATACGCGCGGGCGATCAACTCGGGTGTAAACGCCTGCTCCACGGGGCCGGATGAGACGACCTGCCGGTTGATCAGTGTGACCTCATCAAGATATTTGCCGACTGTGTTGAGATCGTGTTGCACGACAACGATGGTCTTTCCGTTGTCTCTCATTTGATGAAGCAACTCTACGATCGTTTTTTCGGTTGTTACATCAACACCTGTGAAAGGTTCGTCGAGGAAGTAGATCGGTGTATCCTGAACAAAAGCACGGGCAAGGAATGCGCGTTGCTGCTGTCCTCCTGAGAGCTCACCGATCTGCCGGCCGGCAAAGTCAAGCATGCCCAGACGGTCCAGCGCTTCGCTGGCCTGAAGTTTTTCCGCACGACCCGGCCGACGGAACCAGCCGAGTCTGCCATAGGAGCCCATCACAACCAGGTCGAGAACCGTGATCGGGAAATCCCAGTCGATGTTCGAACGTTGCGGAATGTAGCCGATCTGCTGACGATCATCCGCAAACGGTTTGCCAAGTATTTTGATGCTGCCGCTGGTGCGCGGAACCAGATCCAGAATCGACTTGAGCAGCGTGCTCTTTCCAGCACCATTGGGGCCGACCAGCCCCATCACAACCTGGCTGCGCACCGTCAAATCGATATCCTGAAGGACCGGCGTCGACCGGTAGGCAACGCACAGTCCTTTGATTTCGATTGCAGGTGTGGCGGCAATCACTGGCTATTGGCTCAACGATGTGACAATGAGTTCGACGTTTGCCCGGAACGCACCGAGGAAGGTGTCGTAAGGCTCCTTTTCGCCGAGGTCGTCGGAGTAAAGCGGCTGCTCGACGATTTCGACGGTCCAGCCGCGTTGATCGCAGGCCTCCGAAAGCGCCTCGGTCACCTTGGCGTTGGTTATTGATTCGAGAAAAATTGCCGGGATCTTCTTGTCGCAGATTGTTTCGGCAACTTCACGCATCTTCCGGATATCAGCTTCAGCATCATTGCCGATACCCAGGACTGCAAGAGGTTCCAGGTTGTAGTTGTTCGCAAAGTAGTTAAAAGCGTCGTGAGCACTAACGAGGACGCGGCGGTCCTCCGGAAGTGTGCTCAATTGCTCCCGTGCCCATTCATGAGCTTCATTGATTTCTGTGACGTATTCCTCAGCGTTGGATCTGTACGTGTCGGCGTTGTCGGGGTCTGCTTCGGCGAGCCGGTCTGCGAGGCCCTCCACGCAGACGGCCCAAGCTGGAAGATTGTTCCAGATATGGGGGTCAAAAGGTGCTTCGTCATCGATCTGCCCGTCTTCGACCCAGTCCAGACGCTGATCTTCCGGGAATGCGGAAGACATCGCCCATGACTTGTCTTCGAATGTGTCGTGCAGATGCTCGCTCAGTTTCGCTTCGAGATGAAATCCGTTGTAAATGATCAGATCCGAATCGAGCATCGTCTGAACGTGGTTCGTACTGGCTGAAAACGAATGTGGATCAACACCGGGTCCGCAGAAGAGGGTGATTTCTGCATCGGTGCCGTCGGTAATCCGTTGCAGTGCGTTGTTGATGTGCCCAGTCGTGGCGACGAGGCGGAAGTTATCTGCACCTCCATCTCCGGACGAATTTCCGGGATCGGAAGAGTCGCTGCATCCGGCGATTACAACAGCCAGAAACGCGAGTGCGAGTGAAATCAGATGGGGTTTCGTTTGTTTCAGTTTCATGTTCCAGAGGGCTTTCATTCTAGGTTCATTCGCAATGGAATTTGACGAACGAACGGCCACGCATACAGATACGGTCCGTGAACCGGTGGATTACCACACGTGGCTGGCGAAGGAGGCGGAACGAACCGCAAGGCCTTTCTGGCTTGCTGCGTCTTCGGATAATCCAGAAATCGAATTGTGAGAATTGTTCTCAATACAGGGGATTAAAACCGG
>JBCCFB010000191.1:0-12296 GCA_039029995.1 Planctomycetota bacterium
GCGGCCGGACACGCTCATCCACGGACCTTCACGATCCCGCCCCTGTGCTTTGGTGAGTCCATCCAGCATTGCCAGTGGGTCGTCAACGATGGGAGCCATTCGTTTATCAATGACCACACGGCCATTGAAACGTTTGTCGTAGCCCTGCCACTTCATATTTCGAGCAACCAGAAGCACGGAGTTCCAGACAGGTTTCTGGAACCACGCCAGCTTGGCTCGCGGATTGCGTGCCAGTGAATAGCCCTTGATCACCCACGCAAGATAAAATCCGCCGGCTAGCAGAACGCAACCGAGCAGGAGAATTCCCATCGTACCGCCGACCAGCAACGAACAGAGAATCAGAATTGCGGTCAGCACGGCAACAAGAAGATGAAACCCGACCAGAATCAAATTGATCGAAACGCCCTCGTTGAAAATCCGGCCGGCGTAGAGCTGGAAACCGGCCGGCTTCACTTTGATTTTGTCCAATGGCAGGAAAGACGACTCGTATTTTTTCTCGACATAGCGACATTCGGAACATCGCCCGTCCGACAATCCGGCACCGCATTTCGGGCAGCGGCGTTGAACTCGCGTATTCAGCTTTGCACCCGTTTCAGCCTCAAACTCAAACGTCATTACGTCTGTCGGTAGTCCCACGGGATCGGCAAGCGTCGCCTCATTGGCTTTCCGCTTTTTTCCGGGTCGTTTCACGCCTTTCCGCTTGGCCTTGGTCGCTGCGACTGCAGGTCTTCTGGACGCTGCAGATCTTGATGATTCCGGGGCGCCGAGAATGCTCTCGATCGGAACCTGCACCATTTGACCACAAGATTTGCAGGTGATCTCTTCGCCGATTTTGTCTTCCGGCGCTACCAGTCGCGCGCCGCAAGGAGCGCTCCGTCCGGTGGCAGGGTCGAAGCCAGTCAGATTGTTGCAAGTGAATTCGATGAGCATAATACAATTTTAGCCGGAGCCGCCAAATGTAGAAGAGAGCGGTCGCGATGCCAGCAATGAATCCGGCGGATTCGTCCATATTTTTGAGTCAATGGAAGACTGACCGTCTGCAATTATACACCCGCCTATACATTGGCATTCGTACATTGGCATTCGCGAGTTCCGCGTTTCGAGCCCGTAAAAACCGGCGGCGAAAATCCTCGCGTCGCGCCCATTTTAAGTGCAAAAACACGACAAAAAAAACACGCTGCCATTTGGCAGCGTGTTTGCGACGGACGCCTTATTTTGCACCAAGCGATCGAAGCTAGTTCGTCACTGTTCTCTGAACGATGTTAGCAGAAAACGGAATGACGGCTTCTGCCTGACCGGGAAGATCAGAAACGATGGTTATCTCGCTTTCAATCAATCCTGGATCTGAAGTGTCAAGCGAGTAGCTCAACACGTGCAGTGTACCGCGTTTGCCTTCACTACAGTCGGTGAACGAAATTTTCTGGTTTCCAACACGAACTTCCTGGATCTCAAATGCCTCTGCACCGCGAAGAATGAGCTTGCGCTCTACATCCTGGTCGAGTGATATAAGACCGAGACGAACCGGCGATGACTCAAGCATCGCCTTAATGGTGCCTTCAACGTTGACGTTCATTTCTGTCGTGTTGTTGTCATTGGTGATCAGAGTCAACTGATCGGAGAAAAGACCGATAGGCTGGTCACCGTTAATACGGACAACCAGTTCGTAGTCAACCCGGCGCGCCTGATGGTCGCGACGGGTTTCTCTGGCTTCAACAGTTAGATTCGGATTCGTTGATCTCACATCCAGAATCCGCCACTGAGGATTACCAGCGTACATGACGTTCACAGTCCGCTGGGATTCTGTTTCCGGTTCAATGCCATCGAAACTGACTTTACCTGGATTCAGCACAACGTCCTGCCGGATGTCGCCACGAATTGCAAACTGGACTTCACCGTATTCGCTGTAGCCGTTCATTTTCGTAATGGCGACAGTAACGGTTGCCCTTTTCTCACCGGGCTTGAAGTAAGTGTCGAATACCGTCAGCACCTGAGCAGTTTCGCCCGGACCTACGGTACTCGTCAGAACTTCCGGCTTCGTACATCCACAACTCGCACGAACACTCGTTAACTGGATGTCGCAGTCCTGCGTGTTTTCAAATTCAAAAATATGTTCCTGCCGGGAACCTTTGGCAACGCTACCGAAATCATGCTCTCGATCGGTTGGTTGAAGGGACGTTGACCAGTGACCGGAAGTCATTGTTCCGTTTGTGCCCTGGTTGGCAGGCTGAGAATAAACCGGTCGTCCGTACTGGTCGTAGCCGACTATCTGTCTCGACTGCTGCTGGCCGGCGAAAGTCTGCTGAGCAGGCTGGCCGTATTGAGGTTGCTGGTACTGTGGCCGGCCGTACTGCTGCTGACCGTATTGAGGCTGCTGGTACTGGCCGTATTGTGGCTGAGCGTAACCCTGTTGAGGGTAGCCGTAGCCTTGTTGGTATTGGACAGCAAAGACCGGTGCCGCGAATGCGAACAAAGCAATCGTAGAGGCTGCAACCACGCAGTTCTTGAGAAGGGCGGACCGTTTATGTGACGCAACAGAAAGCATTTTCGCACTCCAGTCGAGGTGATCACGCCGGTGGGGCGTTTGGAACTCGAATTTCAGTTACAGATCAAAGTTGAGTCAACACGGATGGAATTTCGCAATTGGCTCGCGTCACCATACGATTCAGCTGAGGAAAAGTCTTGAATCAAACGTTGAAAAACGCCTTTGTTCCCCAATTGCCGAGTCAGTCATGCCGTTGGTGACGAATAGGTAATTTCCAGAGTTGGAATTTGGCGTGTTTTTTGAGTGAACGGTCACAAACGCAGCCATTACACCCAAGCAGCACCGATTATACGCAGTTGCATTTTTCTGGCCAAAGCCAACTTTGATTTGCAGGGCATTCCTTCCCCGGCGAATCTCAGTTTTTTACCTGTGTTAACAAAGAGGGAAACGTCCCTCGTACTTTGAATCCGGTTCCAGGCGGCGCATGGCCAAAGATTCCGGATCGAATTTCGAAAAACCACGTTGCTGTATTGATCTTCCCGGTTCAGCAGTTCTTCTTCGCCTTCAATTCCCCACCACCTGGACACATTCGAAGCCTTATCTGAACCAAATTCGAAATACTCATGAAATCGCTCCCGTACGATGGAGGCGATGAGCCTGATGAACACGCGCTGGCGGGTCGGCAAGTATTTGGAAAAATCGCCGGTAGAATGAAGCAGATGAGCTACGCAAGTGAATTTGAACGGTTGATCATTCAATCCAACGAATTGCCGCCGGGCAAGGTCTGCGTCGAGCTCATTGAGCAGGCAATTCGAATCGCAGACGTTCATCTGACCGTGCAGGAACAGTTTGTTGGCCGGACAGAGCTTATTCGTGCGTGCTTCCGCAGTGGAATTCCACGTCCGATGCTGGCCGCGTTGACCTGGTGCCTCGCTGCAATAGACCGCAATGAGATACAACCTCATCAGATCGAATTCGACGTGGCGTTGTGGCAATGCAAACATGCCGTTACCTGGATACCGAACTTCAATTCCATCACCTACGAACAGTTCGAAGCACTTCTTGCGGACGTGTTGAAACGCTACTCCGCAGCCGGCGCCAGTCCGCGGGCCGTTTATCAGATTGCGGCCGGTTCAGAGTTGTCGATGGGACACCCGGATCGTGCCGTCGAGTTGTCGGAACTGGGTCAGAAATGTGTTCGAGACAGGTTTTCAGAATCGCACGCATGGGAACTGTATTTCGACATTGAGTTGCTCTTCTACTTTGACCGTGCTGAAGAAGCACTGGAAAAGCTGGAGCCGATCTGGGAGAACCCGGCGAGAGCGGAAGGTGTATTCAATCATTTTGTTACCGCAGCGCTTTTTCCTCTGCTCGAATGCGGACAGGAACAATTTGCCGGGAAGCTATGCGCGAGGATCGTCCCTTCGGTGGTTGGCAATCTCAGATACCTCGACTCCGTCAGTCAGGCAATCGCCTTTTACGCCTGCATCGGGGAATCAACAAGCGCGCTGAGTATCATCGATAGGACATTGATGGCAGGGCTAGTAGCTCATAGCGAAGCCGACCGGTTGTTTTTCAGCCATGCAGTTTCGCTGGCTATGAAACGGCTTCAAAACGAAGGCAGAAGCGAGGTCACGCTAAAAATTCCTGCGGATTCGATTGAATCCGCTATGCCGGAAGGGATTCCGGTTTCGTCATCCGGCGTTGTCGCAACCGCGCGGCTCGAGTCATGGCTGAGCCGGTATTTCACGCCGGATCTGGACAAATTCAATCTACGTAACGGCAATCAATACGTGAGCAGTCTTCTGGAAAAACGAGCAAGGCTGATGAGATGATGGATCCGAACGCGTAAGTGCAGGCGCAAAAAAAGCCCGCAGCATGGCTGCGGGCTTGAGATTACCCGGCTAGGACTCGAACCTAGAATGACGGAACCAAAATCCGTAGTGTTACCATTACACCACCGGGCAATACTGTGACCGACGATTGCTCATCAATCGGGGAGAATTTTATTGTCTTTCGCCTTGCTTTACAACGGCAAATGCGAGCTGTTCCAGCTCCATTGCAAGGTCCACTTCCTGGACACTGACTGTCAGCGGAAGGTTCAGCTTCAGCGTCACTGGCGCAAAATTCAGGATTCCCGTAATTCCGGCGGCCTGAAGGCTCTGAACGACCTCAGCGGCGGCTGAAGCGGGCACGGCAAGAATGGCCAGACGGATCTTTCTTTCGTTGGCGACCTCGGCAACGCGGTCGAGATGGAAGACCTCCAAATCCTCGATTCTGGTTCCAACGATAGCCGGATCGACGTCAAAAGCCGCCACCACCCGGAAGCCCTGTTTTTCGAATCCACGGTAGCCCAGCAGGGCCTGGCCAAGATTTCCACAGCCGACCAGAGCGACCGACCACTCGCGATCGGTGCCGAGAATCCGGCGTATTTCACGAATCAATTCTTCGCATCGGTAACCGATGCCCGGATAGCCGAACTGACCGAAATAGGTGAAGTCCTTGCGTACCTGAGCGGCCGTGATCCCGAGCCGCCTGCCCAGATTGGTCGAGCTGATTGTCTTTTTTCCCGATCGCTCGATATGCTGCAATTCGCGCAGGTACAGACTGAGCCTGTTGACTACCGCTTTTGGCACATTGGATTCCGAATTGCTCATGTCGTAGTTAGCCTGGCGCCTTGTTGTCGCGCTTTGTTGTCGGCACCGTTTGCAAATGGCGTTGAAGCCGAGCTGAAATCGCCGGCTCGAACAATTGCTGGTTGACTTTGCTCATTGCTCCCCGCCCATTGTTTACCGCTGACTGCTCCTTCGTTCCGCACGCTTTTCCCCGAAATTGAGCCTCCTCCACCGATGGAGGTCTCAGTCTTTTTTGCTTGCGCTTCAATCGTATTTGTTGGTCAGCCCGAACGGGTAAGTGCAGGTCAGCCCGGTAAGGCTAAATCCCCGGAATAGCAACTTCAATGCGTGATAACTCCGATCCGGCAGAATCAACGCAAATTGCTCGAGTCTTCAGACCTTTAGTTCTGGCAGTCACAACTCGACTCCTACCACCCCAACTGGTGGTGAGCGTCCCCCCAATTTCTTGATTCACCCGATCGGCAAGATTTCCTCAAGCGGCTCATTCTCAACCACAGGAATCACGCGTTCTGCATAGCCTGGTGCTGCAAAAAGACCAGGTGTCAGGACAGTCCGGACGACCAAAGCCGGTACAACCGGCAAAGTTGAACCATCATTATGTTTTTTCTTATTGCAATCATATAGCCCATTCAACCCTGACGCTCCAATTGCCCGATTTTGACCTACAACAGGAGGGCCTATTTCAAGGCCAGACTCGGAGATGTCTGGATTTTCGTTGTTGATGACATTCGCGGCAGGATACGTGACCGGAATCACTTCGGCGATTCAGTGAAACAGGAAGGCATGACGATTGTATTCGTCAGACCAGATGCCGCCTCCATATTGGTTGAAACATCTTGTTTTGGGAGAACAAACATGAAATTGGTTAGAAGTCTGCTGACAACGGTAGCTGTGGCTGCTGTACTGTCGGCCAGCTTCGGCTGGGGCCAATGCTGTTGTGGCGGCGCCGGCTACGGAATGATTGGAGCAGTCGCTCCTATGGCTGGTGGTCAGGCTGGCGGCGCTGTTATCGGCGCAGCAGGCAACGACTGCGGCTACACCGTAATGCGGACTGTCCGCCGTACGGTATGGGACACACAGC
This sequence comes from Planctomycetota bacterium, assembly GCA_039029995.1. Taxonomy (GTDB): domain Bacteria; phylum Planctomycetota; class Planctomycetia; order Pirellulales; family Pirellulaceae; genus Mariniblastus. Next base: position 6,200 of record JBCCFB010000191.1, read on the forward strand.
AAGTAACCCGTCACCGGACTGTTAGAAACACAGTCTGGGAAGAACAGCAGGTTCCAGTACAGCGTCAGGTACGTGAAGTTGCCTACCGCACTGTGAACTACACTGTTCAGCGACCTGTATGCGAAACAACAATGCATACACAGACTTACACGGTTCGTCGTCCTGTTCAGGAGATGATTCCGCGTACAGTCAACTACACCGTTCGCGTTCCAGTTCAGCAGATGCGTACTGTCTGCTACAACGTTCGTCGTCCGGTTTGTGAACAGCGTCAGGTGACATACAACACCCGTCGCATGGTTTGCGAAACACATATGCGAACTCAGAACTACACAGTTCGTATTCCTCAGCAGGAACAGCGTATGCGTACGGTTACCCGTACAGTTCGCGTTCCATACACTGAGATGCGAAATGTCACCGTTCGTGGTGGTTCATGGCAGACACAGCAGTACACCGTTCCAGGTCGCAGCTACTCTCGCGTAGTTCGCTCACCTGGTTCATGGTCGTACGATCCGTGCACCTGCCGTCGCACTTACTGCCCTGGAAGCTGCCGTCGCGTTTGCTGCCAGACTCCGCCTCGCACATGCTGCAAGCGCGTCTGGGTTCCAACATGCGAAACACGTCAGGTTCCTTGCACTCGCTACCGCTGCGAGACACGTTGCGAGCAAGTTCCTTACTGCGTGACAACTTACCGTTGCGAAACACGCTCACGTCAGGTTCCTTGCACAACACGTCGCTGGGTTTGCGAGCCGCAGACACGCACAATCAACGTTACACGTTGGGTTTGCGAACAGCGCACACGTCAGGTGCCTTACTGCACATACCGTTGCGAAACACGTCAGCGTACTGTTAACCAGTGCGTTACACGCTGGGTATGCGAGCAGAAGACACGTCAGGTACCGCACACCACCCGTCGGATGGTTTGCGAAACCCGTCAGCGTCAGGTTCCTTACACAACATGCCGTACAGTAACTGAAATGCGAACAGTTCGTCGTCCACGGACTGTCTGCCAGCAAGTTCCTTACACAGTATGTGTTCGCGTTCCTCGTTGCGTCGAGCAGCAAGTTCCGGTAACTGTTTACTCAGCACCGGCTGTTGCCTACAACGGCTGCAATGATGGCGGATACTACGGTGGTGGCATGGGCTACGGATTCGGTAACGGCTGTGGCGACGGATGCGGAAACGGATTCGGCGGCGGCTTCGGTTACGGAAACGGTTGCGGCGGATTCGGTAACGGATGTGGCAACGGTTGCGGTGGATTCGGAGCCGGATGTGGCTGTGGATTCCAGCTTCGCGGTCGTCTGCGTGGCGTTATCTCCCGCGTTCGTGGTCTGTTCTCAGGTCTGTGCTGCAACAGCGGTTGCAACAACAGCTGTGGCGGATACGACAACTGCGGTGGATACGACGCTGGTTGCGGATGCAACGGCGGAAGCTACGACGCTGGTTACAGCACCATGGGCATGGAATCAGCTATGCCATCAGCAATGCCAGCCGAGATGCCTGCAGCAGCTCCAGCAGCTGAAGCAGTAACTCAGTAAGCTTTTGCTCTGAAGAAAATCAACCGGATCTGATCCGGTTCAAAATACGGCAGCCGACCATCATCAGGTCGGCTGCTTTTTTTTGTGCGCGCCTGACTCGCACTTAACGGTTCGGCGAGTCCGAATCCGGATCGGAATAGGCGTCGACAAGATACTTTGAAATCGCGTCCCCTGCTGCTGTGCCGAATTCAAAGTCATCGAAGCCCTCTCCCAGCAACTGATTCACGATCTCAACCTGCTCCGGACGTAAGATCCGCATGCACTCAGACTTCTCTTCGTTGAAAACGCGAAAGGCGTTGTGATGATACACCTCACATTCGGCATCAAACCGCTCATCCAGAGCTGAAGCAACACGCGCGAGCTCGTCGATCTGGGCGTCTGACAGTACAAGGTCCTCAGCTATAAACTGCCTCACATAGACGGCTAGACGCCCGCCGGTTGCCATTGAAAACAGCGAACGCGTGTAGAGCTGGATAACTCTTCGTTGCTGGTCAGGCACAAGGACGTCCATCACTTTTCTCAATGTCGCTACCGCCATCGAGCTTCCGCGATGCTCTTCTTCTATCCGCTCGAGCTCACTAAGTTGCTCCCGCGTCGGTTCGAGATCCCCGACGACAGCTGAATTGAAAACGATCCCGCTCAAGATCCACATTGCACGACGAGTCTCATGTAAATCCTCATCAACTACAACTTGATTTGTTGATGGTCTTTCCAGCCCGTAATACTCGTGGCTAAAAACGTCAGAAGTTCTAAGAAAATTTCGCTTCGAATATACTCCGAAGGCACGATCTGCAGGCTCAAGAAGGGCACCGCGATAATCCTGCCCAAACATGTCGACCAGGATCTGAACCTGTAAAGGTTCAAGGACACGTTCAACTTCTTCCCTTTCGAGTTTCACCAGACCTTGAATTCGTTCTCTGAATGGTTCAACTTCTTCGATGACCGCGGCATCGATTTTCTCCTGAAGTTTCAATACCTCGTTGACCTGGGATTCATCAAGTTCGAGGACCTGTCGTTCTTGAATACAAAACGTTGTGTAACGCCTGGTTTGCGTCGCAAACCTGAATCGCCTCTCAAACAAGCCTATTCGTTGCAGCTGCCGGGGCTCAAGAAGTTCGAGCAGGTCATTGGCAAAAGTCTCAGTACAATGTTGCAAGGCCGTGATTCGTTGCCTTGCCAATTCCGGCTCGCTGCGAAACTCTAGTTCGATCTCTGTTCGCCGAACCAGCATGCGTTTTGCAGATTCGCGAAATCGCCGCATCTGTTCATCAGACAATTCGAGCGTCGGAATGAACGCTTCAAACATCAGGAAGGTTTCAAGCTGACCGGCATCGTACGCAGGGTCCTGATTCGGATTACAGATGCCCGTTCTCAATGCTGACGGATACACAACCATTGCTTGACAACTGCAATCAGCGTCGAATGAGGGGTATGTGAATAGAATCAATGCCAGCCAGACTGAGTTCAATTGCGCCTCCAGAATACGAGTTGCCGGTGACGTGAATCTTATGCGCTCTTTACAGGTTCATCGCTTCCCACGCGCTGACAAGGAGTTCAGCCGCCGAATCAACTTCTTCGGCAGTTGTGTGCGCTCCGAGGGATAGCCGCACGACTCCACGGGCACGGTCGGGACTCAGTCCGATTGCCTTCAAGGTCGGCGATTCGAAGTCACCGGCGCTGTGGCAGGCAGGTCCGGTTGAAGCCAGAACCTCCGGGGCCCTGGACAGTAGCTCGTAACCGCTGACACCGGGAAACGCGACACTCAACGTGTTCGGAAGCCTTTTTGCATCAGCTGCATTTACGATCAGGTCGTCTACACCTTCAGAAAGCGCTTCCTGTAAACGATCGCGTAGTCCCGTCATCCGCTCAACATTCTCGTCGAGGTGGCCATAGGCAAGATGAGCTGCGGCTCCGATTCCGACAATCGCTGCCGTCGCCTCCGTTCCGGCACGCATGCCATTCTCATGATCCGCACCGTGAATAAGTGGCTCTAGTTCAAGACCGTCTCGAACAAACAACACACCGATTCCCTTGGTCGCGTAAAATTTGTGTCCTGCGAGTGTCATCATGTCGACTTCCAGCAGATCCACCATCAATGGAAGTTTGCCCGTACTTTGAGAAGCGTCGGTATGAACAAGCACTCCCTTTCGATGACAGATCTCTGCGATCTCACGAATCGGCTGAATCGTTCCAATCTCGTTGTTGGAGTGCATGATCGAGACCAGCCGCGTATCGGTCCGCAACGCTTTCTCAACTTCTGCCGGCGAAACCACTCCGTTTGAGTCGGTGCCGACAACCGTGACATCGACGCCAAGTCGTTTCAAGAAAGCTGCGGGCTTACTGACCGCCGCGTGTTCGATTGCGGAAATAACCAGATGGGCTGAGCCTTCAGGAAGGTGACGCATCAGCACACCTTTGATCGCGAGGTTGTTGCTTTCGCTGCCACACCCTGTAAACACGATCTCGCGCGGATCGCACGCAATCAATCCAGCAACTTTACTGCGAGCGTCAACGATCGCTTCACTTGCCGCACGACCGCGTGAATGAGAACTCGAGGGATTCCCGAAATGCTCGGCAAGAAACGGTGTCATCGCCTCGACAACTTCCGGAGCCACTGGTGTTGTTGAGTTGTAATCGAGATAAATCTGACGCACGGAGTAGACCTTGGTTGGGCGAAAGTAGTTTGACCAAAAAGTTCACTGATCTCGGGGGCAATCAGCTTATACAGATGCGACGCGCTGACCGATGGGAACAACTTACCGCTTTTTCAGCAGTTCACGCAAGAACTGTCCGGTGTATGACTCCTCAATCCGCGCCACATCCTCGGGTGTTCCCGTTGCGACCACCGTGCCACCATGTTTTCCACCACCGGGTCCCATGTCGATGATCCAGTCCGCGCTTTTTATCACATCCAGATTGTGCTCGATCACAATCACCGTGTTTCCGGATTCGACCAGTTGCATCAGGACACCGAGCAATCGCTTCACATCATCGTGATGCAGCCCCGTTGTCGGTTCATCGAGCAGATAGAGCGTGTCACCGGTCTGGGTTCGCGCCAGTTCCGTAGCCAGCTTGATACGCTGGGCTTCGCCTCCCGACAGTGTTGTTGACGGCTGACCTAAAGGCAGATAACCAAGTCCGACATCGTCAAGGCTTCTGACGATCCGGTGAATCCGGCTGAAGTTCTCAAAAAACTCAAGTGCCTCGGAGACTCGAAGTTCAAGAACATCTGCGATCGTCAGGTCGTTATAGCGGACCTGTAGGGTCTGCATATTGAACCTGCGGCCGTTGCACGTATCGCACTTGACAAACATGTCAGCCAGAAAGTTCATCTTGATCCGCTGCAGTCCGTGTCCACGACACTCCGGGCACCAGCCGCGCGAAGAGTTGAAGCTGAACCTCGAATGCGTGAAGCCTTTTTCCCGCGCCGTTTTTGTTGCCGCAAAGACTTTGCGGATTTCGTCAAAGACACCTGTATACGTTGCCGCACAGCCTCTTGGAGTCCTTCCAACCGGCTTCTGATCGATCGGAATCAGCTTATCGATATTGTCGATGCCGTCGATCGATTTAAATTTCTCACTTCGAGGAGCTGCCAGTTCAAGATGCCTGGCTACTGCAGGATAAACCGTGCGATTGATCAGCGTACTCTTCCCGCTGCCGCTGACCCCGGTCACGACAACAAGCGCGCCTAGCGGAATCGCAACATCAACGTTCTGCAGGTTGAATCCTGACGCACCTTTAACTTCGATCCAGCTCCCCTGCCCTGCCGCAGCACGACGAACCATAGGAACCTCGATCATTTCTCTACCGGCAAGATAGTCTCCAGTGAGACTGGACGTGCACGCTGCCACCTCGTCCGGTGTCCCTGCAGCAACAATCTGCCCGCCGTTTTTCCCCGCTCGCGGCCCGATATCGATCAGATGATCAGCCGCCAGCATCATCGCTTCGTCATGTTCTACGACGATGATCGAATTCCCTGCCTGCTGCAGATTCCGGATCGACTCGATCAACCGGTCATTGTCACGCGGATGCAAGCCGATCGACGGCTCGTCGAGCACGTAGCAGACGCTTGTCAGCCCTGAACCGATGCTCGCGGCGAGCCGGACGCGCTGGAATTCGCCGCCACTGAGCGAATCAGCTCGCCGGTCAAGTGTCAGGTATCCGACGCCGATCTGATTCAGGAATCTGATTCGCTGACGAAGCTCCTTAAGAACCGGCGCAGCGACGATCGCGCGGTTACCTTCAAATTCGAGGTCTTCAAAAAACGTGACCGCTTCTTCTACCGGAAGTGCACATATCTGGCTGATCGTTTTGTCGTTGATGAGAACTGAATTGGCCTGAGCAGACAATCTAGTGCCCTGACACGTCTGACAAACGACATCTGAACGCAAATCTTCCAGTTGCTCCTGACGGCCGGCTCTTGTCGTCGTCGCCAGTTCCTTTTCCAGTACCAGCACGAGCCCGGGAGCTTTGGGCGAATCGTTGTAAAGAAGCGTATTCCACTTTTTGTCGCTGATGCCATCCAGTTTCGTGGAAGCAGTTATCTTGAGCTTGTCGAGGAC